>JAMPXH010000054.1 GCA_023701285.1 Candidatus Didemnitutus sp.
CGCTCGCGCTCGCTTCGGAGCTGGGCGTCGACGACGCCACGTTGCAGACGCGGCTCGCGACTTGGGCGCCGTCCCGCTGGCGCGGCGAGATGCAGCGGGTGGGTCAGGCGCAGGTTTACTGCGATTTCTACAACGCAAACCCGGCGTCCATGCAGGATGCGATCGCGGCCTTTGCCGGACTTGCCGCGCCGGATCTGCCGCGGCTCTACGTGCTCGGCGGCATGGAGGAACTCGGCGCGCAAGCGGAGGAGTTTCATCGCCAGCTCGGGCGCACGATCCTGCTGCGGCCCGGCGATTTTCTCTTCACGGTCGGCGACCACGCCGCGGCGCTGCGCGAGGGATTGCTCGAGAACGGCAACGATCCCGCGCAGATCGCGGTCGTCACGGACCTCGCTGCGGTGCGCGCCCGCCTGACGGATTTCCGGGGCGCGGCGTTCCTGAAGGGCAGCCGTCGCTACCGTCTCGAAACCGTGCTCGATCCCACCGCTTCCGCCCATGCTTAGTTATCTCGCCGACTACGAGCACTACTTCGGACCGCTGCGCCTGCTGCGCTACCTCACCGTGCGCACGGGTGGGGCGATGCTGACCGCGGTGGTCATCGGCTTCATCATCGGGCCGTGGTTGATCGGTCGCTTCCGCGAGCTGAAGTTCGGGCACGGCTACATCGACGAGCGCACAGGCGAGCTCGGCGCGACGTATTTCGACAAGAAGCACACGCCGACGATGGGCGGGCTCATCATTTTCATCGCGGTGTTTCTCAGCGCGGTGCTGTGGGCGACGCCCAACGTCTGGGTCTTTGTCTCGCTCTTCGTTTACACGGCGCTGACGGTGCCGGGCTGGCGCGACGATTACCTGAAGGTCGTGCACAAGAACAAGGACGGCATCCGTCCGTGGGAGAAGATCGCCTGGCAATCGCTCGCCACTGGCGTCGCGCTCGGCGTGCTGCTCTGGCATCCGCAGAGCGCGGCGAAGATCCGCGAGCTCTGGGTGCCGTTCGTG
The DNA here is from genome assembly GCA_023701285.1 of Candidatus Didemnitutus sp. Lineage (GTDB taxonomy): Bacteria > Verrucomicrobiota > Verrucomicrobiia > Opitutales > Opitutaceae > Didemnitutus. Next base: position 1,000 of record JAMPXH010000054.1, read on the forward strand.
AAGGGCGCCATCATTCCACACATGCCGTGGTGGCTGCTGCTCGTGTTGATCTACCTCTGGATCGTTGGCTTCAGCAACGCCATCAACATCACCGACGGCCTCGACGGTCTCGCGGTCGGTTGCACGATCACGGTTGCGCTCGTCTTTGGCATCATGGCCTACGCGGCGGGCAACAGCATCATCGCGGAATACCTGCTCATCAGCTACGTGCCCGGCGCGGGCGAGTTGACGGTGATTTGCGGTGCGCTGATCGGGGCGGGCATGGCGTTCCTGTGGTTCAACTCGCATCCGGCCGAGGTGTTCATGGGCGACACCGGCTCGCTCGCGCTCGGTGGCCTCATCGGCGTCATGGCCTTCATGATCCACCAGCCGTTCACGCTGGTGATCGTCGGCGGCGTGTTCGTCATGGAACTCCTCTCGGTCGTCTTCCAGGTGAGCTGGTTCAAATACACCAAACGCCGCTTCGGCACGGGTCGCCGGCTCTTCCTCATGGCGCCGATCCATCACCATTTCCAGAAACGCGGCTGGCCCGAGACCAAGGTTGTCCTGCGTTTCTGGGTGCTCTCGCTCGGCTTCGCGCTGCTCGGTCTCGCGACCCTGAAGCTGCGCTGAGCCGGAAAATCGGAAAACCAAAACCTAAAATCGAAAATCCCATGCCGCTCGATTTCAGCTCCGATCTTGCTCCTTCCTTTCGCGATCTCTCGCCCACCGGTCTCGTGTTGCTGAGCCGGCCGCTTGTGCGCTCCGCCTCGAAACTGCGCCGCCTACGCCGCGGCGTGGCCTCGGCGTTGCCGGACGTGCCGGTGGCCGTGAAGACCGCCCGACTTTTCGCAGGCGTCCGTGGACAGGTTCTTTAATCCCTCCAACCGGAACCCAACCCAATCCCGCTGTCCACGGATGTCTGTGCCTTTCCGATGCTGCCGTCGCCGCCCGCCGAACTCGTCCCGCTGCTTGCGCATCCCGTCGCCGTCCTCGGCGGCGGCGTGAGCGGGCAGGGCGTGCTCGCGTTGCTGACGGCGCTCGGCGCGCGCGGGGTGATCTACGACGAGCGGGCCGACGGCGCCGACGTGGTGCGCACATTTTCGTCCACGCAAGCAAGCACGCACGGCCTCGTGGTGTTCAGCCCGGGCTTCGCGCCGGAGCATCCGTGGCTCGCGACGGCGCGCGCCGCCGGGTGTGCCTGTCTCGGCGAACTCGATTTCGCGTCGCTGTTCTGGCGCGGCGAACTGGTCGCCATCACGGGCACGAACGGCAAGACGACCCTGACGGAATTCCTCACCCACGCCCTCAACGCCGCCGGCCGCCGCGCGGCCGCTACCGGCAACGTCGGCTACCCGCTCTCGCGTTTCGTCGTCGAACAGGCCGGACGCGTCGATGTGGCGGTGTGCGAGGTGAGTTCGTTCCAGGCCGAGACGCTGCAGCATCTGCGTCCGACCGCGACGCTCTGGACCAACTTCGCGGAGGATCACCTTGAGCGTCATCCGGGCATGGACGCGTATTTCGCGGCCAAGTGGCGCCTGCTCGAACGCACGCCGCCGGCGGCCGTGTTCGTCGGCACCTCCGTGCGGCACTATGCCGCGCAAACCCTACGAGCGCTACCCGCGTCTGCCGGCATCGACTCCGAAGGACAGACTGCCGACCCGCACTTGGCGGACACCGTCTTCGCCACGTATCCGCAACGCGAAAATTTCCTCCTCGCCGCTGCCTGGTGGCGTCACGCCGGCTTGCCGGAAGAGACGCTTTACGCTGCGGCACGCTCCTTTCAACTCGCCGACCACCGACTCATGCGCGTGGTCGAAAAGGGTGGCGTGACCTTCTGGAACGACTCCAAGGCCACCAACTTCCACGCCGTCGAGGCGGCGCTGGCGACCTTCGAGCAGCCGGTGTTGCTCATCGCCGGCGGCAAGGCCAAGGGCGGCGATTTGGACGGTTTCATCCGCCGCATCGCACCGCGCGTGCGCCTGGCCTGCCTGATCGGCGAGACCGCGCCGGCGCTGGCGGGATTTTGTGCTACCCACGGCTTGGCGGCCCGGCGTTGCGCCACGCTGGAGGACGCCGTGCGCACCGCCGTGGCCGCCGCGCGTCCGGGCGATCACGTCCTGCTCAGCCCGGGCTTTGCCAGCTTCGACATGTTCCGCGGCTATGCCGACCGCGGGCAGCAGTTTGTCCGTCTCGTCGGAAACCTGTGAGCACGCCCTATTTTTAGATAGCAAATCGCCCGCCCAACGACCCATACTTCCGCCATGAAAATTTTGCAGATCTTCGGAGCAGTGATCGCCGTGCACCTGCTCGCGTTTATCTTCATTTTCGCGACCCCCGGCTGCCAGTCGAAGCCGGCCAATCGCCCGACGCCCGACGCCACCGTGCCCACCGCCGGGGCGCCCATGCATTCGCCGGGCGAGAGCCTCACTTACACGCCGGCTCCGGTCGACACCGGGGCGATGAGCACCTACACGCCGCCGACGGAAGCCGGTCGCGCCGAGCCCACGCGGCCCGGTTCGCCCAACGCCGCCGCCCTCGCGCCCGCCCGCCCGGTGGTCGATGATGTCGCGCCGGTCAGCACCTATTCCGTCCAGCGCGGCGACAGCCTCTGGAGCATCGCCAAGAAGCACAAGATCACCGTCGCCGAGCTGGCCAAGGCCAACAACCTGAGCACCGGCGCCACGCTGCGTCCCGGCCAGAAACTCATGGTGCCGACGAAGGCCGCGGCCCCGAAGGACCTCACGACCGCCGCCGCGCCCGAGAAGGCGCCGGCTCCGGCCACCACCACGCGCCCCGCCTCCGGCGAGGCGATGCGCCACACCGTGGTTTCCGGCGAGAGCCTCGGCACCATCGCGCGCAAGTATCAGGTCACCGTCGGCGAAATCGCCGCGGCCAACAACATCACCGACCCGGCCAAGATCCGCGCCGGCCAGCAGCTCGTCATCCCCGGGTTTCGCGCCGTGAGCAACCGCACGCCGGCCCCTTCGACCGCCGCCTCCACGCCCGCGCCGACCACGCCGCCGCCGGCAACCACGGCGACCGCGCCCGCCGAGAGCGCGCCGACGAACACGGCTCCCCGTTTTGAAATCGCGCCGCCGCCGCCCGGGCAGGATCTCGATGCCGGCTTGAAGGACACCGCGACCGAAGTCCCGACCATCAAGGTCGAGGAACCCCGCCCGAAGGGTTAACGCCTCACGCCCCGCCGCCCCATGGCGAGCCCGACGCCGAGCGCCGCACCTTCGCTTCGCCGCCACCTCACGATCACTCCCGCGAGCGTCATCCTCGTCTGCGTCGCCGCCTTGCTGGCGATCGGGCTGACGGTGTTGTTCAGCGCGAGTTCCACCGTGAAGGGCGCTGCGCCGGCGGCCTATCTCTACAAGCAGCTGATCTTCCTCGGCCTCGCCATCGGGGCTGCGTGGATGATGGTGCTCGCGGATCTCGAGAGCCTGCGGCGCTTCGCGTGGATCGTCGCCGGCGTGGCGTTGCTCGCGCTCGTACTCGTGCTCATCCCGGGCATCGGCGTCTCGGTGAACGGCAGCCGGCGCTGGCTCAATCTCGGCTTCACGCGCCTCCAGGTGTCGGAATTCGCCAAGCTCGCGCTCGTCTTCGGGCTCTCGCACTACCTCGCGATGAACCAGAACAAGATGGACGACCTGAAGCGCGGATTCCTCATTCCCTGCGCGGGCATCGGCGTCTTCGCCGGACTGGTCATCCTCGAGCCTGATTTCGGCACCGCGTTTCTCACCGGCACGATCGGGCTGCTCCTGCTCTTCCTCGCGGGCGGGCGGTTGAAGTTTCTCGTTCCCACCATCGTGTTGGGGCTGAGCGCGTGCGTGGTGCTGGTCATCCACAGCCCTTATCGCCTGAAGCGCGTGATGTCGTTCCTCGATGTCGAGGCCAACCGCAGCGAGGGCGCCTACCAGCTCTGGCAGGCGATCCTCGCGTTCGCCGCCGGTGGCGTTGACGGCGTGGGCATTGGCAACGGCCGGCAGCAGCAGGCCTTCCTGCCCGAGGCGCACACGGATTTCATCTTCGCCATCATGGGCGAGGAACTGGGGCTCGTGTTCACGATGCTCACCGTGGTTCTGTTCATCACCATCTTCATCGCCGGCCTGTTCCATGTGCGCCGGGCGCCGAACCTCTACCAATTCCTCCTCGTCACCGGGTGCCTGCTGCTTATCTGCCTGCAGGCGATCATCAATCTCGGCGTGGTCACCGGCATGATGCCGACCAAGGGCATGTCGCTGCCCTTCATCAGCGCCGGCGGCTCGAACCTGCTGCTCATGGGCCTGCTCGTGGGCATCATCATCAACACCTCGCGCGCTTGGGAGCGGCCGAAGCCGCTCGAGCGCCGGCGCGCGCTCGCGGAGGTGGTCGGATGAGCCGTTTCCTCATCGCTTGCGGCGGCACGGGCGGGCACCTCGCGCCGGGCATCGCGCTCGCCGAGGCCCTGCGCGCCCGCGGTCACGACGCACGGCTCTTCATCTCGCAGAAGAAGGTCGACGCGCGCCTCGTCGAAAAATACCCGCACCTCACCTGCGCCTGCGTGCCGGGCGCGCCGTTCGGGGCGCGGCCGGATGTGTTCGCCCGTTTCCTCGTGCGGCAGGGTCAGGGATTTTTCTTCAGTCTGCGTTACCTGCGCGCGTTCCGCCCGCAGGCCGTGGTCGGTTTCGGCGGCTTCACCAATGCCGGGGTCACGGCCGCGGCGCGCTGCCTGCGCATCCCGGTCGCGTTGCACGAAGCCAACCGCGTGCCCGGTCGCGCCGTGCGCGTGCTTTCCCGCTTCGCGCAACGGCTTTATCTGCCGCCGGGCGTGCGTCTGCCCGGACGCCTCGGCGTGCGTGTGCGCCACACCGGCCTGCCGGTCCGCCCGGAGGTGTCGCGCCTGCCGCGCGAGGCCGCGCGCGCCCAGCTGGGCGTCGATCCGACGCAAAAGCTGCTCGTCCTCCTCGGCGGCAGCCAGGGCTCGGCCCAGCTCAACCAGTGGGTCGAGGACAACCTCACCGCGCTCGCCGCCGAAGGCGTGCAGGTGTGGTGCGTCACCGGTCTCGGCAAGGGCGAGAACACCGTGCGCGAGCTGCGCTCGAAGCGCGGCGCCGTGGTGCGGACGTGGTTCGAGCCGTTCACCGATCGCGTGGGCGTGTTGCTGTCCGCCGCCGATCTTGTCGTGAGCCGCGCCGGCGCCGGCACGATCGCCGAGCTCGTGCGCTGCGAGACGCCGGCCGTGCTCGTGCCTTATCCGCACGCGGCGGACAACCACCAGTGGGCCAACGCGCGCTACTTTGAGCAGCAAGGCGGCGGCCTCGTCATCGACCAGAACGCGCTGGGCGGCCTGAAGCAGGAGGTGCTCGAGATCCTTTTCAACGACTGGTTGCAGCACAAATTCCACGAAAACCTGCGCCGCATGGCCCAGGAGGATGCGGTCGGCACGATCGTGCAGGACTTGGAGGAACTCGCGTGCGGTCTGCCGCCGGAACGACATCGCCGGCACGAGCAGCCGGTGCGCGCCACCCCATGAACCGGCGGCCTCCAGTCTTCGGCCGGGCGGTGCAGCGGGTGCACTTGCTCGGCGCCGGCGGCATGGGCATGACCCCGTTGGGGCTCTACCTGCGCGCGCGTGGTTTCGCCGTGTCGGCGGACGACGATGCGTGGAACCCGGCGACGCGCGCTTGGCTCGAACGCGCGGAGGTGACGATCGTCACGCCGGGCGAATTGCCGGCGGACGCCGAGCTGGTGGTGTTTTCCCCGGCGGTCGCGTCGACCCATCCGCTGCGGCAACTCGCGACGGCGCGCGGCCTGCCGCAGGTGCGGCGCGGCGAGATGCTCGCCGAAGTCACGCGCGACCGCCGCCTCGTCGCCGTCGTGGGTTCGCACGGCAAGACCACCACCACGGCCATGCTTATCATGGCGCTGGTGCGTGCGCGTTTCGAATGCGGCTGGGTGTTGGGTGGACTTTTCGGCGGCGATGCGCTGCCGCCGGCCCGCGATGCCGGCGAATGGGTGATCGTGGAAGTCGACGAGAGCGACGGCACGATCGGCGGCTTCGCGCCGGAGGTGACGCTCGCCGTGAATCTCGATTGGGACCATGCCGACCACTACGCGACGCGCGCTGCGATCGAGGATGAATTCGCCGCGCTCTTCGCGCGCACGCGGGACAGCGTGCTCGTGAACGCCGCCTGCGCGATGTCCCAACGCGTCGTCGCGCGCCTCGCCGATCCGGCGCGGACGCCGCGGTTTCTCCGTTTCGCGGGGCCGGCTGCCACCGGTGTGGTCGGCGAGTTGTCGGGTGAAGGATCGTATGTCTGCCGCCAGATGGACCACAAACCGGATGGCCGCCTGGTGCTGACCCTCGGGGGCGATTTCGCGCTCGCGGAGGCGCAGGTGCGGGCGCGCGGGGAGTTCAACGCACTCAACGCCACGGCGGCGCTGGCGGCGGCGCAGGTGATTGGTGCGGCGATCACACCCGGGGCGCTGGCGGATTTTGCCGGGGTGCGCCGGCGCCAAGGCGTGCTGCATGCCTCGCCGCGGCTGACGGTGATCGAAGACTACGCGCATCACCCGGCGGAGATCCGCGCGCTGCTGGCGGCGCTGCGTCCAGGGAGTTCGCGTCTGGTGGTCGTGTTCCAGCCGCATCGCTTCACGCGCACGGCGCAGTTCAAGGCGGAGTTCGCGCAGGCGCTCGGCGCGGCGGATGAGATTTTCCTGCTCGAGGTCTATGCGGCGAGCGAGGCGCCGGTCGCCGGTGGCACGACGGATGATTTGGCGGCGGAGTTCGCGCGGCTGGATCCGCCGCGGAAGGTCGCGCGCCTGCCGCTGACCGGCGTGGCCGGCGTCAGGAAACTCGCGGCGGCGCTGCGGGACGGCGACCTGCTCGCGTTCGTCGGGGCAGGGGACATCGAGGCGTTCGCCCGGGATTTTCTTAAGATGCTGCAACCTATCGAGGCGCGGGAGGCGGCGTGGCGGCGGCTGGTGGCCGACGTGCGTCCGCTGCTGTCGGGCACGACGAAATTCACCGAGCGGGAACCGCTCGGGCCGAAGACCACGATGCGCGTCGGCGGGCCGGCGCGGGTTTATGCGGAGCCGGCGACGGAACAGGAGTTGCAGCTGCTGCTCGCGACGGCGCACGCGCGCGGGCTGCCGGTGTTCATGCTGGGGCGCGGCTCCAATTTGCTCGTGCCGGATGAAGGCGTCGACGGGCTCGTCATCAGCCTCGGGCATCCGAACTGGCAGGTCTTCGCGCCGCGCGCGGATGGCAGCGTGTGGGTCGGGGCGGGGTTGCGCCTGAAGAACCTGTGCGGCCTCGCGACGAAGGCGGGACTCGGCGGCTTCGAGTTCATGGAGGGCATCCCCGCGACGGTCGGCGGCGCTTTGCGCATGAACGCAGGGGCGATGGGCGGCTGGACCTTCGATGTGGTCGAGGAAGTGCACTTGCTGACGCTCGCGGGCGAGAAGCGCGTCATGCGCAGGAGCGAAATGCATGTGGATTACCGGCATTGCGCGGAGCTGGAGACGGCCGTGGCGCTCGGGGCGGTCCTGCGTCCGCGCGCAGGTGGCGACGCAGCGGCGATCAAACAGCAGATCGAGGCCTACCAGAAGAAGCGCCAGGAATCGCAGCCGCGCGAGCCGAGCGCCGGTTGCATCTTCAAGAACCCGCCCGGCACCTCGGCGGGCAAGCTGATCGACGAGTGCGGGCTCAAGGGCGAACGCGTGGGCGACGCGATGGTGTCGCCGGTGCATGCCAATTTCATCGTCAACACCGGGGCGGCCAGCGCGGCCGACATCATCGGGCTCGTGCGGCGCGTGCGCGCCCGCGTGCGCGAGGTGCGGGGCGTCGATTTGCAGCCCGAGGTGATGTTGTTCGGCGCCGAGTGGAGGGACGTGTTGTGAACGTCGTCCGCTCCCAGTGTGCCGTGAAAGCGCGCGGCCTGCGCCGTGCGGCGTGCGCCTGCGTGGCGGCGCGCCCGGCCGCGATGCGTCCGTGGCGGCGGCTGACTCCTTTCCCATGAATTCCCCGATCATCGCCGTGCTCGCCGGCGGCACGTCCGCCGAGCGCGAAGTTTCCCTGGGTTCCGGCAAGGCCGCGGCCCTCGCGCTGGCTTACACGCATCCGACGGAGTTCTTCGTCGTCGACGAGGACGCCGTCCCGGCCGGACTCGATCCGCGGCGGCACGTGGTGTTCTCCGCTTTGCACGGCGTCTTCGGCGAGGACGGCGGCATGCAGCGGCTGCTCGAGGAGGCGGGCTTCAGCTACGCGGGTTGCGACGCGAAGGGCAGCGATCTGTGCTTCGACAAGTGGCGCACGCGGCAGGCGGTGTCGGCCATGGGCGTGCGCGTCGCGCCGGGCCGCAACTTCGATGCCCGCACCAAACCGACCGGCGCGCAACTTGCCGCCGAGCTCGGCGAGCAGGTGGTGTTGAAGCCCAACCGCGAGGGCAGCAGCGTGGGCTTGCAGATCATCTCCACGCGCGCCGGGTTGGACATCGCGCTGGCCGGCCTGCGGCAGGGCGATTGGGTGGCGGAAAAACGCATCTTCGGGCGCGAGTTGACCGTCGGTTTGCTGCGCGGCCGGGCGATGGGCGTCGTCGAGATCACGCCGAAGTCCGGCGTGTTCGACTACACCAGCAAATACACCAAGGGCCTGACCGAATACACCGCCCCGGCGCCGTTGTCCCAGGAAGTGACCGACGAGGTGCGCCGCGCCGCCGAGACGGCGTTCGCCGCCTGCGGCTGCCGCGACTACGCGCGGGTGGATTTCATGCTTTCGGCGGAAGGCGGCCTTTATCTGCTGGAAATCAACACGCTGCCCGGCATGAAGGAAACCAGCCTGCTGCCGATGAGCGCCCGCTGCGTGGGACTCGATTTCAACGCGCTTTGCCGCGAATTGGTCGCGCCCGCGCTCGAGCGTTTTGCGGCGGCGCATACCCGGAAGTGAGCGAATCAAAGGACAACGTCCCGACCAAACGATCCTGGCGCAACATCAGCCAGGAGGTGACTCCGCGCGCCATGTCCAAGCGCGGCCGGCATCGCCAGCGGATGCTCTGGGTCAAGCTCGGCGCGCTGACCCTGCTCATCGGCTTCGTCGCCTGGGGCGTCTATGCCGTCGTCAGCAGCTGGGAGAGCAACCGCGGCGCTCTTGCCGAGGCCGTGCCGACCGAGACCGTGCGCGACGTCACGGTGCTGACCAACGGCGTGCTGCCCGGAGACTGGGTCACGCGCACGCTCGCCCTGCCCAAGGATGCCACGCTGATGTCGCTCGATCTCGCGACGCTCCGCGACCGTCTCATGGTGCACGGCCAGATCAGTTACGCGGCCCTGACGCGGAGTTTTCCCGACACGCTCATCGTCACCCTGCAGGAGCGCACGCCGGTCGCGCGCATCCAGGTGAACGACCGCGGCGCGAACAAGCAGTTGCTCGTCGCAAAGGACGGCGTCGTCTACGACGGCATCAATTACGAGAAGCCGCTCATCGCGAGCCTGCCCTGGCTCGACGGCTTCACGCTCCGCCGCGCCGACAGCGGCGGCTACGAGCCCATCCCCGGCATGCCCGAGGTCGCCGAGTTGCTCACCACCGCGCAGATCCAGGCCCCGCACCTCTACCGCGAATGGCTCATCGTCTCGCTCTCCCGGCTCAACGACTACCGCGAACTCGTGGTCAAGGCGCAGGACATCGACCGCATCGTGTTCAGCGCGAAGGATGACTACTTCATGCAGCTCGCCCGCCTCGACCACGTCATCGACCAGACCCGCGGCGCGCTCGACGAGCCGGCGCTCCAGTCCGTCAACCTCGCCCTCGGCCTGCAGGTGCCGGTGACGTTGACGAAGACGCCCGAGGAGCTGGCGAAGCATCAACAGCAGCGCGCGCAGCAGCGGCCGCTCCATTTCCAACTTCAACCCTCTCCCCAGCGGAAACGTGATCTCTAACACCGGCAATATCGTCGCTGCGGTCGAAATCGGCACCGGCAAAATCGCCGTGCTCGTCGGCGAAGTCGCCCACGGACGCGCGCTCAACCTCATCGGCGTCGGCGTTGCGCAGTCGCGCGGCGTGATGAAGGGCGAGGTCATCGATTACAAGGCCGCCAGTGAGGCGACCCATCAGGCGCTCGAGATGGCGGAGAAGAAGGCCGGCGCGCGCATCGAGGAGATCTGGCTGGCCCAGACCGGGCCGCACCTCGACGGCTTCTACAACGAGGCGGCGGTGAACGTGAAGTCCGCCGACAACACCGTCACGCAGCTCGACATCGCCCAGGTGTGCCACCTCGCCAAGGAGAAGGAGCTGCCCCCGGGTCGCACGCGCATCCACGAAATCCGCCGGCCGTTCCGGCTCGACGACCGCGTCGTCGTCGATCCCGAGCACATGTCCGGCAGCCGCCTCGAGGTCGGTTACTGGATCACGCACGGGCAGGAGAGCAAGGTCAGCGACAACATCCACGTCGTGGGCGGCTACCACGTCGAGGTGAAGGAGCTCGTGCTCTCGTCCCTTGCGGCCGGTTCGCTGCTCACCACGGAGGAGGAGCGCACGCACGGCGTGCTCGTGCTCGATGTCGGCAAGGGTATCACGGACTACGTCCTCTACCGCGACGGCCATGTGTTGGTCACGGGCACGGTCCCGCTCGGCGGCGAACATGTGACCAACGACCTCGCGATCGGGTTGCGCGTCACCGGCGCGCAGGCGGAGTTGCTGAAGCTCCGTTTCGGCCGCGCCGTCGTGCAGACGCGCGACAAGGCCGAGAAGGTCTGGCTGAATGGCGACATGTCCTTCGGCGACCGCCAGCTGCCCAAGCTCGCGATCGAGACCGTCGCCGCCGCGCGCATCCAGGAATTGTTCGAGGTCGTCCGCAAGAAACTCGGCCCGATGTTTTCGCCCGACCATTGCGCGGCGGGCGTGGTCGTGACCGGCGGCACCGCGAAGTTGCCCGGCATCGAGGAGTCCGCCAGCCGCGTCTTCGGCCTGCCGGCGCGCCGCGGCGAGGCGCCCTCGTGGGTGAAGGATGAGCTCAAGGATCCGGCGTTCAGCACCGTGCTGGGCGTCTTCCAATTCGGCCTCCGCGCGGCGCAGGAGCGCCCCGCCTCAGGCCGCCGCAAAGCCGGCGGTTGGCTCAACAACCTCACCAAGCTTTTCTCCTGAGGACACCGCGATGAAGCACAACGAACTTCCGCTCGAGGCCATGGCCGACCCCGATGTGGCGATCAAGCTCATCGGCGTGGGCGGCGGCGGGTCCAATGCCGTCGACCGGCTGAAGATGGAGAACCTCGAGCGCCTGCAGCTCGCAGTGGTGAACACCGACGCCAAGGCGCTCGCCTCCTCGCCCGTGCAGGACAAGATCCTCATCGGCACCGGCATCACCCGCGGCCTCAGCGCCGGTGGCGATCCGGCGCTCGGTTACCAAGCCGCCTCCGACGACCGCGAGAAGCTCGCGGCCGTCGTGCGCGACGCCGACCTGATCTTCCTCGTCGCCGGGCTCGGAGGTGGCACCGGTTCCGGCGCCACGCCCGTCGTGGCCGAGCTCGCCCGCGAGGCCGGCGCGCTTGTGATCGCGTTCGTGACGATGCCGTTCAGCTTCGAAGGCGGCCGGCGCCGCAAGCAGGCCGAGGAAGCCCTGCAGGAACTGCGCGCCGCCTGCCATGCGGTGATTCCGCTTTCGAACGACCTGTTGCTTCAGCAAGGCACGGAGCAGACGAGCGTGCTCGACGCCTTCGCGCGCGCCGACGAGTGGATCGGCCGCGGCGTGAAATCGATCTGGGGCATGCTCGCGCGCACCGGGCTCATCAACCTCGACTTCCAGGCGTTGCGCACGGCGTTCCAGACGCGCGGCGGCAAGACGTTGTTCGGCCTTGGCGTCGGCGAAGGCGAGAACGCCGCCCAAGCGGCCTTCGAGAACCTGAAGAATTGCCCGCTGCTCGCCACGCCGGAGTTCGCCCGCAAGGCCGACCGCCTGATGGTCAACATCACCGGCGGCCCCGACCTCAGCCTGACGAAGGTCAACGAGCTGATGACCGCCGTGACCGAGGAGTTCGGACGCGAGGCCCACGTCATCATGGGCGCCGTGATCGACGAGAGCCTGCACGGCAAGGTCGAGGTCTGCGTCATGGGCGCCACCGACCTCGGCGGACGCACCTTCACGCGGGCGAAGCCGCTCACTCCGACGCGCCGGACCGACAAGGCCCCGGCGGACGTGACCGAGCCGGCCGACGAGGCCCCGGCTGCGCCCGCCAGCGAGGCTCCGGCCAAGCCCGCCGGATCGACCGCGAAGGCCAAATCCGCTGCGGCCGCCGCCGCCGGCGCCGCGAACAAGCCCTTGCAGGAGGAATTCGGCTTCGGTGGCACCGAGCCGGCGGCCAGCCGCGGCTCCTTCGACAAGTCCGACCGCAACCTCTTCGAAGGGCAGGATCTCGACGTGCCCACCTACCTGCGCCGCGGCATCAAGGTGCCGGTCTGACCGGTCCTCCGCGCTCCGGCGCACTCGGCGTCCGTGCTTCCGGTCTCCGCGGCGGCGGACCGGGCGCAGGGTGGGGCACGTTCCGGGCGAACGCCACTTGGCAAGCGCGCCGGATTCTGCAATTTGGGCGGCATGTTCATCGACGAATGCACCATCAAGGCCCGCGCGGGCGACGGAGGCCGCGGCTGCGTGAGCTTTCGACGCGAAAAATTCGAGCCTTGGGGCGGACCCAACGGCGGCGATGGCGGCAAGGGTGGCGACGTCGTGCTGCGCGGCGACGATGACCAGAACAACCTCATTGATTTCAAATTCAAGCCGCACTGGAACGCGGAGCGCGGCGAACACGGCCTCGGCAAGGACTGCAACGGCCGCGAGGGTCGCCCCGCCATCCTGCGCGTGCCGCTGGGCACGATCGCCTACCGGCTCGACACCGGCGAGAAGGTGGCCGAGGTGCTCGAGGACGGCCAGGAGGCCGTGCTCCTGCGCGGCGGCAAGGGCGGCTTCGGCAACACCCGGTTCAAATCCTCCATCAACCGCGCGCCGCGCAAGTTCGGCCCCGGCGAGCCGGGCGAGATCGGCGAATATCGCCTCGAACTCAAGAGCATCGCGGACGTGGGCCTGGTCGGCTTTCCCAACGCCGGCAAATCCTCGCTCACCGGCATCATCACCAAGGCGCACCCGAAGGTCGCCGCGTATCCCTTCACCACGCTGCACCCGCAGATCGGCGTCATCGAGTATCCCGACGACTACGAGCGGCTCGTGCTCGCCGACGTGCCCGGCCTCATCGCCGGCGCGAGCGAGAACCGCGGCCTCGGCCACCGTTTCCTCCGCCACATCGAGCGCTGCGCGCTCCTGCTCATCATCCTCGACATGGCGGGCACCGACAACCGCGACCCGCGCGACGACTACAAGCAGCTGCTGAAGGAGCTCGAACTCTACGACCCGGCGTTGCTCAAGAAACCGCGCCTCATCGCCGCCAACAAGATGGACGAGGAGGCCGCCGCTGCGAACCTCAAGAAGTTCAAGACCCGCTACAAGACCGCCGAGATCGTGCCGATCTCCTGCCTGAGCGACGAGGGCATCCCGAAGTTGAAGAAGGAATTGTTAAAACGCGTCCGCCGGCTGCGCGCGAAGCAAAAGAAATCGCCCGCCAAGCGCACCTGAGCCAACTTCCTCCCGCCATGATCGAACACCGGCCCCTGTTGATGCGCGCCAACCGCCTGCTCGGCTCGGCGCTCGTGGAGCACAACCTGGTGAAGTTCGAGGAGCTCGAGGTGGCCAACGAGCGCGTGCTCGAACTCGCCGCCCAGGGCAATTTCCGCCAGGCCTCCGTCCTCGGCCTCCTCGTCAACGAGACGAAGGTCCTGAAGGAGGAGCACGTGCTGCACACGGTGATGGACGAGCATGCGCTCGGCGTGGTCGACCTGCGGCACTACGACGTGGCCGACGATGTGCGCCGCGACCTCGATCCCGGCATGTGCTGGGCGACGTGGACGGTGCCCTACGAGAAGGAGGAGGATTTCTGGTTTGTCGCCACCGCCTATTACCTCAGCCCCGCCGTGCGCACCCATTGGGAAAAGAAGCTCGGCGGCACCGTCATCTGGCATGCGACCACGATGGAGGTGATCGCCGATTTCCTCGACCGCCTCCAAGCCGAGCGCGAAGCCGCCGCCAAGGCCAAACCCGCCACCGCCTGACCCATGCCCCTCGGACGCGTTCAGACCCAAATCGTCGACCGGCTCGTGGAGCTGGGGAAGCTCACCTCCGAGCAGCGCCAGACGCTCGTCAACCGCCCCGACGACACGACCGGTGACCAGCTCGACCAGCTGTTGCAGGGCGAGTTCAAGATCACGCCCCTGCAGTTGCACGTCGCGCGCTGCCGCGCGCTCGGCCTCACGCCCTTCAACGTCGCCCGCTACAAGGTCAACAGCACGACCTTCGAGAAGATCGACCAGGAATACTGCCAGAAGAACCTCATCCTTCCCGTCGGCCAGGCCGGCGACGTGCTGCTCGTCGCCTTCGCCAATCCCTTCGAGACGCAGATCGCCGCCAAGATCGCCGAGAAGACCGGCCTCCGCGTCGCGCGCCTGCTCGCCCGCGAGCAGGACATCAAGGACAAGTTCAAGAAGGACCACGCCGCCGAGCAGGTGCAGTTTTCCGACGTCGTCGACCAGCTCGGGGCGCAGTTCTCCGACGAAGGCGAGGGCGAGGTCAGCGACGACGACCTCACGCACGAGGACTCGGCTCCGATCATCCAGCTGGCCAACCGTATCATCGAGGACGCGTATTTCGGCGGCGCATCGGACATCCACATCGAGCCGCAGGAGAAGGACCTCGTCGTCCGCTACCGCATCGACGGCCTCACGCAGGAGAAGCTCCGTCTGCCCGCCAAGGTCTCCGGCGCGCTCGTCGCGCGCCTGAAGATCATGTGCAACCTCGACATCGCCGAGCGCCGGTTGCCGCAGGACGGCCGCATCGTCTTCAAGCAATACAACAAGAAGGGCGTCGACATCGACCTCCGCGTCTCCACCGCGCCGCTCAACCACGGCGAAGGCGTCGTGATGCGTATCCTCGACAAGCAGAAGTCCACGCTGCCGTTGCCCGCCCTCGGCTTCACCGAGGAGAACCTCGCCAAGTATCGCGAGTGCATCCGCCAGCCTTACGGCATGATCTTGCACTGCGGCCCCACCGGCTCCGGCAAGTCGATGACGCTCTACTCGGCGCTCAACGAGATCAACACCGCCGACGTCGTCATCCGCACCGCCGAGGACCCCATCGAATACACGCTGCCCGGCATCAACCAGATGCAGATGCACCGGCAGATCGGCCTCACCTTCGCCGCCGCGCTCCGCGCCTTCCTGCGGCAGGACCCCGACATCATCCTCGTCGGCGAAATCCGCGACAAGGAGACGGCCAACATCGCCGTCGAGGCCGCGCTCACGGGCCACTTGCTCATCTCCACGCTGCACACCAACGACGCGCCCAGCACGGTCGCCCGTCTGACGGACATGGGCATCGAGCCGTTCATGATCTCGTCGTCGATCGTCTGCGTCTGCGCCCAGCGCCTCATGCGCCGCGTCTGCAAGAGCTGCCGCGTCGCCTACGAACCCGAGGGCCGCGAGAAAGAGCTCCTCCAGCGCGGCATCGGTTGGAGCGGCCAGATCTACAAGGCCGCGCCGAAGGGCTGCCCGAAGTGCAACGGCAGCGGCTACAAGGGCCGCGTCGGCATCCACGAATTGATGGTGACCAACGAGGAACTCATCGAAGGCATCAACAAGGAGCTGGAGACCGCCGAGCTGAAGAAGATCGCGATGCGCGGCGGCATGAAGACGCTCCACCAGGACAGCCTGATCAAGGTGAAGGACGGCCTCACCACGCTCGCCGAGGCCCTCAGCACCGTGCCGCAGGACATGGAGCTGCGTGGGTGAGGCAGGGGCGTGGTCCAAGAACCACGCGAGCCCGGGCCTTTGGAGATAGCGGGGAGCGGGTGAAGGTGGAGTCGAGCGCGAAGGTAGCGGGGAGTCCCAAAGTAGCGGGGAGCGCGAAAGTAGCGGGGAGCGCCAGCGACCCGTTGCCAGTGAACGTCGCGGGAACGCCAGCGCCCCGTTCCGGACGGCTCGCTTCGCGCTCGCCGCTACCAGAGGGGAAGGACGGCTCGCTCCGCGCTCGGGACAGACGGCTCGCTGCGCGCTCGCCGCTACAAGGTGGGCTCGCGTGCGTAGGGTAGGGCGAGTTCTCCGAACGAGCCGCCCCAATCTGTCTCCCGCCTTGGAGTGCTCGCGCTCTCGCCTTGCCGTGTATTCGTCGGTCCTCTGTGCTCCGTCATCCGCCCTCCGCCCTCGTGTCCTACTGGCCTGAATTCCTGACCATCGCCCTCGCACACGCGCTCGCCGTGGCGAGCCCGGGGCCGGACTTCGCGCTCGTGTTGCGCCAGAGCCTGGCGCACGGCCGCCGCGTGGCGGTGTGGGCGAGCATCGGCATCGGCTGCGGCATCTCGTTCCACGTCGCTTATTGTTTCCTCGGCCTCGGCGTGCTGTTGAAGGAATCGCCGCTGGCGTTGAACGTCGTCCGCTACCTCGGCGCCGCCTACCTTGCATGGGTGGGCGTGCAGGCGCTGCGCGCCAAGCCGCGGGAAGGCGACCTCGACCTCGCCGAGGGCGATGCCGCGCCGACGAACGGCGCGGCGTGGACGCAGGGTTTCATCGTCAACGTGCTCAACCCGAAGGCCGCGCTGTTCTTCATCTCGCTCTTCGCGCTGCGCGTCAGCCCCGGCACGCCGCCGCTCGTGAAGGTCGGTTACGGTGTCTGGCTCGTGCTCGCGACGATGGCGTGGTTTTGCCTCGTGTCGGTGCTCTTCACGAAACCCGAGGTCCGCCGCCGCTTCCTCCGCCATGGCCACTGGATCGACCGTGCGCTCGGCGTGGTGTTCATTGGCTTCGCCGTGGCGCTGGTGCTGGCGAAGTTGGGCTAGAAGTCACAAGCCTGGGCGATCTCCGGTGCTTTTGTCAGGCGGGGCAGCGGGTTTACTCAGCCGGTGGGCGCGCCAACGATGCCACGCGTGCCAGGCAAAGTAGAAACCAAGGGCAAGCGACACCACACCGGCGATGGATGCCTGTATCGGTCCCATCGGTCCTGATTTACCACCGCCTGGGGTCACGACCGATGAACCATCCTGAAAGCCAAGCACGCTGAGAAACAAGAGCTGGGCGCCTCCCCACAAAAGCAGGGCTGCCCATAAGGTCGGTCCCCAGCGATATTCAGCGTCAGGCTGGTTTGTGGGTGGCTTTTCAGGTATTGGATTGCTCATACGAACACCCCGCCGCCGAGCAATTCCTCGCCGCGGTAGAGGGCCATGATCTGGCCGGGGGCGAGGGCGCGTTGCGGCGTGGCGAAGCGGAGGGTGGCCGCGTAAACGGCTTCGCCGACGCGGCTCGGTGCGTCGGGAATGAACTCCACGGGCACACGCGGGTCGCGGTAGCGGACGCGGCATTCGAGCGTCGTGGGTTCGGTGATCGGCTCGCCGATGAAGCTCAGGCTGTGCACGCGGCACTCGCTCGTCCACAGGCCGGGCGCAGCGGGGCCGTCGAAGGCGACGAGCAGCGCGTGGTCGCTCGCGCGTTTGCCGACGACGACGTAGGCTTCGTTGTCGGTGTTGGAAGGCACGCCGATGCCCTTGCGCTGGCCGATGGTGAAGTAGTGCAGGCCGCGGTGCTCGCCGAGCACGCGTCCGTCGCTTGCGCGCACGATCGGGCCGGGATGCTCCGGCACGTAGGCCTTGAGGAAGTCGGCCATCTTCACCTCGCCGATGAAGCAGATGCCCTGGCTGTCCTTCTTCGCGGCGGTGGCGAGGCCGGCGCGGGCGGCGAGGGCGCGCAGCTCGGGCTTGGGCAGGTGGCCGATGGGGAAGCGGGCGAAAGCGAGCTGTTCCTGGCTCAGCAGCGCGAGGAAGTAGGACTGATCCTTGTTCTTGTCGGCGCCCTCGATCAGGGCGTAACGGCCGGGCGCAACTTCGCAGCGCTGCGCATAGTGTCCGGTCGCGAGCCCCTGAAAACCCTCCGCGCGGGCGTAGGCGGCGAAGACGCCGAACTTCACGCGGCTGTTGCACATCACGTCGGGGTTGGGCGTGAGGCCGCGCTGGTAGCCGTCGAGCAGGTAATCGACGACGAGCTCGCGGTATTCGCGCATGAGGTTGACGACGCGGAACTCGAGACCGAGGCGGTCGCAGACGGCGCGGGCGTCCTCGATGTCCTGCATCCACGGACAGTGCCCGATGACGTTGTCCTCGTTGATCCAATTCTTCATGTAGGCGCAAACGACGTCGTGGCCCTGTTCCTTCAGGAGCAGGGCGGCGACGGAGCTGTCGACTCCGCCGGAGAGGGCGACGAGGAGGCGTTCGCGGGCCATGAAGGAGGGCAGCGTAGGAGGGAAACGGCGCAGTGCAACAGGCGGAAATCCGCCGGTCGACAAAGCGTTGTTGCCGGTTGGCACGGTTCCGGCGTTGAATGGGACTCTGTGATTCAACCCGAACACCGCATCCTCCGTGCCTGGCTGACCTCCGCGACGAGCGGAGTCATCGAATTGGATGCCGACTGGCAGGGCGAATTGCTGCCGTTGCTCGCGCCCGGCGAGAAGGCGTTCCAGCTGGCGACGCTGGAGCAGGCCGCGCCGGAACTCTATGCGGAGGAGGCGGCGTATTACGTGGACGACGCGGGGCAGGTGGTGTTCGTGCTCGATCCGCAGGAGCACGCGGGGGTGGATTTCGAGCGCACCGCGGTGTATGTCGGCGGCGATTTCAACGGCTGGCAGGGTGCGATCGGGCGGCCCGAGTGGCAGCTGAAGCCCGCGCGCATCGGTGGCCGCGCCTGCTGGAGCGTGAGCGCGCCGGCGGAGACGCTGCTGCGCGATCCGGCGCTGCGGTTCAAGTTCGTGACCGGCGACGCACGCTGGCTGGCCCTGCCGCCGGATGCAACCAACCGCGTCGCGGACGAGCAGGGGCACGCGAACCTCGCGCTGCTGCCGCATCGCACGGGGCGGAATCTCTTCGTCTTCACCACGCAGGCGCCGCTCGACCCGAGCCGCACGTATTCGGTGCTGCACCAACGCGAGAGCGGTGCGCCGGCGCGCATCCGGCTCCGGCAGGGGAAGTTTTTCCATGCGTTGCACTCGAAGTTGCCGCTCGGCGCGGTGGTGCGGCGCGGGGAGACGATTTTCCGGTTGTTCGCGCCCCGCGCGAAGACCGTGCGCCTCGCGCTCATCGCGGAGCTCGATGCGCCGGGCGGGGCGCATCACTACGACTTGGACAAGCGCCTCGAAGACGGCGAGTGGCGCGGCGTGTGGGAGGTTCGGCTCGACCGCAACCTGCATGGCTGGCTCTATTGGTATGCCGTCAGCGGGCCGCAGAACGTCTTCGGGCATTTCCACCCGAACCAGCGCATCCTCGATCCCTATGCGCAGGCGGCCGTCGGTCGCGAAGGCCCCGGCATCGTGCTCGATCCCGAGTGGGTGGGGCAGGCGGACCGCAGTTACCGCGCGCCGGCGTGGCAGGATCTCGTCATCGCCGAGGCACACGTGCGCGATCTCGTCGCACACGCGCCGATTGAACTGACCGACGCGGATCGGCTCGGCTTCGCGGGGCTGCGGCGCTGGGTGGAGAGCCCGGATTTCTACTTGAAGAAACTCGGCGTGAACGCCGTCGAGCTGCAGCCGGTGACGGAGCACGACAACGCGCGGCCTGAGGAATACCAGTGGGGCTACATGCCGACGAACTGGTTCGCACCGGCGAGCGCCTTCGCCACGGATCCGCGCGGCGCGTCGCAGGTGAAGGAGTTCCAGGAACTCGTCGCCGCTTTCCACCGGCAGGGCATGGCCGTGATCCTCGACGTGGTCTACAACCACGCTGGCGAGCCGGCGCACCTGATGTTCATCGACAAGCTCTATTACTTCGAACTCGGCGACGACGGCGCGCTGACGAATTGGAGCGGTTGCGGCAACGACCTGCGCTGCCGCTCCGCGATGACGAAGCGCCTCATCATCGACAGCCTCGTGCACCTGATCGAGGTCTACGGCGTCGACGGTTTCCGCTTCGACCTCGCCGAGCTCATCGGCGCCGGCGTGCTCGCGGAGATCGAGGCGGCGCTCAAGCGGGTGAAGCCCGACGTCATCCTCATCGCCGAGCCGTGGAGCTTCCGCGGGCACATCGCGGATGCGTTGCGCCCGACCGGTTTCGCCTCGTGGAACGACGGCTACCGCAATTTCCTCCGCGACTACGTGCGCGGCGGCGGCGCGGCGGACAAGCTGGAGTATTTTCTCAAGGGCTCGCCGTGGCATTTCGCCTACTGGCCGGCGCAGACGGTGAACTACACCGAGTCGCACGACGACCGCACGTGGATCGACGTCATCACCGAATGCGGCGACCACAACGGCCTGCGTCCCACGCTGACCGACGTGCGTCGCACGCACCTGATGGCCGCGGTGCTCTTCGCCTCGATCGGCATCCCGATGCTCAGCGCCGGGCAGGATTTCCTCCGCAGCAAGGGCGGAGTGAACAACACCTACCTGCGCGGCGACCTGAACGCGCTCGATTACCGCCGGCTGCGGCGCTTCGCGGGCACGCACCGCTATTTTGCCGACTGGATCGCCTTCCGCCGCAGCGCGGCCGGGCGCCTGCTGCGGCTGTGGTCGCGACCCGGCGAGGGTTTTTTCCGCGCCTTCGCGGGGCGCGACGGCGCCTCGCTCGCACTCGTCTACAACGCCGACGGCAGTGAGGGCGCCGAGCGGTTGCTCTTCGCGCTCAACCCGCAGACCGAGGATGCCGCGATCGAGCTGCCGCCGGAGATCGTCGCGCTGCCCTGGCGCTTCGTGGCCGACCAGGATCGCTTCTACCGCGAGCCGCGTCTGGCTCCGTCGGCGCCAGTGACGGCGGAACTCTTCGTGCCCGCACTGGGTTGCGGAGTTTGGCAGATCGGCGGATGAGGCGGGCGGCATGCCGGCGCGCACCGCTGCGGTGTGTCAGGGCAATCCCATGACACTTATTCGCATGATGCGCGCAGGTATCGCACTTGCCAACGCCGGGGGGCTGGCCTTGATTCAACGCTCCTACCGTTCTTCAACCCACACCTCCTATGGCAGTCAAAGTCGCTATCAATGGTTTCGGCCGCATCGGCCGCCTCGTCTTCCGCGCGCTTGTTGAGCAAGGTTTGCTCGGCAAGGAGCTCGATGTCGTCGCCGTCGGCGACATCGTGCCCGCCGACAATCTCGCTTACCTGCTCAAGTATGACTCCACGCAGGGCAAGTTCCAGGGCACCGTCGACTCGAAGAAGTCCGCCGCCGACAAGACCGAGGACGACGTCCTCGTCGTGAACGGCAAGGAGATCGCCGTCGTCAGCGCCAAGACCCCGGCCGAGCTGCCGTGGAAGAAGTTCGGCGTCGACATCGTCATCGAGTCGACCGGCCTCTTCACCGAGTGTAAGAAGGACGACCCGAAGAGCGCTTACGGCCACATCGTCGCCGGCGCCAAGAAGGTCATCATCTCCGCTCCGGCGAAGAACGAAGACATCACGGTCGTGATGGGCGTGAACGACGACAAGCTCGACGTCACGAAGCACACGATGATTTCCAACGCCTCCTGCACCACGAACTGCCTCGCGCCGATCGTGCACGTGCTCCTCAAGGAAGGCTTCGGCGTCGAGGAAGGCCTCATGACGACCATCCACTCCTACACCGCGACCCAGAAGACGGTCGACGGTCCCTCCAAGAAGGACTGGAAGGGTGGCCGCTCCGCCGCGATCAACATCATCCCGTCCTCGACCGGCGCCGCCAAGGCCACCGCGCTCGTGCTCCCCGAGGTCAAGGGCAAGCTCACCGGCATGTCCTTCCGCGTGCCGACGCCGACCGTTTCCGTCGTCGACCTCACGGTCAAGACCACCAAGGCGACCTCCTACAAGGAAATCGCCGCCGCGATGAAGAAGGCCTCCGAGACCTACCTCAAGGGCGTGCTCGCCTACACCGAGGACGAGGTCGCCTCCTCCGACTTCATCCACGACAAGCACTCCTCGATCTTCGACGCCGGCTCCGGCATCGAGCTCAACCCGAAATTCTTCAAGCTCGTCAGCTGGTATGACAACGAGTGGGGCTATTCCAACCGCGTCGTCGACCTGACGAAGCAGATCGCCGCCAAGCTCTAAATCTCAGCGTCGGGCTGATGGCCCGGAATCTCACGTTTCTCACGGAGGCGGGGCCATCAGCCCCGCCTTCATTTTTTTCTCCCATGGCTAAATTCAAATCGATCCGCGATCTTCAGCTCGCCGGCAAACGCGTCCTCATGCGTGTGGACTTCAACGTCCCGCAGGACAAGGCGACCGGCGCCATCACCAACAACGCCCGCATCGTCGCGGCGCTCCCCACGATCAAATACGCGCTCGAGCAGGGCGCGTCGGTCGTCCTCATGTCGCACCTCGGCCGGCCGGATGGCCAGCGCATCGCCAAGTTCTCGCTCAAGCCCGTCGCGGCTGAGTTGGAAAAGCTCCTCGCCAAGCCCGTGACCTTCCTCGACGACTGCGTCGGCACCGCCGTCGAAGGCGCCTGCGCCAAGCTCGCCCCGGGCAGCGTCGTGCTGCTCGAGAACCTCCGCTTCCACATCGAGGAGGAGACGAAGGTGAAGCTCGAGGACGGCTCCAAGAAAGCCGCCGACAAGGCCGCCATCGCCGCGTTTTGCGCCAGCCTCTCGAAGCTCGGCGACGTCTACGTCAACGACGCCTTCGGCACCGCCCACCGCGCGCACAGCTCGATGGTCGGCGTCGCCCTCAAGGACAAGGCCGCCGGCTTCCTCATGGAGGCCGAACTCAAGGCCTTCAACAAGGTGCTCGATAATCCCGACCGCCCGCTGCTCGCCATCCTCGGCGGCGCGAAGATCGCGGACAAGATTCCCCTCATCAACAACCTCCTCGACAAGGCCAACAAGGTCATCATCGGCGGCGGCATGGCCTACACCTTCCATCAGGTGAACCGCGGCATGAAGATCGGCGCTTCGCTCTTCGATCCCGAGGGCGCCAAAATCGTCGCCGAACTCGAAGCCAAGGCGAAGGCCAAGGGCGTCGAGCTGATCTTCCCGGTCGACTTCATCTGCGCCGACAAGTTTGCCCCCGACGCGGCCACGCAACCGGCCACGCTCGAGAGCGGCATCCCCGACGGCTGGATGGGCCTCGATGCCGGCCCGAAGTCGATCGAGCTCTATCGCCAAGCCATCCTCGCCTCCAAGACCATCGTCTGGAACGGCCCGGCCGGCGTGTTTGAGTTCGATGCCTTCGCTGGCGCGACCAAGGCCATGGCGGCAGACATCATCGAAGCCACCGCCAAGGGCGCCACGACGGTCGTCGGCGGCGGCGACACCGCCACCGCGGCGAAGAAGTTCGGCGCGGCC
>JAMPXH010000175.1 GCA_023701285.1 Candidatus Didemnitutus sp.
CGCCGAACCCCGCCTGCGGCAGCGGGCATAATTTTCGTGCGAGGCGGGGTTCGGTGACCCCGCCCTACATTCCCAGTCGTCCATTCTTGTTCGCATGACTCCGACCCGCGAAACCTTCGGCAACATCCCGCTCTCGTCGCAGCTGGCGTTCTACGCGCTCGCGGCGTTGAGCATGGCGGTGTTCGCGTGGGGCGTTTACCGCCGTTGGAAGCTCTGGCGGCTCGGCACCTCGATCAACGCCCGCGACCTCATCGCCGGCAGCCTCGCTCAGGTCTGGCGGAAGATCCGCCCCGGCGCCGCGCGCGTCGCGGTCGAGGCGGGCGCGCAGCAGCGCGTGCGCGGCCACGGCCTCGGCACCGTGGCGCACCTTTCGCTCTACGCGGGTTTCATGGTGCTCTTCGCCGGCACGGTGTTGCTGGAGATCGACAACGTCCTCTCGAACATCTGGAAGGGTTTCAAGTTTCACCACGGCACCTACTACGTGATCTACGAGTTCACCCTCGATGTGCTCGGGCTCGTGTTCATCCTCGGCGTGCTGCTCTTCATGGTGCGCCGCGTGCGCAAACCCGCGGCGCTCGGCCATCGCCCGACGGATTGGTATGTGTTGCTGGCCTTCCTCGCCATCGGCGTGACCGGTTACCAAGTCGAGGCGCTGCGCCTGCTCTGGCAGCAGCCCACCGGCCTCGGCGCGCAGTGTTCGCCCGTCGGCTTGTGGCTCGCGGACATGCTGAGTCCGATGACCGAGGCGGAGGCGCGCAGCCAGCACTTCGCCGTGTGGTGGATCCACGCGTTCCTCGTCTTCGGTTTCATCGCGTCGATCCCGTTCACGCGGTTGTTCCACTTCATCGCGGGGCCGATGAACCTCTTCCTTGCCAAGCCGGCGCTCGGCACGTTGCCGCCGGTGACGATGGAGGAGGTCGAAGCCACAGGCCGCGTCGGTCCGGCGGACATCCGGCATTTTTCCCAGCAACAGCTCCTCAGCCTCGATGCGTGCATGGAGTGCGGGCGTTGCGAGGAGGTCTGCCCGGCCTTCGCCACGGAGAAACCGCTCTCGCCGAAGCGCGTCGTGCAGGACCTGAAGGGCGCGATGGAGAAAACCGCCGCCGCGCTCGCCGCCGGCAAGGAGGCCGAGGTGCCCGCGCTGCACGAGGCGACGATCTCCGCCGAGACGCTCTGGAGCTGCACCGCCTGCAGCGCCTGCGTGAACACCTGCCCCGTGCGCATCAACCAGCTCGAATTCATCCTCACCCTGCGCCGTCACCTCGTCGCCGAGGGCGGCCTGAGCGGCACGGCCGCCACCGCGCTCCGCCGCATGCAATCCAACGGCAACCCCTGGGGCCTGCCCGCCGCGGAACGCACCGCGTGGACCGACGCGCTGAAGACCAAGACCTGACATGACCACGCCCGCCGATCTGCCTGCCGCGCCGACCGTGAAGGAGAATCCTTCCTTCGATCTCCTCTATTGGGTCGGTTGCGCCGCGTCCTACGACCGCCGCGCCCAGCGCGTCGCGCGCGCCATGGTCCGCCTGCTCCAGCACGCCGGCGTCAATTTCGCCATCCTCGGCAAGGAGGAGAAGTGCACCGGCGATTCCGCGCGCCGCCTCGGCGACGAGTTCCTCTTTCAGGAACTCGCCACGGCCAACATCGAGACGCTGAACAAATACAACGTGAAGCGCATCGTCGCGCACTGTCCGCATTGCGTGAACGCGCTGCTGAAGGACTACGCGCAGTTCGGCGGCCACTACGAGGTCGTGCACCACACGCAGCTCCTCGCCGACCTCATCCGCGCCGGCAAGCTCCCCGCGGTCGCCGGCGCCACCGTGCCCGCGACCGGCCCCGTCACTTACCACGATCCGTGTTATCTCGCCCGGGTGAACGGCATCCATGAGGCGCCGCGCGAGGTGTTGCAGACCGCCATCGGCGGCCAATCCCTCTGCGAGATGAAGCGCAACCGCGCCGGCACCTCCTGCTGCGGCGCCGGCGGCGGTCGCATGTGGATGGAGGAAGACCCGAAGCAGCGCGTCTCCACGCAGCGCGCCGCCGAGGCGCTCGGCACCGGCGCCAAGACGGTCGCGACCGGCTGCCCGTTCTGTCTCACGATGATGACCGACGGCGTCGCTGCCAACGGCGCCGAGGCGCGCGTCCTCGACATCGCCGAGCTCCTCGTCGAGCGCCTCGGCCTCAATCCGCCCGCCGCGCCATTGGCGCCGTCATCCGCCAGCGCTCCGGCCTCGTTGTGAGCATACTGCTTTCAACCTTCGCAGCCCTGCGGCGCATCGCCGGTCTCCGACCGGCGATGTCCGGCTGCGCTCGCCGCTTCGTTTCGCGAATTGCATCAAATCAGGCCGGTTGAAAACCGGCTCTACCTCTCAACCCCTCATCCCCATGGCTGAAAAAGAACTCCCTCCGCACCTGATCGGCGGCAACTTCCTGTTCACCGAGACGAAGCCCGAGCTCGTCTTCACCCCCGAGGACCTCGGCAGCGACGAGCGCGAGATGGCTGCGACCGCCGAGAAGTTCATGGACAAGGACGTCTTCCCGCACCTCGACGCGCTCGAACACCGCGAGGACGGCGTCGCGCTGAAGGCTTTCCACACCGCCTCGGAGCTCGGTCTGCTCGCGCTCGAGGTGCCCGAGGAGCACGGCGGACTCGGACTGGGCAAAGTGGCCGCGATCGGCGTCGCCGAGCAGCTGAGCCGCCTCGCCGGCTTCGGCATCACCTGCGGCGCGCACAGCGGCATCGGCACGGGGCCGATCACGTTTTTCGGCACGCCGGAACAGAAGGCAAAATACCTCCCCAAGCTGGCAACGGGCGAGTGGATGGCCGCGTATTGCCTCAGCGAGGCCGGCTCGGGTTCCGACGCGCTCGGCATGAAGACCAAGGCCGTGCTCAGCACCGACCGCACCCACTACGTCCTCAACGGCGCCAAGATGTGGATCACCAACGCCGCGTGGGCCGACGTGTTCATCATCTTCGCCAAGGTCGACGGCGAGCAAGTCACCGCCTTCATCGTCGAGAAGACCTTCCCGGGCGTCTCCACCGGCCGCGAGGAGCACAAGCTCGGCCTCAAGACCTCCTCCACCCGCCGCGTCATTCTCGAGGACGTGAAGGTCCCCGTCGAAAACGTCCTCGGCGAGGTCGGCAAGGGCGCCTACATCGCCTTCAACATCCTCAACCTCGGCCGCTTCTCCCTCGGCGCCGGCACGATGGGCGGCGCGAAGGACATGCTCCGCACCGCGGTGAAATACGCCGGCGAGCGCGCACAGTTCGGCAAGCCCATCGCGAGCTTCGGCCTCATCCAGCACAAGCTCGGCGAGATGGCCGCGCGCATCTACGCCATCGAGTCCGCGCTCTATCGCACTGCGCGGCAGATGGACGACCTCAAGGCCACCGGCGAGATGGTCTTCACGACCAAGCCCGGCTACCTTCGCGCCATCGAGGAATACGCGCTCGAATGCTCCGCCGTGAAGGTCGCCGGCAGCGAGATCCTCACCTTCGTCGCCGACGAGGCGCTCCAGATCCACGGCGGCTACGGCTTCACCGAGGAATACGCCCCCGCCCGCGCCACCCGCGATGCGCGCATCAACCGCATCTTCGAAGGCACGAACGAGATCAACCGCCTCTTCATCCCGACCAACCTCCTGCGCCGCGCCGCCAAGGGCAAACTCGCCCTCATGGCCGCCGCCGTCTCCGCCTTTGCCGAGGCGCAGAAGGAGCCCGCCGCCGACAAGGCCGGCGACGAACTCGCCACCGCGCTCGCGTTGCTCGCCCGCGCGAAGAAGGCCGTGCTGCTGCTCTTCGGCGGCGCGCACCAGAAGTTCGGCGACAAGATCATCCACGAGCAGGAGGTGCTCGCCGTGCTCAGCGACCTCTGCATCGACCTCTTCCTTGGCGAGAGCGCCGTGCTCCGCGCGCTCAAGGCCCGCACGCGCGGCGGTGCCGCCGCGGCCGTCCACGCCGACCTCGCGCTCGTCTGGGTGAACGACTCCGTCGCCCGCATGGAGAACCGCGCCCGCGACGCCATCGCACACATGGCCAGCGGCGACGAGCTCAAGATGCAGCTCGGTCTCGCCCGCAAGATGCTCCGTTGGACGCCGCTCGACACCGTTGCCATGCGCCGCCGCCTCGCCGCCCGCCTCGGCACCGTCGGCAGCTACCCGGCCCTCATCGCCGCGAAATGAGGTCCTCTGGCTCACTCCCTGAACCACTCCACTCCTCCGCATGAAAATTCTCGTCCCCCTCAAGCGCGTTCCCGATCCCGATACGAAGATCCGCGTCGCGCCCGACGGCGCCGGCATCGAGACCGACGGCGTGAAGTTCGCCGTGAACCCGTTCGACGCCATCGCGCTCGAGGAAGCCCTGCGCCTGAAGGAAAAAGGCGCGGCCACCGGCGAGATCGTCGTCGTCACGATCGGCGGCGACGAGTGCGCCGAGCAGCTCCGCTCCGGCCTCGCGATGGGCGCCGACCGCGCGATCTTCGTCAAGACCGCCGCTGCGCTTGATTCGCTGGCCGTCGCGAAGATCCTCGCCGCCGTCTGCCGCAAGGAACAGCCCGGCCTCGTGCTCCTCGGCAAGCAGGCCATCGACGACGACTCCAGCCAGGCCGGCCAGATGCTCGCGGCGTTGCTCGGCATCGGCCAGGTGACCTTCGTTTCCAAGGTCGAGGTGAACGGCGGCGCCGCGCAGTGCAGCCGCGAGACCGATGCCGGCATCGAGAAGCTCACGGTGACGTTGCCGGCGGTGCTCACGGCCGACCTCCGCCTCAACGAGCCGCGCTACGTCTCGCTCCCCGGCATCATGAAGGCGAAGAAGAAGCCGCTCGAGGAGACGAGTCCCGCGGCGCTCGGGGTCGACGCCGCCAGCCGCACGAAGCTCCTGAAGCTGGAAAAGCCCCTCGGCCGCAAAGCCGGCGTGAAGGTGAAGACGGTCGACGAACTCATCGCCAAACTCCGCGACGAGGCGAAAGTGCTCTGAGCCCGCAGAAAACGAAAAGCCCGCAACTCATTTGAGATGCGGGCGCCCCGGTTCTCTCATTGTAAGCCTCCAGCTTCGGGGGGCAGGTCAAAAGTGTGAGCAAAACACCC
>JAMPXH010000055.1 GCA_023701285.1 Candidatus Didemnitutus sp.
ACCACCCCATTGTCAGGAGCTCATCAGTCGGGAATCGCGTCCCACGGCATGAGTCCGGCTGAGGCCGGTGCCGGCGCTCAGGCTTTTTCCAACTCGCCGAGTTTGGTCGCGGCGGCTTCCCACTCGGCGGTCGCGGCGTGGAGCAAATCGACCGTGGCGCTGAGCTCGCGGTTCAGGTGCTGGGCGCGACCGGCTTGCACGTAGGTCTCGGGTTTCTCGAGTTCCGCGGTCAATTCGCTCTGCTTCGTCTCGAGTTCGCTTACGCGCTGCTCGAGCTTGCTGACCTCGGTGCGGAGTTTCTTCAGCTCGCCGGGAGAGGGCTTCGTGACCTTCGACGCCGCGGGTGCCTGAGCGACTGGCTTTTCCTGCTTCGGTCGCGCATCGGTGAAGCCGGCGGTGAGCGCCGCGCGGGCGCTGGAGGCCTTCGATTTATCGAGGTAGTAATCGTAGTTACCGGCGTAGGGCGTGAGCCGGCCGCTGTGGACGTGGAGCACGGTCTGGGCGAGCGTGCGGATGAAATACACATCGTGGCTGATGAAGATCAGCGTGCCCTCGTAGTTCTTGAGCGCATTCACGAGCGCGTCGATCGACGGGATGTCGAGGTGGGTCGTCGGCTCGTCCATCAACAGCAGGTTGGGCGGATTGACGAGCAGGCGGGCGAGGGCGAGGCGGGATTTTTCGCCGCCGGAGAGGACCGAGGCCTTCTTGAAGACGTCATCCTTGCGGAAGAGGAAGCCGCCGAGCACGGCGCGGGCCTGCTGCTCCGTGAGCTGGTTCTCGGCCGTGCGCAGCTCCATCACGTTCTCGAGCACGGTGAGGTCGAGCTTCACGTTGTCGCCGCGGTTCTGCGCGAAGTAGCCCGGATAGACGTTGCTGCCGAGCTTGCGCTCGCCGCCTTGGATGGGGATGACATCGGCCAGGATCTTGAGGAGCGTGGACTTGCCCGCGCCGTTCGGGCCGACGAGCACGATCTTCTGGCCGCGCTCGATCTCGAGGTTGAGGTCCCGGTAAACGACGTGGTCGCCGTAGGCCTGCTGCACGTGCTCGAGGTTGATGACCTTCAGGCCGGAACGCGGCGGCTGCGGAAAGCGGAAATTGATGCGCTTGAGGTCCTCCCAGGGCTCCTCGACGGCGACGTCCTTGAGGCGCTCGATCTGTTTCTCCTTCGACTTGGCGCGCGAGGCCATCGAGGCCTTGGCGCCGAAGCGGTCGACGAATTTCTGCAGATGCGCGATCTCGCGCTGCTGGTTCTTGAAGAGTGCGGCCTGCTGTTCCCGGCGGGCGTCCTTCTCGTTCAGGTAGTCGTCGTAGTTGCCCGTGTATTTGTTGAGCGTGCCGCCCTTGAGTTCGAGGATGCCGTTGCAGAGCGTGTTCAGGAACTCGCGGTCGTGCGAGATGATGAGCAGGCCGCCCGGGTAGCGCGTGAGGTAGTCCTGGAACCAGAGCAACGCCTCGAGATCGAGGTGGTTCGTCGGCTCGTCGAGCAGCAGCAAGGCCGGCTCGCTGACGAGGAGGCGGGCGAGGTGGGCGCGCATGACCCAGCCGCCGGAGAAGGACTTCGCGGGCTTCTCGTGGTCCTCTTCGCGGAAGCCGAGGCCGGCGAGGATCTTCTTCGCGCGCGGTTCGAGCGTCCAATCGATGTCGTAATCGTCGTCGTTCTCCGGCACGAGCTTCTTGCCGCTCGTGGCGATCTGGAGGACGGTCTCTTCACCCACGGGTGCGCTCTCCTGCGGCAGGAAGCCGAAGTCCGCGCCGCGCTCCCACTCGATCACGCCTTCGTCGGGCTGTTCCTCGCCGAGGATGAGGTTGAAGAGCGTGGACTTGCCCGCGCCGTTGGGACCCACGAGGCCGTAGCGATCCGTGCGCGCGACGAAGAGCGACACCTCGGAAAACAGTTCACGGGTGCCATAGGACTTGGCGACATCGGCAAGGGTCAGCATGGAGAGCCGGCGAGTGAGCCGCGCCCCTCCGCCCTCGTCAACCGTCGGTTTTTCGCCCCGCTGCGCGCCCCGCCCCGTGCCGGGGTGGGGTTGGGTGCCAGGGAGGCCGGCGGGGCAAAAAGCCCGCGACGCGAGTCGCGGGCTGGGCCGCACGCACGGATCGCTCAGGCGGCGCGGCGCCGATGGCGCATCGCCACGAGACCGAACACCAGCAAGCCGGCGAGCGCGGCGTAGGTCGACGGCTCGGGGATCGCCGTGGCGATGCTGAAGCCGTTGACGATATTCGACGTCGAAAAGGTGATCTCGCCGTCCGGGTTGCTGAGCAGGCTCGAGAACAGCACGTAGTTGACGCCCTGCGCATACGAGGTTTGCGCGAACTGGTAGTTCACTGTCTGGGTGGCCGCGCCGACGGTGACGGAGCCGCTTTCCACCTGGCCCGGGGTCTCCAGGAGCCAGTGGTTGGTGTTGCGGCCCATATACACGTAGAGATCGTAGCTACTGTTGGGCGTCAGGTTGTTGATCGTGAAATTCATCCTGTTGCCGCCCGCGTGTGCATACGCGTCGAAGACCGGCAAGTCGTTGCCGTCGAGCCCGCCGAGGTAGAGCGCGGTGGGGTCGTTGTCGGTGATTTCCGTATAGCCGATGAATCCTTTGCCGTCGTCGCTGTAGGCCAGTGAAACGGCGCTCTGCGGCAGGAAGTAGTCATAGTCGACGCCGACGACATTCCAGTAATCGGAGGCGGTCGAACCCGGCACCGGGCTGATGCCTTGGAACGTGTGGTTCTCGACCTTGAACATGACGTGAACGGTCTGAGCCGACACGGAAGCGGCGAACGCCAGGCCAATGACCAACGCCAGCGTGTGGGGACGGAGAAGCGGGAAGTGCATGGATGAGAGTGGTCCCGAGAAAACCCGGCCCGGGCGGGGAGGCACGCTGCAACTGAGTGCGGGCATCCCTACTTTGGTAGGGGCCGTGTCACTACGGGAGCGCCTGCGTGCTCGCGCGGCGACTCGTCGCAGGCGGTGCGGTGCGCCGCTCCAACGCAAGCTGATGCGCCCGGAGGATGGCCGCATGCCGGTTGTCGACGCCCAGCTTGTTGAAGATCGCGACGACGTAGCCCTTCACGGTTTGCAGGCGCAGCCCGAGGAGCATGCCGATCTCGGCGTTGGTCTTGCCCTTCGCGAGCCACATGAGCACGTCAGCCTCCCGCGGCGTCAGCCCGGCGCGCACGAACGCCTGCGGGTCCGCCACGGCGTGCTCCAGCGACGCGAGCGTTTCCGTGATCAAGCGCGCATTGGCGAGATGCGGTTGGAGCGTGGACATGCGGTCGCGCTGCGTTCCGTGGAATGTCGCCCCGTGTTGCAGCTCCAAGCCGATGAAATAGATCCGTGGCGTCGCCGGCGGCAGCAGGATGGCTGCGTGGTCGCTGATCTCTGCCAGGGCGAAGCCCTCGCGGTAGACCGGCGAGGACCAAAATTCCTCGTCGCTCAGAAAATCGCTCCGCAGGAACGGCCGGCCGTTGTTCACCAGCGGGTCGAAGTTGAAGCACGGATACTTGGCCATGTGGCGGCCGAAGCCCTCCAACGCGGCGCCGAGCCCCGGGCAGAACGGATCGAAGTCAATGTCGAGCTTGCGCGACTGCGGATCGAGCACGGCGAACGACACGATATGGCACCCCACGTAATCGCGCAGGATCGCCGCCGTGCGGATGCGGAACGACACGGGATCGAGCCCGGGCGCGTAAAGTTGGCCCAGAAGCGCGATGAGGTCGGGTGGGGTGCGGGCGGACATCGGGGTTGCGGACTCAAGCATGCCGCCCCGGCCGCGCAAGCGCGCTTGCGCGGCCGGCCTCCGCTCAACGCACGAGTGTCAGCGCCACGGCGCCGGCCACCGCGATCACGCCGCCGGCGATGGAGCGCTTGAGCGGTCGCTCGCCTTCGAGCCAATACGCGATCGGGATCACCAGCAGCGGCGTCGTCGCCGTGATGGGCAGGACGATGCCGCTGGGCGCCACGGCGAGCGCCATCTGATAGGTGCCCATGCCGAAGATCGGGCCGGCGAAGGCGTTGGCCACCACCCAGCGGTAATCCCGCCATGCCGGGGCCGGCGCGGGCGGCTGATGGCGCGTGCGCAGCCAGTGCAGCACGACGAACCAGAGCACGGTGAACACGATGCCGCCGACGATGCGTTGGAACGCGGCGGTGAGCCCGTCCGTCGGCTCGCCCGCCAGCGCGGCCAGCTCGAAACCCTTGCGGCTGAGCACGGCGCCGACGCCTTGCCCGGCAGCGGCCAACGTGGCGACGAACAGGCCGGCGCCGCTGAACTTCGCGGCTCCGCCATCGGCGCGCTTCTTCGGCCACAACGCGAGCGTGATGCCGGCGAGGATCACCGTGCTGCACGCGAGCTGCGCCCCGCTGAGCCGCGTGCCGAGCCACAGCCACTCGACGAGGATGGCGATCGGCACCGACAGGCATTGGGAGATGACGATTGTCATCCGCGAGCCGAGCAGCGCGAGCGAACCGAAGAACGCCAGGTCGCCCAAGCCCATCCCGACCACGCCGCTGACGAGGAACCAATCGCGTCCCGCGCCGCCGAAGCCACCGCCGAACCCGAAGGCCCAGACCCCGAGGAACAGCAGCGCGAGGAACAGCCGACCGAGATTCGCGCGCATCGCGCCGACGGATTGCCGGCTCTTGTTGGCCAGCACGGTCGAGAGCGACCACAGCACGGTGGTGAGGATGGCGAAGCCCATGGACGAAGCGTGCAGTCCACCGCAAACGCTCCGAAGCGCCAAGCCCCGAAGCGGCGGCGCAATTCCCTTTTGCCACGGCGCGCTTTTGCGCGAGGGTGTCGCCCCATGCCCAACCGCCTCGCCGCCGAAAAGTCGCCCTACCTCCGCCAGCACGCCGACAATCCCGTCGACTGGTATCCGTGGGGCGAGGAGGCCTTCGCCAAGGCGCGCGCCGAGCAGAAACCCGTTTTCCTCAGCATCGGCTACTCGACTTGCCACTGGTGCCACGTGATGGCGCACGAATCGTTCGAGAGCCCCGCCGTCGCCGCCGTGCTCAACCGCGACTTCGTCAGCATCAAGCTCGACCGCGAGGAGCGGCCCGACCTCGACCGCGTTTACATGACCTACGTGCAGCAGACCACCGGTCACGGCGGCTGGCCGATGAGCGTGTGGCTCACGCCCGAGGGCAAACCGTTCCATGGCGGCACCTATTTCCCGCCCGAGGACCGGCATGGCCGGCCGGGTTTTCTGACGCTGCTCGCTGCGATCACGACGCACTGGAAAAACGAGCGCGCGAAGATCGAGGCCGGCGCCGAGGAAATCGTGCAGGCGCTGCGGCGCTACGCCGCCGAAGGGCCGGCGCGCGAGGAGCCGGCCGCTGCGGGTCAACCGGCGCCGTTGCACGAGGCCGCCGGCGCGGCGTTCGACAAGTGTTTCCAGTATTTCTACGAGGCGCACGATCCCGTCTGGGGCGGCTTCGGTGGCGCGCCGAAGTTCCCGCGCGCGTCGTCGCTGGCGTTCCTCTTCCGCGTGGCCGCGCTGCAGGGCCTGCGGTCCGAGGCCGGCACGGAGGCGGTGAAAATGGCGGCCTTCACGCTCCAACGCATGGCCGAGGGCGGCATCCACGACCATGTCGGCGGCGGGTTCCACCGTTACTCGGTGGACGAGAAGTGGCACGTGCCGCACTTCGAGAAGATGCTCTACGACCAGGCGCAGATCGCGGTGAACTGCCTCGAGGCGCGGCAGGCGACGGGCGTCGAGGTCTATGCCTGGGTGGCGCGCGGTGTCTTCGACTACGTGGCGCGCGACCTCACGCATCCGCGCGGCGGTTTCTACTCGGCCGAGGATGCGGATTCGGAGGTGCCGGCGACGGCGGTGCGGGCCGGTTCGGACGAGCGGGAGACCGAAACGGAAGACGGCTCGTTCGGAGAACTCGCCCTACCGGCGGAGGCGGCGCATGCGGAGGGCGCGTTCTATGTCTGGACGAAGGCGGAGCTGGAGGGCGCGCTCGGCGAGGGGGCGGCTTTCCTCGCGGCGCATTTCGGCGTGAAGACGGCGGGCAACGTCGCGCACGACCCGATGAACGAGTTCGCGCACAAGAATGTGCTCATGCAACAGCGTCCGCTGGGGCAGACCGCGCGCGACCTCGGCCTCGCGCCGGAGGCCGCAGTGGAGAAACTGCTGTCCGGGCTGGAGAAGCTCCGCGCCGTGCGCGCCGCGCGTCCGCGTCCTCACCTGGACGACAAGATCCTCACCGCGTGGAACGGCCTCATGATCTCGGCGCTGGCGCGTGGCACGCAGGTGCTCGGCGAGCGCGCCCACGCGGTGCAGGCGGCACGCGCGGCGGCCTTCATCCATGCGGAGCTGTGGGACGAAGAAGCGGGCGTGCTTTACCGCAGCTGGCGCGAAGGGCGTGGCGCGATCGCGGGGTTCGCGGAGGACTATGCCTACCTCGTCCAGGGCCTGCTCGATCTCTACGAAGCCGATTTCGACGCGCGCTGGCTGCAATGGGCGGAGCAGCTGCAGGCGCGGATGGATGCGCAGTTCTGGGACGCCGCGCGCGGCGGCTATTTCAATTCCCGCGCGGACGACGCGAGCGTGATCGTGCGCCTCAAGGAGGATTACGACGGCGCGGAGCCCGCGCCGAGCTCGGTTGCGGCGATGAACCTCATCCGCCTCGACTGGATGCTCGGCACGCCCGGGGCGCGCGAGAAGGCGTTGGCGACGGTCGAGGCGTTCCGCCTGCAGTGGTCGGGCCACCCGCACGCGCTGCCGCAGATGCTCTGCGCGGCGGAGCTGGTGCTGGAGGCGCCGCGCACGGTGGTGCTCACCGGCGATCCGGGCTCGGCGGACTTCGCCGCGTTGGTGGCGGAATTGCACGCGCAGCTCGGGCCGAGGCGCGCGTTGCTGCACGTCGGCGGCGCAGGCGACTGGCTGAGTGAGCGCCGGCCGTATCTGCGCGCGATGCCGGCCTCGGCGGCACCCTGCGCCTATGTGTGCGAAAACTACACCTGCCGGACGCCGGCCCGCACGCCGCAGGAGTTGCGCGCGCAGCTCGGTTGAGCGGACGGCCGCTCCGGCGGATCGGAGCGACGGGCGGGGCGATGCGTGCGGACTCGCGTGCACCAGTCGCCGACACGCGCACCGACCGTGAGCGTTTGGGCTGAAGGCTGGCCGCGCTCCGCTCAGCGGCGCAGGATCTCGCGGGCGAGGCGGTCGTCGCCTTCGTTCGGCGCAGGCTGGATGCCGAGCACGGCGCAGAGGAGCGAATAGACGTGGATGTTCTCGACGTCGGGGAAGGAGTGGCCGCGTTTGAATGCCGGGCCGTGGGCGAGGAAGAGCGCGCCCATGTTCGGGAGCGCCGGGTCCCAGCCGTGCGAGCCGCGCGAATAATTGGCGCGCCGGCGCGGCCAGCCGACCTTGCTCTCGATGTTCCAGTGGTCGTCGGCCATCAGCACGACGGGTGGGATGCGATCGGAGCGGCGGTAGTGCAGGCGCTCCGGCACTTCCTCGCGCAGGAAAACCTGGAGCTGCGGGGGGGCCTTGGCGCGGATCGCGGCGGCGAGTTCGGCGGTGGAAACGGTGCCAGGCTTGGGGCGCACGCCGCCGTTCGGGCCGAGCGATTCGACCTGCACCTGGTTCACGTCCATCAGGTCCTCGATGAAGATCACCTGCTCCGGGCTGGTCTCGGACATGCCGTGATCGGCGACGATGACGAGGTTGGCCGTGGCGCCGAGGCCGCGTTTCTCAAGGCCGGCGAGCAGGCGGGCGATGGCCGCATCGGCCTCCGCGACGGCGGCGGCGGTCTCCGGCGCGAGCGGGCCGGAGTTGTGCCCGATGGTGTCGACGTGGTCGAAATAGAGCGTGAGGAACTGCGGCCGCCGTTCCGGTGGCAGGTCGAGCCAGGCGAGCAGGCCGTCGACTCGCTCGAAGGGCGTGAGTTTCTTCTCGAAGGGGCGGTAATACGACGGGCGGATGCCTTGCAGTTCCGACTCGGAGCCGGGCCAGAAGAAACACGCGGAGCGCACGCGCTGCTTCTCGGCCGTGATCCAGATCGGTTCGCCGGCGTTCCACCAATGCGTCTCGGTCTTGGCCATGCCGAACATCTCGCCGAGCTGCGGATCCCAGAACCAGTTTGCCACGATGCCGTGCGACTCGGGACGCAGGCCGGTGACGAGTGTGTAGTGGTTGGGGAAGGTCTTGGACGGGAACGACGGCGTCATGCGCCGCGCGTGGGAGCCCTCGCGGGCGAGCCGCGACAGCGTCGGGGCGGAGTGCCGCTCGAGGTAGTCCCAGCGGAAGCCGTCGATCGAGATCAGGATGAGCGGACCGTCCGCGGCGGCGGGCCGGGGCGCGGTCGGCGCGGTCGTGCACGCGCTCAGCAGCAGCAGGGCCGCGAGCCAGGACGCGAAAAGGACGAGACGCATCCGCGGACTCTAGGTATGGACTCGCGGGCGGCAAAGCGCATTCTGCCGCGCATGACCGATGCCGAGAGACTCACGCGCCTGGAGGAGCGTTACCTGCACCTGCAGCGCCACACGCAGGAGCAGGACAAGGCGATGCTCGAACTCGCCGAGGAGCTGGCGCGCTTGAAACAGGAGTTGGTGCTGCTCCGCGCACAATCGGGCGGGTCGCCCGGCGCGGGCGGCGACGAGGCCCCGGCGGACGAGCGACCGCCGCATTATTGAACCAAAGCGGCAACCGGCCCGTTGGAACGGAGCTGGTGCCGCAGTGGAAGCAGTTGCGGGCCGATCAGCTGCGCGCGGCGGACCAGGCGCCGGCGAAGATCTCGGCCTCCGCCTCGGTGATGGTGCCGTTCTTGTCCGTATCGGCGAAGGCGACGGCCTCGTTGAAGAGGCGGTTCGGGCCCGCGACGGTGCGGCGCTCGACGTCGATGAGGATCAGGTCGACCTCGACGCGGTGCTCGGTGCGGCGGCGCGAATCCGGCGTGCGCGCGAGCGTCTCGTAGAAGACGCGGCCGGCCTTCTCGGTGTCGAAGGCGACGGCGGTGCGCGGCGGGTCGGTGTAGACGACCTCGTGCGAGGAGATGCAGCCGCTGGTCGCGCCGAGCGCCAGCAGGCCGAGTGCGGCCAGGAGAGTTTGCTTGGGACGGATGGACATAGACGCAGCCGCGTGGGCTGCCCTTGCACAACCCGCCACAGCGCGCGAAGTCGCGGATTATTTTTTCGCGCGACCGGCGCTGGCCTCAGAACACCGCGGTGACCTCGGTGTGGCGGCCGGCCTCGAGCACGATGTCGCCGATGAGGGCGGCGGTCTCGTCGTTCTTGTAGAGCTTGCAGTGGATGGGACCGGACGCGTCGTGCGTGAACCAACCCCACTTGCCGATCGAGACGAATTGCATCGGCACGCCCTTGTCCCACGAGAGGCCCGGGCCGTCGCCGCGGATGAAGAGCTTGTTGCCGATGCCGATGTAAGCGGTCGCGAGCAGGCGCGTGGCGCCGTCGGAGGAAGTGGAGGACTCCACGCCGTTGGCCGAGGACGTGGATTCGGAGGTGTCGTCGACGTCGCTGGCGGCAGGCGCGGCGGGCTCGGCGAGTTCGGCGGCCGGAGATTCGCTGACGAGCTCGGGCTCGGGGGTGGGAGCCGGCGGCGCGGCGGGCACGACATGCTCCACCGGGGCCGCGGGAGATTCAGCGGCGGAGCTGTCCGCCGGGGTGTCGGACACGGAGAGCAGCGTATCTTCGGGCTTGGGCTTGCGTGGGGTGCGCGGCTTTTTCGGCTTGGGCGGCTCGGCCGTGGCGGCGGAGGCAGTCGACTCGGCGGCGGGCTCGGTGACGGCCGGAGCGGGGGCGGAAACCTCGGCCGGTTCGGCGACAGGCGCAGGCTCGACGGTCTCTGCTGCCGGCGCGATCGGTTCGGGCGGCGGCTCGACGGGCGTGCTGACCGGAGCGGATTCAGGTTGCGCAACCGGCGCGGGTGCGGGCGCGGCGAGCGGTGGCGCGGGGAATTGGATCTGTGCCACCGATGCCTTGAAGCCGGTGAGCTTGGCGTCGAGTTGCTGAAGCGCGGCGGTGAGTTGGGTGTCGAGCTTGGCGCCGGCTTCGTGCGTGGCGGCGTGGGCCTTGGCGGTGGCGGCTTCGGCGGCGGCGAGATGCTGGCGCGCGGCGGCTTCGAGGGCGGCGAGTTCGGCGGTGGCCTTGGCGATCTTCTCGGCGGCTTGGCGGAGTTTTTCGCCGTGGCCGGAGCGCAGTTCCTCGAGTTCGCTTTCGAGGGATTCGCGGTCGGTGTCTTCCTTGGCGGCGAGGGCCTCGTTGAATTCCGCGAGCTTCTCCTGCATGCGGTAGGGCAGGGTCTCGGCCTCGCGGGCGGCTTTGTGCACGGCCTCCTCGACGGCTTTGATCTGGGCGGCGGCGCGGGCGAGGCTTTCGGTGGCGCTGTGCAGGCGCGCGATCTGGTCGTTCACGCGGGCTTGCTCGCGTTGCGCGGCCTCGGCGCTGTCGGCGGCGTAGCCGGCGAGGTAGGGGAAGATGAAGAGCGCGGCGCCGAGCAGGACGAGCACGGCGACGATCACGACGGTGGTCGTGTCGAGCGGCTTCGGGCTGAAGAAGGCGAGGGTGGCCGCGGCGAGGAGCAACACGGCGTCTCCGACCAGGAACGGCAGCTTGGGGAGGCGGGGGGCGGGTTCGAGATTCATGGGGCGAGTCGCGCGCTGGCACGATTTCGCCGGCTGGCGGTTTTTTCTCAAGGCTAAACCCGGCCGCGTTCACTCGGGGAAGCGGGCATTCGCCGCTTGTCCGCGCGCGGCCGGCGGTCATGGTGCGGGGCGCCCGCCATGAACTTCCCCCACTTCGTGCGCATCGATCGCGACGGCCGTGACGCAGTCCGGCACTTCGTGGTGCACGCGCACGATCCGCGTTTCACGCTTGAGCTGATGCCCGACCGCGAGGCGCCGGACAAGGTGGGCAAGGGCGTGATCAAGCGCGTGTGCGTGCCGAACTCGTGGGCGGGCGATTACGGCAAGTATGCCCACTGGCTCGCGCGGGCGCAGGAATTTTTCGCGGAGTCGGGCGGCGGTCCGGCAGCGCGGCGCGAGTGAGGCGCGGGGTCGGGTCCGGCGCGCGGGCTCAGGGGACGAAGCGCGCGGCGAGGGCGGCGCGCAGGCGTTCCCACTCGACGGGGTTGAGGTCGTCCTTCCGTTGCGGCGCGATCTGGCGGTGGTCGGTCATCCAGGCGAGCGTCCAGCCGTAGCGCGTCCAGCGCGGCGCGACCCATTCGAGGGCGGAGGCGATCTGGGCGTCGGTGAGCGGGGCGTGCCAGGTGTTGCCGGCGAAAGAGCAGCCGAGCAGGAAGTCGTTGCAGCGCTCGCGGCCGTGGAAACTCGACACGCCGGCGTGCCACGCGATGTGGGCGTCGGCGACGAGCGTGGCGCGCGCGCCGTCGAGATCGATGAGGCAATGGTAACTCACCTTGCGCGCGGGGTCGGTGAGGATGGCGAGGCTGTCGGCGAAGGTCTCGGCGCTGTGGTGGAAGCAGACGCCGAGGCGTTCGTGCTCGCGGGTGGCGTCGTGATTCGGCGTGGGGATGCTGTGTTCGGGAAAAGGCATGGGCGGGGCGCGCGGCGGGCTCAGAGCATCAGGCGGCGCCAACTCGTGGCGAAGAGGGAGATGAGCATGCCGATGCGGATCGAGCCCTCGAAGGTGAGGATGACGAGCGTCCACTTCAGCCCGGTGGAGGAGCGGAGTGCGTAACCGAGCGCGCTGACGGCGAGGAGGACGATGCCTTGGGCGCGGCCGACGGGGTGGAGCAGCAGCGTGGTCGTCCAGATCAGGTAGGCGATGAGACCGCCCGCCCAGAACGCGGCTAGGCGGTCGGACATCGGGAGCTCGCGCGGATCGGCGTGGGCGCGGATGCGGCGGATGCCGAGGTAACGCTCGCCCATGACGAGTTGCCAGAGCTCGAAGAGCAGGAACAACGGGGCGAGCAGCGCGAGCGGGTTCAAGGCGCGGCGAGCATCGCGGGGTCGGCGGGATTCGCCAAGGATTTTGCTCGGCCGGTGCGCGCGTCCGCCGTCGCCGCACGCTGCCACGACGGCCGCGGCGCTGCGCTCACAGCAGCTTCGGGCCGTCCGGGCCCGGCCGCCAGAACAGCGCGGTGTGGCCGACGCTGCCGACGCAGAGGCACGTGACGGTCTGCTCGATTTGCGTGCAGAGCGCGGCGCGTTCGTGGCGATCCTGTCCGCCTGTGAAGCGCAGCTTCACCAACTCGCGCGCGTCGAGCTGGCGCGTGAGTTCGGTGACGAAGGCCGGCGTGGGACCTTCGTGGCCCAGCCAGACCGCATCGGGCAGGGTCTGGCCGAGCCCGCGCAGCTTGGTTTTCTGGGCGCCGTTCAAAATCGGGAGGGACATCGCGCCCAGTCAGGCGAATCGCGCGGCGGAGGGAAGCGCGGAGTGTCCCGGTGGCGGCGCGCGGCGACTGTGCGGGGCGCTTTCCCACGCGCGGGATTGTCCGGTCCCGCAGACAGGGCGGGCACGCCGGGGCGGCGACGGCGGCGTGGAGCTTAACCGTTTGGCGGCGAGCCGGTAGCGCCCGCGCGGGCGGCTTGGCATGCGCATTGCAAAGAGGCAGGCGGCACCGCCTGCGGGTGCCGGTTGCCCGTTGCAACTTCCACCGGTCCTCCGGTGTGAAACCTTCAACTCCCTTTCTCTCCACGTTCCGTCATGATCGCCTCGCTCGAACCCACTCCCGCCGTTGCCCAACGCGCCGCTCCGTCCGCGGCCTCCGCCCGCGCCGATTGGCGCTATCCGGCGCGGCCGACCCCGCGCTGGGGCTTCGTCTTCGCCATCCTGTGCTCCGTGTGTCTGCACGGCATGATGGTGCTCGGCGTCAACCCGCGTCCGCCGCGCGCTGTCGTGGCCGCGGCGCCGCAGGCGGAGCTCGTGCAGATGGAGATGCCGCCGATCCCGCCCGAAGAGCCGGAGGAGGTCGTCCAGGAACTCACCGAGGAACAGGCCGCGCCCGCGATCGCGGTGCCGCAGCTGGCGGATGTGCCCTCGCTCGTGGAGTTGAGCGATTTCCAGCAGACCATCGACCTGCGCCCGGCGACGGGCATCGACCTCGCTGCGCTCAAGCAGATGACGATTCCCGTGAACATCGCCCGCGGCGGCGCGGGCGCCGGAGCCGGTTCGATCTTCAACCTCGCCGACCTCGACCGCCGCCCCGAGCCGATCGCGCAACCCGCGCCGGTGTTCCCTTACGAGCCGAAGCGCGACGGCGTCACGGACGCGCGCGTGGTGGTGCAATTCGTCGTCGATGCCGACGGGCGCGTGCTGTCGCCGAGCGTGACCGAGTCGAGCGACGACCGTTTCAACCAAGCCGCGCTCATCGGCGTCTCGCGCTGGAAATTCCGCGCCGGCATGAAGGGCGGACGCCGCGTCGCCACGCGCATGGAAGTGCCGCTGCTGTTCTCGACGCAGGAGGATTGAGCGGCGCGCTGGGCGCGCGGCGTGTTAATCAAGTCCGCCGCAGACGCAGTTGCGGCGTGCTGCGCGCGTCTCAGCGCCATCGAGCGGAAGTTCGCCGGCTCGCTCCGCGCTCGCCGCTACGACCGATGCCGCAGGGTGCGGCGCCT
The DNA here is from genome assembly GCA_023701285.1 of Candidatus Didemnitutus sp. Lineage (GTDB taxonomy): Bacteria > Verrucomicrobiota > Verrucomicrobiia > Opitutales > Opitutaceae > Didemnitutus. The sequence continues at coordinate 13,541 of JAMPXH010000055.1, forward strand.
TTGTGCTCAGCCGAACGTTTCCGGCGGCAACTCGCGCCATTGTCCGGGCGCGAGCCCGTCGAGCCCGAGGGATCCGAAACGCACGCGCTGCAGCGTCAGCACCTCGCAGCCCTGGCTGGCGAACATCCGGCGCACCTGGTGATAGCGTCCTTCGGTGAGGGTCAGCTCCGCTTCGCGCGGCCCGAGCACGCGCAGCACGGCGGGCGCGCAAGGATCGTCTTCGCCTTTCAATTTCAACGTGCCGGCGGCGAACAGTTCCGCGAGACCCGCGGGCAGATCGGCGTCGAGTGTGGCGCGGTAGACTTTTTCGACCTTGTGCTTGGGTGAGGTGAGGCGGTGGACCAGTTCGCTGCGGTCGGTGAGCAGGAGCAGGCCGCTGGTGTCCTTGTCGAGGCGGCCGATGGTGGTCACCTGCGGGTTGCGCCGCCGCCAGCGCTCGGGCAGCAGGTCGTAGACACTCGGGCCCTCGCGTCCGTCGTGCGAACAGACGCGGCCGAGCGGCTTGTTCATCGCCAGCAGCAGGCCCGCGGGGTGGTCGAGCGGTTCGCCGTCCACGCGCACGACGGCCGGATCTGATTTCTGGCCGGGATCGTCGGCCACGCGGCCGGCGACGTCGACGCGGCCGGCCTCGATCCAGGCGCGCGCTTCGCGGCGGGAGCAGTAGCCGAGGTTGGCGAGGAGTTGGTCGAGACGGCGGGACATGGCGGCGGAAAGACGGGCGTGAGCCGGCACGTTGGCGGCTCGGCGATGGGCCGGCGAGCGTTCATTGCGGGCGCGAGGGCGCGGAAAAATTGTCGTCCTGCGCGGCGGTCCGCGCGTAATGCTGGAAGATGTCCGAGTCGTTCCTGCCCGTCGTCGCGCTGCTGCTGGCGCTCGCCTCCACGCTGGCGTGGCGGCCGGCGCCGCCGTGGGTGTGGGCGTGGAAGGCGGCGATCGCGGTGACGGAGTTCGGGCATTGGTTCGTGTTTCTGCCGCTGGGATTGCTGGCGCTGGCGTGGGTGGGTGGCGGCGGGTGGTGGCTCGGGAGCGCGGCTTTGCTCGGCGGGCTCGCGGTCGTGTCGTTGCTGCGTCCGGCATGGCTCGCGCACCGGCTGGCGCGGGATCTGCCGGCGCAGCTGGCGCAGGCCTTCGGCGCGACCGCTGCGGAGCCGCGCGCGGCCGTGTTTTCGTGGCTGCGGCTGTATGGGCGGTGCGAGGAGCGTCCGGTGAGGCCGCGCGTGGAGATTTTTGCGAATCCGGGCGGCGAGGCGCTCGCGCTCGATTTTTATCCGGCCCGGCGCGACGGTCCGGCGCCGTGCCTGATCGTGGTGCACGGCGGCGGTTGGGATGGCGGCGATCGCACGCAGCTGGCGGAGTGGAACTCGGTCTGGGCCGCGCGCGGCTACGCGGTGGCGGCGGTGTCCTACCGGCTGGCGCCGCAGCATCCGTGGCCGGCGCAGCGCGAGGACGTCGCGGCCGCGCTGGCGTGGTTGAAGACGCACGCGGAACGCCTCGGGGTGGACGCCGCGCGCTTCGTGCTCGTCGGACGCTCCGCGGGCGGACAGATCGCGGCGGCCGTGGCCTACGGCGCGGACGATCCCGCGATCGTCGGCGTCGTGTCGTTCTACGCGCCGCAGGACATGGCGTTCGCGTGGTCGGTGTCGCGCGAGGACGATGCGTTGAACTCCGTGAAGCTCATGCGGCAATACCTCGGCGGGCCGCCTGACACGCCCGCGCGCCGCGCGACTTATGACTCGGCCAGCGCGCAGGCGATGGTGGGGCCGCGCACGCCGCCGACTCTGTTGCTGCACGGCGATCCGGACACGCTGGTGTGGGTGCGCCACAGCGAGCGGCTGGCGGCGCGCCTCCGCGAAGCCGGCGTGCGGCACCATTTTGTGCGCCTGCCCTGGGCGACGCACGGTTTCGATTTCAACCGGCACGGGCCGGCCGGGCAGCTCGCGGATTTCGCGATCGACCGCCTCCTGCGCGCGGTCGCCGCCGGCCGGTGAGCGGAGTTTAAGCTGGCGTCCCCCGGGGGGATGCGGGATGCATTCGCTCTCGCATGTCCAACTGGGAATATAAAGTCATCACCAGCGGCAAGGGCGGCTTCGCGTCGCCGGCTCTGCTGGAGAAGTTCCTCAACGACCTCGGTCAGGAGGAATGGGAAATCATCCAATTTCACCCGCAACCCGACAACCTGCTCGCCTTCACCGGTCTCGTGCGTCGCCGCACGCAACGTGACTGGACGCTCGAGGATGCGGCCGCCGCCGCGGCCCGCGCCGAGGCCGACAAGCTGCGCGTCGAGTTCGAGGCCAAGTTCAAGGCCGCGGCCGCCAACCAGCCGGGCCAGTCCGCCGCCACCGATGAGGCCGGCGAAGTCTTCCTCGCCGAGGAGCGCCCCGGGGCCGACGACGGTTTCCGCCGCCCCGTCGACACCTCGCGCGACCAGGATGCCGACGCGCCCGAGGACGAGGCCGAGAAGGACGATTGGGACAAACTCGCCGAAGAGGACGAGCTGCCGACGTTCTTCGACGCGCTCCGTCCGCACATGCGCCGCAACCAGCGCGGCCCGGGCATGAGCGTCGGTGTCGATTATCTGGCGAAGAAATGGAAACTCGAGGAGAGCGACGTCAAGGGCGCGCTCGTCGAGTGCGGCCTGCAGATCCCTGCCGACGAGAACGCCAAGCCCGTCTACGTCGAGTTCGAGGGCGAGCTGTTCTGGGTGAACATCAATCGCCGCGGCGAGATCTGGATCAACATGCGCGAGAAGCCCGAGCCGGTCTTCCGCATCGTCCAGGGCAAGCGCCTCACCGACGAGGAAGCGCCGGCCGAGACCGCGCCCGCCCCGCGTCACGAATCCCGCCGCGAAGAGCGCCGGGACGAACGGCGCGACGATCGCCGTGAGGACCGCCGTGACGATCGCCGCGATGACCGTGCCCGCGAAAACGGTGCGCCTGCCTCCGAGTCCGCCGCTGCCGATGCCGGCGCGGCCTCCGCTCCGCAGGGTGCGCCCGCTCCCTCCGGCCCGAGGACGCTGCTCGACAAGATTCGCGGCATGATGCGCCGCAACCGCCGCGGCCACGGCTGGTCGGGCAGCTTCGGTTATCTCACCAAGGCGCTGAAGACCGACGAGGCCGGCCTGCTCGCGCAACTCGCCGAGCTCGGCCTGAAGATGAAGGAGGATGGCGCCGAAAAGCCGCTCTTCCACGAGGAGAACAATTTCCTCTACTGGATGGACAAGAACCAGCGCGGCGAGATCTGGATCAACGCCCGCAAGAGCCGCGGTGCCGGCGGCGAAGGCGACGCGCCGGAGCAATCGGGCGGCGACGAGTCCGCGGAAAACTCCTTCGCGTCCGCCTCCGAAGCCCCGCGCGAGAAGGCCGCCCCGCACGAGGAGCCGCCCGTCATTCCGGTTGCGCCCGCCCAAGCCGGCGAGGCGTCTGCGTCCGCGCCGAGCCGCGTGCCCGCCAGCCCGCTCGAAGCGATGCGCCTGCTTTTGCAGCCCAAGAAGCGCGGCGACGGCGTCACCGCCAAGATCGACGACCTCTCCCGGCAACTTGAGCGTCCCGCGCTCGAGATCCTCGAGGCGCTCGTCGGTTGCGGCCTGAACGTGCCTGACGATGCGAAGACGAAGCCCACCTTCGGCGAGCACGGCGGCGAGATCTTCTGGCTGAACCGCAACACCAAGGGCGAGCTCTGGCTCAACGCCAAGGCCTCGAAGTCCTCCGGCAAGCGTTCCCGCTCGCGCGGTCGCAAAGACGGCGAAGAGGGCGACGGCGACGACGATTCCTCCGGCGGCGATGCCGCCGAGAACGAGTAAACTTCACCTCCGGCCGGTCCTCGCGACCGGCCTTTTTTTGGTCCGCCGCCCCGGCTGCCCTCGCGTTCCTGCGGTTCGTTGGCGATAGTCGGACGCGGATGCGCGGGTTGCGTGGCGCGATTATAAACTTCCCCACGGCCAGGCCAAAAAATGCGAAGCGCGAAAACGCGTTTTGTGCGACACTCCGTCCGGTTCGTCAGGAGGTCTTCATGAGTCTGTCACTCCCCACCGCCCGAGAAAATGGCCCGGAAGCCGGGGCGTGGGTGGCGCAGACTCCGTCTTCTCCCCGGTGCCGCACCGCGGAGGATTGCACCGAGCCGACCGTCACGAGCGGACGGGGAGCACGCGTCACTCGCGACGCCGCTCCCGCGCGAGAATGTCCCGCGCGCGATCCTCGGCCGGTGGCCGCATGACACACCAGCAAAGCACGCGCGCCGATACGACGTCCGAGGCGCGCGCAAGTCACAAGGACGGCTAGGGATACGACCGGGCGGCGGATTCACTCCGCCGCCCGGACAGTTTCCGGCCCGCAGCCCGAAGCGCCCGCGCGACGCCCATCTTGTCGCGGGTGCCGTTCATCGGCGGGTTGGCGCCGCTGGCCGGATTGCCGTTGGCCGTCCGCGCCGGATGGTGAGACTGTCCCGCAACCAAAACGCCCCTGCGGGAGCGGCCCGGCCGCCGCTCCCTTGGCCAAATTGTTCTGCGCCGCGCCTCCGTTCCTGCAGGAGCCATTACCCCTTCGATCTCTTGTTGCCCATGACTCGTCGCGATCTGCTCAAACTCGGTGCCGCCGCCGGCGCCGCCACGCTCCTCCCGCGCGCCCTTGCCCAGACGTCCGCTCCGGCGGCTGCGCCCCGCCCGCAGAGCATCGCCGCCGCCGTGGGCATCGAGCGGGCCGCCGCTCCCTTGCGCATCCTCATCCTCGGCGGCACCGGTTTCACCGGCCCGCACCAAGTCCGCTACGCGCTCGCGCGCGGGCACCAGCTCACGCTCTTCAATCGCGGCCGCCGCCCGAAGGATTGGCCCGGCGAGGTGGAGGAGCTCACCGGCGATCGCGAGACCGGCGATCTTCAGTCACTCGCCGGCGACCGCACGTGGGATGTCTGCATCGACAACCCCACCAGCGTGCCGTCCTGGGTGCGCGATGTCGGCCGCGTGCTGCAGGGCCGCGTGAAGCAGTATGTGTTCATCTCCACGCTCTCGGCCTACGCCGACACCGCCACGCCCGGCATGACGGAGGACGCGCCGCTCGCGCGCTACACCGGTGCCGACGTCATGCAGGAGACGCGCGCGACGCTCCTCGCGAACATGGCGCTCTACGGCCCGATGAAGGCCGCGTGCGAGCTTGAGGCGGAGAAATGGTTCCCCGGCCAGACGACGATCGTCCGGCCGACGCTTATCGTCGGGCCCGGCGACGAGACCGACCGCTTCACGTATTGGCCCGTGCGCGTGGCGCGGGGCGGCGAGGTGCTCGCGCCGCCGCCGGAGGACCCGGTGCAAATCATCGACGCACGCGATCTCGCCGAGTGGACGATCCGACTGTGCGAACAGCGCGCGCTCGGAGCCTTCAACGGCGTGGGCCCCGGCTTCGAGCTGAGCGTCGCGGCGATGTTGCACGGCATCCACGCGGCCGTCGGAGGCACGGCAAAGTTCGCCTTCGTCGACCAAGCCTTCGTCGAGGCGGAGAAGATCCAGGCTTGGGCCGAGTTTCCGGCCTGGGTGCCCGGCGGCGGCGAGACGGCGGGATTCAGCCGCGTGAGCGCGGCGAAGTCGATCGCGTCCGGCCTCACTTACCGGCCGCTCGCGACGACGGTCGCGGATCTGCTCGCGTGGTTCCGTGCGTTGCTGCCCGAGCGTCAGGCCGCGCTGCGCGCCGGCATGAAACCCGAACGCGAAGCCGCGTTGCTCGCGCGGTGGAAGGGGAAGCGGTAGGGGTGAGGAAGGGCGAAGGGCGAGAGGTGATGGGTGATGGGTGATGGGGGCCGGACGCCTAGCGCTGAATGCTGATGACTGAAAGCTGCTGCTGCTGCGTGCTTGCGCGGATAGTTTCGGAACGGCAGCGCGCAGACACGGGCCAGCGCACACCGCCGTCTGCGGTGAAAATCTTGTCTGCCATGCCCGCCTCCACGCCCGATCCGCTTGCTGGCCGCATCTTCTCCATCCGCGGCCAGCGGGTCGTCCTCGACGCCGATCTCGCCCGCCTCTACGGCGTGCCGACTTTCCGCTTCAACGAGGCAATCAAGCGCAATGCGGAGAAGTTTCCCGAGGATTTTCGGTTCCAACTTACGCGGGAAGAATATGCCCGCCTGATGGAGCAATCTACGATATCGGGTTCGCATACTGCTGATCCGAAATTGGTTAATGATAACTCATCGCAATTTGCGATGAGATCCAGGCGCGGGGCACGGTATCGCCCATGGGCGTTCACCGAACACGGCAGCCTCATGGCTGCTACGGTGCTCAACAGTCCGGCAGCCATAAAGATGAGCCTCCACGTTGTCCGGGCCTTCGTGCAGATGCGTGAGGCGTTGGCGAGCAACCAAGCGGTGTTACGGCGTCTGGCCGAGATCGACAAGACGCTGCTGGAGCACGATGCGGCACTGCGCACGCTGTGGGGCAGACTCCGCCCGTTACTCACGCCGCTGCCGGAAAAACCGGCGCGCGAAATGGGATTTCACACGGGGTTGGGCAAAGGGGACAAAGAGCGAAAGACGAAGGGCGCTGAACGCTGAACGCTGAACGCTGAACGCTGAACGCTGAACGCTGAACGCTGAACGCTGAACGCTGAACGCTGAACGCTGAACGCTGAACGCTGAACGCGCGCGGGCTTTCCGCCTACTGCTTAGTGGCCGGCGCGGCCAGCATTCTGTTCCGCTGCCCGGATGGCTTGCGCCACGGTCTGCGCGATGATCGCTGCGCCTTCGGCGTTGGGGTGCACGTGGTCGGGCGTGCGGGCGTGTTGATCGCGCATCGGCGTGAAGAGGTCGATCAGGCCCACGCCCTCGTTGCGAGCGAGGTCTGCGAGGAGCGGGCGCAGTTCCTTTTCGATCACGTCGGGCGAGATGCCCCAAGCGCTGGGCGGCCAGGCAGGCATGGGCTGGCAGATGAAGACGCGCGGATTGGACGGCAACGCGCGCAGCTGGCGGATGAGCGAGGCGTAGTTGGCGGCGAATTTTTCGCGGTGTTGCCAGTTCTGCGGTTTCGAATCGTTCGTGCCGAGACCGATGACGATGATGTCGGGGTTGAACGCGCAGGCCTTCGCGAAATGCGGCAGCGAGCGATAGGGCAGGTCGCCGACATCGAGCAGCGTGGCGCCGCCTTTGCCGAAGTTGCGCACCTCGTAGCCGGAGCCGAGGAGCGCGGCGAGTTGGGCCGGGTAGGATTCGGTGGCCGGATCGCGCGTGCCGGCACCCTCCGTGATGCTGTCGCCGAGGCAGGCGACGCGCAGCGGCGCGGCCGGCTGGGAAGATGCGGCAGCCGCGGCGGGCGATTGACCGCTGGCGGTCAAGGCGAGCGCAGCGACGGTAGTGAAGAGCGCGAGAATGCGGCGAAGATTCATCGCGGGCATCGTGCGCGAGCGGGTCGGGTCGGGCCAGCCCGATTCGCAGGGTGGTGCGGCGACTGGCTTGCCACGACGCGTGCCGTCGCCAACGTCGGGGCTTGGGCCAGCGCGCGCCGTCGTTCACGGCGAGAACCGTTTCCGCCATGCCCCCATCCGATTCGAATCCGCTGGCCGGTCGCATCCTCTCGATCCGCGGGCAGCGGGTGGTGCTCGACGCCGATCCCGCCCGGCTCTACGGCGTGCCGACCAAACGCTTCAACGAAGCGGTGAAGCGCAATGCCGCGCGGTTCCCGAAGGACTTTGCATTTCAGCTGAAACGCGAGGAGGCGGACTCTTTAAGGTCGCAAATTGCGACCTTAGAAAATGCAGCGCCCGAGAGCGGTCGCGGGCGGAACCGAAAATATCTTCCCTGGGTCTTCACCGAACATGGCGCGGTGATGGCGGCGAATGTCATGCGGAGCGAGAAGGCGGTGGCGATGAGCGTCTACGTGGTGCGGGCGTTAGTGAAGATGCGCGATGAGCTGGCAACGAGTGCCGTCATCCTGCGCCGGCTGGCAGACGTGGACAAGAAGCTGGTCACGCACGACGTCATCCTCCGCGACATCTACGAGAAACTCCGTCCGTTGCTGACGCCGCCGCCGGCCGGGCCGGCGAAGGAAATGGGGTTTCACGTGGTGCTGAGGAAGCGCCGGTAGCTTCCGGGCTCGGATAGGTTGGCCGCAAAGAGGCGCGAAGAGGCACAAGAAGTCAGACGCGCGGTCGGTGGCCGCGGGTGGGCGGGCGGAGAAGGCTCACTTGAGTGCAACGATCCAGAGCGGAACGGTGAGCGTGGGGCGGAGTCAGACGAGGTCAAAGACGCTGCCATTGGCCGCGTGCGGGCTGCCTGAGCAAGCCACGATCGCGCAGGACTTGGAGTTGCTGGCGAATCTTGTCCCGGATGTGGCGATTGCCGGGGTAGAGTTTCGCAAGCTCGAACTCGAACGAGTAGACTTCGTCGTTGGAGAAAACCTCATTTGGCAGCGACTCGACACAGCGGAGCACATCAAGCGTCCACCCGCGCTGGGCGGGCTTCAGAGTCTGAATTTTGGCGATGCGGGCGAACTGCTCACGGACGGTCTGATGCGGAATCGCGGTTCCCTCGACAATGAGCGGAATCTTGGCCGACGGGGGGATCAAGCTGACGTCCAAGATATAGCCGGTCCAATTGCTGCGTCGCGCAGCCGCCGAGAGAGGTTTGCGCTGGATAACTACCGACGGTGAGACGGCGAATCGCGGGATAACGAGAAGATTTCGCACCATCCATTCCGGGAGCTGGTAATGCAGAAGAAAGAAGCTCGGCGAACGGTTGCCGTGCACAGCGTCGATCATCTTCTGGTAGTTGGATCCGAGGATTCGACCGCCGAGTGTCTTACTCTGGCTCTTCAGCTGGTAGCGCTCGGCACAGTCCGGGCACAGGAAATCGCTGACCTGGGTGTTGACCTTTTCCGCACTCAGCTGGTCGTTCGGACAGGCGCAGCAGTAGAGATTTTCAGCACCCCATGGTTCTGTGATGCGGCGAGCCTTTTGCGAGGCGCTTTTGTAACCTTCGCCGAAGGTGGTCGGAAGCCGCGGGTCCATGCGCCACGACTAGATCAACGCGCAGAAAGCCCATCAATGGGATTTCAGTCGGTGAATCTCCGTTTCGCAGCGGACGATGTGGGTCGTCTGGCGCTTTTTGCCGTCGGGGGCATGGGCCCAAGCGGCTTCGAGGGAAGCGTCGACTGCGGTGTGCACAACATTCGCCAGCGACACCGAGTCGCACGACAGGAAGACAAACTTCGCTTCGTGAAAAACGCGTTCGGTTGACGGCGAGCCCTCGATGGACATCGCCGGGATCGGATCGATCCGTTCTGCAATCAGTTCAAGATCATTCGTGGCGAGGAGCGTGACGCGGACTTCGACGCCAAGGTTGAAGGCCGCGGCCTCGAGCCGCCGCAGGCTGAGCTGGATGTAGCTGATGTCGCACTCCGCTCCGAAGAATCGCCGTCCGAGTGAGGCACAAGCCACCCCCGTCGTTCCGCTGCCCATGAACGGGTCGAGCACGAGGTCACCCCGGGCGGTGCTCGCGAGGAGGATGCGTTCGAGGAGGGCGACGGGTTTTTGCGTGGGGTGCTTGCCGAGGGTCTTCTCGTCGGGCTTCGGGGCGGTGAAGGTCCAGACGTCCTTCATCTGCTTGTTGCCGTTGGCGCGCCGCATGTCGGCGTAGTTGAAGACGTGTTTACTCTTCGGACCCTTGGCGGCCCAGAGGAGGGTCTCGGTCGAGTGCGTGAAGTAGCGGCAGGCGAGGTTGGGTGGCGGGTTGGGTTTCTGCCACGTGACTTGGTTGAGCAGCTTGAAGTCGAGTTGCTGCATGGCGTAGCCGACGGAAAAAATGACGTGGTGCGTGCCGCTGACCCAGATGGTGCCGTTGGGTTTGAGGAGTTGCTGACAACGGCGGAGCCACTCGCGGTTGAAGTTGTGGTTCTCCTCGGCCCCGCGGGATTTGTCCCAAGCGCCCTTGTCGACCTTCACCATTTTTCCGGCGTGGCAACTGATGCCGCCGTTGGAGAGGAAGTAGGGCGGGTCGGCGAAAATTACGTCGAACAAGCCGTCGGGGTGCTTGGCGATAAGCCGGTCCATGACCTCGAGGCACTCGCCGTGGTAGAGGTAGAGGCCGCGGGCGTCATCCCGGTAGGCAAGATTGCTCGGTTGGAGAACCCCAGGCCCCTCGGCGACGATCGCCTCCTCGGGACGAAAGCGGTCGTCGTAAGTCGGGTATTCGGCTCGTGAGCGGGACGTTACTGCGCGGCGGGGTTTTTTGTCCACGCCGGGGACGGCGCGGACCGCCTGTTTGGCTGCGGCTTTGGGTTTCGGCACGCATTGATCGGATCGATCCGCGCGTGGAAAGGATCAAGGGAGAAGTGGCTGATGTGTCAGGGCCGTGTTGGGACGCGGCCGGATGGCTGGGGGATCGGCTCGCTGGCGCTCGCCGCCACGGGTGGGGGTGTGGAACGGGCGGGTGGTGCGGTTGCGAAAAGGCCGCGGCGTGGAGCCACGGCCTTGAAGAAGGGTTGGCGGGGTTCGGCGACCCCGCCCTACATCGGG
>JAMPXH010000176.1 GCA_023701285.1 Candidatus Didemnitutus sp.
CTCGGGCAGGCTCTCGGCCAGCGTCGCGATTTCCTTGATGAGACTGTCGATCGCGCGCGCGCGGCTGGCCTCGACGGCCTTGAGCAGCGCCACCTCGAAATTGATCTTCTCGGACAGGCCGTGCTTCACGCCGCCTTCGCCTTCACGGAGGCCGTCGAGCAGGCGGGTCAGTTGCTCCGTGGACATCGGCGTGCCGCCGAGCGCCTCGCTGCTGCCGCCCTTGGCGATGGCATCGAGCAATGCGCCGCGCACATGCGCCTGCAGGTCGACCAGCATGCGGTAGAGATCGCGGCCCTGCTCATCGCACTCGTCGACGATCGCAATGATCCTGCGGTGATCGCCCGCGGCGAGCGCAGCGGCCAGCTCGGCGATCTTGGCGGCGGAGACGAGGCCGTAAACGTCGAGCACGTCGGGCTCGCCAATCTCGGCGCCGCAGAAGGAGATCATCTGGTCGAAAATCGACTGGGCGTCGCGCATGCCGCCGTCGGCCATGCGCGCGATGCTGTGCAGAGCCTCGTCGCTGACCTTGATTTGCTCCGCCTTGGCGATGGTCTTCAACCGCTGCACGATCAGCTCGGTGGGGATCGGCTTCAGGTCGAAGCGCTGGCAACGGGAGATGATGGTCGGCAGCACCTTTTGGACATCCGTCGTGGCGAAGATGAACTTCACGTGCGGCGGCGGCTCCTCGAGCGTCTTGAGCAGCGCGTTGAACGCCGCGGCCGAGAGCATGTGCACCTCGTCGATGATGTAGACCTTGAACTGGCCCTGCGCCGGGGCGTAACGGACGGTGTCGCGCAGCTCGCGCACCTGCTCGACGCCGTTGTTCGAGGCACCGTCGATCTCGATGACGTCGAGGCAGGAGCCCTCGGCGATGGATTTCGCCATCGGGTCAGCGGGATCAAAGTCGGCCTTCGGGCCGCCGGTGACGTTGAGCGCCTTGGCAAAGATGCGCGCCGTGCTCGTCTTGCCGGTGCCGCGCGGGCCGACGAAGAGGTAGGCGTGCGCGATGCGGTTGCGGGCGATGGCGTTCTTCAGCGTCCGGACCACGTGGTCCTGCCCCACGACGTCGTCAAACGTCTGGGGGCGCCACTTGCGGGCGATGACTTGGTAGGAGCCGGACATCGGAAAACGGAATGAAGAGTGCGGATCGCGGAATGTTCAAGCCCCGCGTTGCGCCGAGGGTGCGCGGTCGCCGCATCCCGCCCGCCGCGACCGGCGATCCTCCGAGGGAAAATAAAAGTGGCCAGGCACTCCACGGCACTGGGAGAACGTCGTTGCCGTTGCTACCTTCCGGTCCTGGCGGAGTTCACGCGCCTGCCCATGCATGGCACCTGGCCGCCGCGGACCGTAGGTCGGATGACCGGCGCCGCAACCACGAAATGTGCGGCGGACGATTTGGGTGCGCGAGCGCACCGGCGCTGTCGCGCGGGTGCGCGGCGGGGCCTAGTCGTCGATGTCGCCGCCGCGCGGCGGGGGCACTTCGTCCCCGGGCGGCGGGCGATCGCGCCGCTCGCCGCGTTTGCCGCCTTCGCTCCGGCGTTGTTCCATCAGGCGGCGCACTCGCTCGCGCCGTTCGGCGTTAATCTTGTCGAATTTGACCTTCTGCTCCGGCGTAAGCTGAGCGGAAATCTCACGTTCGAGGCGTTCGAGCAGCTGGCGGGTGCCCGTCATGCTCTCGACGCGCAGATCGGCGAGGGCATCGACATTACGCTTCACGATCGGGCGGAGCGTCTCGACTTGCGCGGGCGTGAGGTCGAGCCGCTTCACGAGCATCTCGAGCCGGGCCGGGCCCCATTGCTCGGGGACGAAATGTTTTTTCACGATCTCGCGGCCGAACAGCCAGGCGACGACGCCACCCGTCACCGCCCCGGCGAGGAAGATGCCGGTGAGCAGCAGGACGAGTTTCCAGGGTTTGGCGGTCATGACTCGGCGAGGACTTCGCTGACGATATCCACCGCGAGCACGTCGAACTCCGCCTCGGAGGACCCGCTGGTGAAGCCGTAGGCCACAGCGGCCACGCTGAGGGCGCCGGCGGCGAAGAGGCCGCGCAGGGCGAATTTCTCCAGCAGCAGTCGCGGTGACGGCAGCGTGCGGACGGCCAGCCCGAGCGCCGCCACGCGGGTGGCGAAACCATACGGCGCCGCGTCGTCGCGCTCGTCGCGCGCGCGGCGGGCGATGACGGTCAGGCGCGGCCAAGCTTCGTGGTGCGGGTTCATGACTTCTCCTGGGTTTTGAGTTCCTGGAACATCTTTTGCAATTTCCGACGCGCCCGGAAGGCGCGCACCTTGATCATCGAGTGCCCCCAGCCGGTGAGCGCCGAGATCTCGGCCACCGACTTCTGTTCGAGATCGAGCAGCTGGATCACCGTGCGATCGGCGGGGGCGAGCTGGTCGAGGAGCCGGTGCACGAGCTCGCGGGCCGCCAGCGCGTCGCTGGGCGCCTCGGCGCCGGTGTCGCTGAGGACGTTGTCGAGCACCTCGGCCTCGGTCTCCGAGAGATCGGCCCAGCGGAACTCCGGGCGGCGTTTCTGCGCGCGGAGCTGGTCGATGCACGTCGTCACCGCGATGCGCGACACCCAGTGGGTGAACGGCACGTTGCCCTGATACTGTGCGAGGCGGGTGAACATCTTCAGAAACACGTCCTGGGCCAGATCCTCCTCGGCGACGCGCCGGGGCAGGTGCGAGCGCACGATGCGGATGACGAGCGGGTAAAGGTGCTCCACGAGCTCACGCGCCGCCGTTTGATCGCGGCGGCGCACGCGTTCGAGGCAAGCGACCAGATCGAACGTCTCTTCAGCCATGAGGAGCATGGGAGCAGTGGGAGCACGTCTGGGGAGACGCGTTTCGCTGCGCCGCAGTTACGTCTGCCCTGCCCTGCCGTGCCATGCGGTTCACTGGCGGTCCACCTTGCGGAACATCCAGATGCCCAAGGCCTGAAAGACGATGTTGGGCATCCACATCAACAGGTCGGGCCGCAGGTCGGGCTTGTTGTCGAACCAACCGACCACGACCGTGGAAAAGTAATATGCCATCGCCAGCGCCAGCGCGAGGCCGAGGTTGGCCGAGGTCTCCTTGCGCGAGACTTTGATGCCGAGCGGGATGGCCAGCAATGCGAACGAGAGCACCGAGAAGGCCATCGAGGCCTTCTCCTGGATGACGATCTGCACCTTCATCCGCTGCCGCGCGCGCTCCTCGGCCGGCACCTGCGGATCGGTCCGCCCGAGCCGCTCCCACTCGCTCATCAGCTGGGCGAAGGTGAGCCACTTCAACTTGGTGCGCACGGTGCGCGAGCCGGTGACGCGATCCAGCGGCAAATCGAAGGTCGCGCGCTCCATCGAAGGGTCCTGCGGGCTTTCGGAGACGAAGTCCTCCAAGTCGCGCTCGTTGCGCACCTCGACCTGGGCATTGAAGACCGTGAGCCGGAGCTTGTTGCCCTCCTCGTCGTAGATGAGCCGGCCGCTTTGTGCGCGCGCGAACCGCTTCACCCGCCCCTGCCCGTCGATTTCCCAGATCCAGAAATCGAGCAGGGTGTTCTCGCCGCGCTTCTCGCCGGCATAGATGACGATGCCGGGAAAATCGCGGATGAACGTCTTCGGCACGATGAAACTCAGCGGATTCTTCCGCACCGCCGCGGCGAGTTCCTGCTGATAGGCGGTGCGCGCCGCGGGCATGAATTGGAAATTCACCAGCAAGCTGAGCCCCGTGCCGAGCAGCGCGAAGAAGAAGATCGGCGCCGAGATGCCCGCCACGCTCACGCCCGACGCACGAATCGCCGTGATCTCACGGTCCGACGACATGCGCCCGAGCACGAGCAGCACGCCCGTGAGCACGCCCATCGGCAAGGCATAGGAAATCACGAACGGCACCAGCAACCCGATCAGCCGCAGGAAGGTCAGCAGCTCCAGTTGCCCCGCCAAAACGTAGCCAAGCAGGTCGCGCAGCGCGTTGCCGATCATCAGCACGAAGGCGAACAACCCGACCGAAGCCAGACACGTCAGCGCGACATTCGCGAAGATGTGCCGGTGGAGGAGCTTCATGGGAAAGGCGACGTTGCGCACGCGTCCGCGGCGCGGCAATCCCGGTTTTCACGACTGGCTCGCTCGCGGTAGCACAAGACCGCGGCCCGCACCGCACCCGACCAACGCCATGACGTCCTCCCACCGCACGACCTTCCCTGCCCGCTTGCCTCCGTGCCGCGCCTGACTCCACTCTGTCGTCCCGATGAAGTTCGAGCCCGCCCAACCCGCCATCTACGGCGAGACCCTCGCCACGCTGACCGCCGCCCTGACCGCAGCCGGCCAGCCGGCGTTCCGCGCGCGCCAGATCCTCGACTGGCTCTACAAGAAGCGGGTCGGCACTTGGGACGAGATGACGAATCTCCCCAAGGATCTCCGCGCGTGGCTCGACACCACTTACGACCTCGCGCCCACGTCCTTCGTCCTCGACCGCCAATCCGGCGACGAGACCGACAAGCTCCTCCTCGAACTCCGCGACCGCTCGCTCATCGAAACCGTCATCATCCGCGCGCCGATGGAAGGCGTTGGCCTCGACCGCTCACGCAAGACCATCTGCATCTCCACGCAGGTCGGCTGCGCCATGGGCTGCAAGTTTTGCGCTTCCGGCCTCGAGGGCTTGAAGCGCAACCTCAGCGCCGGCGAGATCGTCCACCAACTCATCCAAGTCTGCCGCCAGGAA
The DNA here is from genome assembly GCA_023701285.1 of Candidatus Didemnitutus sp. Taxonomy (GTDB): domain Bacteria; phylum Verrucomicrobiota; class Verrucomicrobiia; order Opitutales; family Opitutaceae; genus Didemnitutus. The sequence goes on from JAMPXH010000176.1 coordinate 4,695, forward strand.
GACGCCCACACGCCGCGCGCCCGCGCCGAGCTGGCCTCGTTCGACAACATCGTCGTCATGGGCATGGGCGAGCCGCTGCACAATTACGACGCCATCGTCCGCGCGCTCACCATCGTGAACGCCGAGTGGGGCCTCGGCTTCGGCGCGCGCCGCATCACGCTTTCGACGTCGGGCCTCGTCCCGAAAATCCTCCAGCTCGCCGACGAGCCGCTCGGCATCCGCCTCGCCATCTCGCTCCACGGCGCCACCGACGAGGTGCGCGAGCAGATCATGCCCGTGAACAAGCGTTACCCGCTCGCGGAACTGCTGCCGGCCGTGAAGACCTTCTCCGAGAAGCAAGGCCGCATGGTCACGCTC
>JAMPXH010000177.1 GCA_023701285.1 Candidatus Didemnitutus sp.
AGGGCTGGCTGTGCGGCAAGGCGTGAAGGGGGCGGCCGAGAAGGTGGTCGCGGAAGCCGTGAAAGCGGCCGTCAAGCGCGGTGCACAGGCGGGCCTTGCCACCGCGACGATCCCGCAGAGCGCGGGCGAGATTTACAACGAGGTCGCCGGCGAGGAGAACGGTGCCTCGATCGCCCTCGTGGCCGGCACGTTCGCGGGGCTCCTCGACATAATTCCGGAAGGCTACGTGCTCGGAAAGTTCTTCCGCCCGGGAAGCGTGGTGCGCGACGCAGAGAGGTCTGCCGTCAGCCGCTACCTCAAGGCGCTTGGCACCGAGGCGGCCAAAACGATGCCGATGGAGGGCACGACGGAAGCGGCGCAGGAATTCGTCAACATCGCTGCTGCCAAGTTCGCGCGCGGCGAGCCCCCCACTCTGACCGACTCCGACGTCGAACGTCTCGCGAACGCTGGCATCATCGGTTCGATCGGTGGCGCGATGTTCGCCCCCGTGGCGGCTGCTGGCGAGGTGCGCGGGCAGCGTGAGATGCCGCCCACTCAGCCGACCGTCCCGCTCACCGCGCAGCCCGTGGTTACCGAGGAACAAGCCATTCAGCTTGCGAGCGAGACGTTTCGAAGAGAAGCCGACCAGCCGCTCGATACCGCCGAACGCGCGGACAGCGCTGAAAACAACAGCCCGACTGGTTCTGCCATCGACGAGTTTTTGGCAACCAGCTTTGGAGGCTATGTTGCACCACAGGATCGCGGTGTCGTGCGTGAGATGCCCGACATCGAGACCACAGAGGCTCCCGCCGAACTCGACTACGTGGCCAAGGTGCAGCAGGCCGTCGCCGCTGCCGCCGAGGCCGTTCGCAATTCGGAAATCGTGGAGGGCTTTGCAGCCGAGCAGGAAGCCATCCGCATCCAGCAGGTGGCTCGCGGAATGATGGGTGACGTGCCGCGCGTCGCGGTTGCGCCAGACCCGCTGTCCGGCCTTGGCCAAGCAGCGGAGCCTTTCGAGGAGCCCACCCCGTTCGACGTCTATCGCCGCGACCAATCGCCTCCGGCCGTAGCGCGCGCTGCGCCCGATTTCAGGGAGATCGGCGCGGCCGTTGCCGCCGTTGCCGCCGCGCCCGATGTGGTTGCTGCACCCGAGCCGTCCGCCATGACGGTTCCGGTGGCCACGCCCGACGAGTCGCTCGGAAACGCGATCGAGATCGAAGACTTTCGTGACAACGTCTACCAGGCCGGCGACGCGCGCATCCGCCGCATGATGGAGGATGGCAAGGCGCGCCGGACGGATGAGCGCGGCAAGGATGTCGACGACAAACGCCAACGAGCCGTGCTCCTAGTCGATCGCGCGACGGGCAATCTCTACCAGCGCGGAATCGTGTGGAAGAACGACAAGCGCATCGTTGAGTTTGCCCAAAAGCGCGCGGCCCCGGGGCACGGAAAAGGCCGCGGCCGAGTCCTGACTGTTGACTTCGATTCGCCAGAAGGCGGCCTCTCCCTCTCCTCGCTGCTCAACGAGACGCTCGATGAGGGCAGCCCTCGCTTTGAGGTCGCGGGTTTCGTCGTCCTCCCGCCCAAGGCGGCGCGCAACCTGAACCTCGGCAACGCCACCGCCTATTTTCAGGCGCCGCGATTCGCGGAGCTGAAGGAAAAGCGAAACCTGCGCAAGCTCGCGGCCGAAACCAAGGGTGAGCGCATCCGCGAGGCCGCGGGCGTCGGCACCGTGCGCCGCAAAGGCGGGAACAAGAAGACGGTCTCGATCTCGACCGAGGCGGGCCAGGACACCGACATCGACTCGGCGGTCGTGTCGATGGACCACCGCGACCTTGCGGCCGTCCCCGCCGGCGTGGTCACGCCAGCCAGCTCCACCGGGGCATTCGACAGTTTTGTTGCCGACATCGCAGAGGCGTTCGCCGCCGGAGACAGCCCGCAGAAGGTTCGGCGGCGCGTCTCTGACGAGCTTGTCCGCCGCGGCATCCCCAAGAGTGAGATCGAGAGGATGACCGACTGGGTCATCTCCAAAACGGTCGAGCAATACGGGGACGTCGATCACACGGTGCGCGCCCGCTCGCCGCAGAGCTACATGCTCCCGCAGTCGCGGATCTCCGGCCTGTTCCAGAGCGTCGTCCAGGCGGTGCGCGCGCACGGCGGGGACGTCGCGTTGTTCGAGCAACAAGCAGCCAGCCAGCTCGCTGCCGTTCGCGATGGCTACGGCATCCAGATGACTGATGCCGAAGGGCGAAGCCTCATCGCGGTTGCGACCGACTCGATTCTGAATCCGGCGAACATGGACTCGCTGGTTCGGCTCGTCCACGAGGCCGCCCACCAGTTCATCAAAGCCATTCCGGCCAGCCAGCACCGCGCGTTTCACCAGGCGCTCAGCCAGCTTCCGTGGGGCCAGCAGCGCTGGCTGATGAACCCGCTGTCGCTCGACATCCGGCTGCTGGCCAATGCGCCCCGAGACCAGCTTTCACCCGTGCAGCTCGCAGCCCTCGGCAAGTTGACGCCCGAGGAGCTGAATCGGCTTCGGGCAATCTCTCCCGAGACACTGCTTGTCGAGCAGGGCGCAGAGCATCTGGCCATGCTCGGCGTAGACAAGGCGCAGGCGCGCGACATCTTTAGCAAAGCCCTGCGCTTAATAAAGGACGTGCTCCTCCGCGCAGGCATGGCGCTCCAGCAGGCGCTCGGACGAAGCCCAAGCGAACAGCTGGTCCGCCGCTACGTCGAGAACCGCTTTCTCCAGTTCATCAACCGCGACTTCGCACAAGGTCCGCAAGCGGTCACGGCCTTCCGCAACTGGATTGGCGCGCCGGCCACGCTCGTCGAGCGCATCCCCATCTACCAAGGGCTGGGCGCCGGAGATCCGCGCGTCATGCAGTTCGATCCGCAAACCGGACAGCTCACGCCGGCGGAGTTCGTTTCCGACGATACGGACTCACTCCTCGATGCGCTCACCGCGCTCATGCGCAAGGCGGAGATGGGCATGGCCGACACGACTCGTCGCGTCTCGTTCTCGTCGATCAACTACACGCCCGAAGTCGGGTTCAACCGCGAGGCCGCGGTCATCAACTATCTGTCGGAGCTGCAGCGCTCGATCTTCGAGGATGCCGGGATTCGGCCCGTTCTTCCGCAAGAGGTGCGCGACGCGGCGAATCCGCTCGGGGCCTTCACCCAGACGTATCTGGGGCTCAAGCAGAGCCAGTGGCCGGACGCGAAGATGGCGGTGCTCCGGGACTTTGTCGCCCAGCAGAAGGACCCGACGACCGGCAAGCCGGCGAGGTTCGATGAGCGTTCCACGCTCGCCTCACTTCCTACCGTCAAGGAAGAGCAGCGCGGGCCAGACGGCGCAATCCGCCTCGTCGAGACGTCGAGCGCGCAGGACTACGCCATGCGCAGCGTCCTCGCCCAGCTCTACTCAGCCGTCGATCGTGTGGGCGGAAGAGTCGAGCAGGACTCCGAGTTCGTCGCGCGCGCCAAGAAGAGGACCTCGCTCTCCGCGGAGGACCGGCTAAAAGTCGATCAGCTGGAGCAGGGCGTCGTCATCCGCAAGCGCGTGCTCGCGCGCCTGCGCGCCGCCGCGGCCGACCTCGAAATCAAGACCAAGAGCTCGGTGCAGCAGCGCTTCTACCCGGGCGCACCTTACGTTGTGCCAACGAGTGACACGTCGGGCGAGGGCTCCGTCAGCGAACACGCGCTGCCGCTCAACCTCAGCTTTACCCCGCAGCTTGAGCAGAGCTTCCTCGGGCACCTGCGCCGGATGGAGCGCTGGCTGCAAAACCAGGACAACCTCCAGCACGGCGCGTTCTACGTCCGCATCCACGAGCAGTTCAAGCGGCTGACCGAGGACTACACGACGCGCTACACCTACGCGAAAACCAACGTGCTGATGCGCAAGACGTGGACCCGGTCCATGGTCGACACCCTGCGGGTCATCAATACGCCTGCCGCGCTCACGTCCGCGCGGAGGCTCGTCACGCTGCAGTCGTGGATCGACCGCTTCCAGGCGGACAGCCGGATCGAGGGCGGCAAGTGGTCCGCGGCGTTCCAGGCGTTCGCCGAGTCGCTTGGCCGCAAGCCCGACGAGGCGTTCGAGGAGCAGGTGTGGGACGCATTCGTGCGCACGTTCGAGCAGCTCAACGAGGCCGACCCAAAAGCCAAGGACAAGGCCGCGCAGGTGCTCACGTCCGTCTACGGCATCAACGTCTCTCCGGTGAACAAGAAGGTGTGGTCGGCCTACCTCGATCTCGTGAACCGCACGCGCGAGGCCCAGGCTTTCGAGCGCGAAATGCACGAGGCCATGGGGCTGCGCGTCGAAGACCCGTCGCTCGCGAAGGACGGGGAGACCACTGAGCGCAGGCTGCTCCGTCTCGGTTACATGAACGGGCGGCGCGGCGTCTCGCGCCTCGTCAGCTCGCTCTATATTCGCATGAACCCGGTCTGGACCGCTGAGTCACTGGCGAGCCTTTCGGACCCAGGGTCTGTGCGCGCGATGAGCGAGCCCCAGCTCACTGGTGCGCTCAGCTCGCTGTTCACCGAGTCCGTGATCCGCGACTTCGTCGAACCGCTGGCACGCAACAATTCTCCGTTCATCAGCCTGCGCGATGAATACGGCGTCGTGACGTCGGTGACGCCCTACGACGTCCGCATGGCGTGGGAGCGCAGCGACGGAAACGTGCTCGCGTTCATGCGCGCCCTGCACGAAGCGGTGGCGCCGGACGGCACGGAGGTCCACCAGACGATCGCCGACGTGATGCGCGGGTTCGGCACGATGTTCGAGCAGCTGAAGCGGGATCACGAGGCCCGGCAGCAAGCCCAGCAGTCAGGGATGGAGACCGGCCCGCGGCAAATGATGGACGCGCGTCTCGCCGACAACTGGCCGCCGGAGTGGGTGTCTTACGCCAAATATGACTCCACCTCCAACTATGTCTTCATGCATCAAGCCGCGATTCATGCGGCGGTCGGCCGCGGCGGCTTTGGCCCCGGCGGCGAATTCATGCAGCTCGTGCAGGCGACCCTCAATGACGTCCGCACGCTTGAGGAGCGGGCTGCGGAACTGCGCC
>JAMPXH010000178.1 GCA_023701285.1 Candidatus Didemnitutus sp.
AGGCGGCGGGCGACGTCGACGTCGCGGCTGTCAGGTGCGTCCCCGAAGAGTTGCACGCTGGCCTTGGGAATCTCGGTGGGCACGAAGAAGCTCTGGTTGATCGGCTCCGCCGGGAAGGCGACCTTGCGCGCCTCTACGTAGGCGGGCTTGGGCGTGCGCGGCGGCAGGGCGCCGAAGGTCTGCGCAACAAGCGTCCGCGCGGCGGAGGGATCGAAGTCGCCGACGATGGCCACTTCGATGGCCCCGTGGGCGAATTCCCGGGCCAGCCACGCGCGTGCCTCGTCGAGGGTGCGCGCGGTGGTCGCCTCCTTCGGCGGGATGCCGAAGCGGGCATCGCCGGCGGCGAGCAGGCGCGGCGCTTCGGCGGAGAGCGGACCCTCGACGGTGTTGCCCAGGCGCGTGTAGTAAACTTCCACGCCTTTCTGGAACTGCCGCATCGCCTCCGGACGGAAACCGGGATCGGTGAGGTAGGCGGTGATGAGTTGGAGTTGCAGCGGGAGGTCGTCGCGGTTGGTGGTGCCGCTGAAGCCGAAGGCGTCGGTGCCGACCGCGAAGTTGGTGCCCACGGTGCGGCCGGAGAGGAGGCGCTGCAAATCGTCCGAACTGTGCTGACCGAGACCGCCGAGGAGGAAGGTGTTGCCGACGAAGAACGAGAGGCCCAGCTGGCCGGCCGGCTCGGTGAGGCGGCCGCCGCCGACGCGCACGCTCACGCGGACGCGCCCGGCCTCGAAGTCGGTGGGCTTGAGGTTGAGGCGCACGCCGTTGGCGAATTCCAACAGCGTCACGCCGAGGTCCGCGGCCTGCTCCTCGCGGATCACGGTGCCGGCGGCGCCGAAGTCGGTGTAGGCGAAGCGGAGTTGCTCGATCTTGGCCGGCGCGGTGACGGCGACGGCGCGGCTCGCCTCGTAGGCGGCGACGATCTGCGCCTCGGCGTTGTCGAGCGTGAGGTTGCCGGTGATGAAGAGGCGGCGGCCGGTCTGCTCATCCCAGGTCTCGCGCAGGGCCGCCAAGCAATCGTCCGGCGTGATCTTTGCCAGCGCCGGCGTGTAGAGCGCGAGCAGGGTGGAAGGGTGGGTGAAGACTTCGTCGTCGATCAGGCTCTCGACGAGGTTGCTGGCCAGGCCCTCGGAGCGGCGCGTGGCGGCGGAGCGCACGGCTTGCTCGAGCGAGTTGCGCAGGGCGGCGGCGGCCTCGTCGAGCTCGGGTTGCTGGAAACCGAATTCGAGGGCGCGGCGCAATTCCTGTTCGCCCACGGCGAGCGCGGCGCGCCATTGCTCGGGTTTGCAGGAGAGTTCGACGGAGGCGTTGCGGAAGAAATCGAACTGCTCGGTCGCACCGACCTGACCGGAGAGGAAGGGCGCGCCTTCCTGCTTGGCGAGGATGGAGAAGCGGCGGTTGAGCATGCGCAGCGCGAGTTCGCGCGGGAGGTATTTGAGGCGGTTGGCGGCGTTGTCGGGCTCGGCGGCGTAGGACACCACGGTCTGGATCGCCACCTGCACGGCGGGAGCCTCGGGCTCGGGCAACAGCTTGGCGACGACGCCCGTGACGGGTGTGACCTGTCCGAGGCTGGGTCGCGGGCGGGAAGCGGCGCGCGCGGTGAGGCCGGACAAGGCCTGGCGCAACCGGGCCTCCATCGCCTCCGGGTCGAAGTCGCCGACCGCCACGACGCTCGTCAACTCGGGGCGATACCAGGTGTCGTAGAAATCCACGAATTCCGCGCGTGGCGCGCCGGAGATGACCTCTTCGGTGCCGATGGGCAGGCGGTGCACGAAGCGCGCGTCGGGCAGGAGGAATTCGAATTCGCCGAGGAACTGACGGAACGCGATGGAGTCGCGCGCGCGTTTCTCGCTGAGGATGATGCCGCGCTCCTTGTCGATCTCGGAGTCGAGCAGCAGCAGGCCGCCCGCGTAGTCGGCGAAGAGTGTGAGGGCCTTGTCCACCGTCTCCGCCTGCGTGTCGGGCAACTCGAGCATGTAGACGGTGCGGTCAAAGCTGGTGAAGGCGTTGGTGTCGCCGCCGAAGCTCATGCCGAGGCGCTGGAAATACTCGATCAGCGTGCCGGGCGCGAAATTCCGGCTGCCGTTGAACGCCATGTGCTCGAGGAAATGCGCGACGCCGCGCTGGGCGTCCGTCTCGTGGAGCGAGCCGGCGGCGAAGGCGATGCGCAGGCTCGCGCGGCCCTTCGGCTCGGTGTTGCGCATGATCGCGTAGCGCAGGCCGTTCTCGAGCCGGCCCCAGCGGACCGCCGGATCGGGGGCGAGGTCGGATTGCTCGTGGGCGAACGGCGCCGCGGCGGAGGCGGCGAGGGGCGTCAGGGCGGGCAGCAGCGCGCAGGCGAGGAGGGCGAGACGGGACAACATGGCGGACACCCTTCACGACCGCGCCGGCCGAGGCAAGTTTCGCCCTTTGGGCAAAGGGGACTATGCGCCGGCGCGGCGCGGACGCCGGAGAATTTACGTGACCCCTGTCGCGCGGCGCGTTTCTATCCGCGCAAACCGACCATGAAGAAAGCCAAACGCCAGACGAAACGCCCGGAAGACATCAACGCCGCCCTCGCGAAGAAAAAGGGCCCGGTCTCGCAATTCATCGCCGAGAATTACCGCCACTTCAACGCGGCCGCGTTGCTCGACACCGCCAAGGGCTACGAGGCGCACCTCGCCGCGGGCGGCAAGATGCTCGTCACGCTGGCCGGTGCCATGTCCACCGCCGAGCTCGGCATCTCCCTCGCCGAGATGATCCGCCAGGGTAAGGTCCACGCCATCGTCTGCACCGGCGCCAACCTCGAGGAGGACATCTTCAACCTCGTCGCGCACGACTACTACGAGCGCGTGCCGCACTACCGCCACCTCACCGCGGCCGACGAGCAGGCGCTGCTCGACCGCCACATGAACCGCGTCACCGACACCTGCATCCCCGAGGGCGAGGCCATGCGCCGCATCGAGGCCGCTGTCGCCGAGGAGTGGGTGGCCGCCGACAAGGCCGGCGAACGCTACTTCCCGCACGAGTTCATGTATAAAGTGATCCGCTCCGGTAAGCTGAAGAAGTTCTACCAGATCGATCCGAAGAATTCCTGGATGCTCGCCGCCTGCGAGAAGAACCTTCCCATCTACGTCCCCGGCTGGGAGGACGCCACGCTCGGCAACATGTATGCCGGCCGCTGCATCACCGGCGAGATCCGCAACGTCCACACCGTCCGCACTGGCATCGAATACATGGTGCGCCTCGCGGATTGGTATACCAACACCTCCAAGACGCTCCGCAACGGCGAGGGCTCGATCGGCTTCTTCCAGATCGGCGGCGGCATCGCCGGCGACTTCCCCATTTGCGTCGTGCCGATGCTGCACCAGGACCTCGGCCGCACCAACGTGCCGCTGTGGGGTTATTTCGCGCAGATCAGCGATTCGACCACGAGCTACGGCAGCTACTCCGGCGCCGTGCCGAACGAGAAAATCACCTGGGGCAAGCTCGGCGAGAAGACCCCGAAGTTCATCGTCGAGTCCGACGCCACCATCGTCGCGCCGTTGATCTTCAATTGGGTGCTCGGGCGCTGAGTCGCCCACGGGCACCACTCAGAGCGAACCACTAATTCGCACTGACACCTCACTAATCACTTAGTGCGCATGAGTGGCCGTTAGTGGTTCCTCCGTGATTTGGATTTACCGAGTTCTGTTTCTTCCGGCGCTGCTGCTCGCCTCGCCGTATTACGTGTGGCGGATGCGCAAGCGCGGGGGCTACGGCGAAGGTTTCACCCATCGCTTCGGCGAGGTGCCGCCGTTGCCGCCGAAACGCGCCGGCGTGAAACGCCTCTGGCTGCAAGCCGTGAGCGTGGGCGAGATGCTCGCCATCGGTCCGCTGCTCGAGGGCCTGCACCGCGCCGGGCATGAGGTTTATCTCACCACGACCACCAGCACGGGCTACAAGTTGGCGAAGGAGAAATACGCCGCGCTCGTCGTGGGCATCGGGTATTTCCCGCTCGATTTCTGGGCCTTCAACGCGCGTGCCTGGAGCCGGGTGCGGCCCGACCTCATCGTGCTGATGGAAGGCGAGCGTTGGCCGGAGCACGTGCATGCCGCCCGCGTGCGCGGCGTGCCGGTGCTGAGCGTCAACGCGCGCCTCTCCGACCGCAGTTTCCGGCGCTCCGCCAAGGCGCGCTGGGCCGTGCGCTCGCTCGCGGGGGGCATCACGCGCTTCCTCTGCGCGGCAAAGCGCGACGAACAGCGCTTCCGCGCGCTGGGTTTCCCTGCGGAGCAGTTGATCACCACGGGCAACCTGAAGCTCGACGTGAACATCCCAGTCCTCGACGAGCCGGCGAAGGCGGCCCTGCGGCGCGAGGTCGGGTTGCCGCCTGAAGGGCTGGTCCTGCTCGGGTCCTCGACCTGGCCGGGCGAGGAGGAGGCTTTGCTGGAGGCGCTGCAGGCGGCGCGCGCGCGCGGGCTCGCGGTGTCGTTGCTCATCGTGCCGCGCCATGCCGAGCGCCGCGAGGAGTTGCGCGGGCTGCTCGAGCGCAGCGGTTGCGCGTTTCATTTCCGCTCCGGCGGATTGGCGACCCAGCCGGTCGACGTGGCCGTGGCGGATACGACGGGCGAGTTGCGCAAATTCACCCAGCTCGCCGATCTGGTCTTCGTCGGCAAGAGCCTCGCGCCGCACGACGGCGGGCAGACGCCGGTCGAGGCGGCGATCCTCGGCCAGCCGGTGCTGCACGGCCCCTACATGACGAATTTCCGCGAGATCATCCGCTCGCTCACCGACGCCGGCGCCGTGCGCAAGGTGCAGACGGCGGACGAACTCGTGCGCACCGCCGTGGAGCTGCTGGAAAACGCCGCCGCGCGCGAGCGACTCGCCGGCGCCGCGCGGGAGTGGAGCGCCGCCAACCGCGGGGCGACGGAGCGCACGCTCGCGGTAATCCGCGCGGAGCTGGCGGCCCGGCGGACGTAGGTGACGGGGGCGCTTCGAATCGGGCGCCAATTTGCGTGCCGAGGGTAGGGCGAGTTCTCCGAACGAGCCGGACTGAGTCGTGATTGCCTCAGGCTCGTTCGGAGAACT
>JAMPXH010000056.1 GCA_023701285.1 Candidatus Didemnitutus sp.
CGAGCGGTGGGGGATGGCGTGGGCGGGGCGGAGAGTTCGCGCAGGTAGACGGCCAGCTTCTCGTTCGTTGGGCCGTAGCGGTCGCTGTAAAGGTAGAGCTCGAGATCGGTCATCATCTCGGAGGCGGACTGGTATCGAAGCTCGCGGGGACGCTGGAGCGCGCGTTGGAGGATGCCTTCCAGCCGCGCGTCGATGTCGGGGCGCAGCACGCTGAAGCGCGGGATGGGCATCTGCAGGATGTTGCGGCGCGACTCGAGGCGGTTGGCGGAGCGGAAGCAGTTCCGGCCCAGCAGCAACTCGGACAGCACGATGCCGAGCGAGAAAAGATCCGAGCGGGCATCGGTCACGGCGTAACTGGCGCCTTCGGGGGAGAGATACTCGTCCTTGCCCGGGATGACCTTGCCTTCCTCGTTATACATCAGGTCCAGGGCCTTCGCGATGCCGAAGTCCGTGAGCTTCACGTCGCCTTCGACGGCGAGCATGACGTTCTTCGGGTTCACGTCGCGATGGACGATGCCGAGCAGGCGGCCGTCGGCGTCGCGTTTGGTGTGCGCGTAGGCGAGGCCGCGGCAGACGCGGGAGACGATGAAGGCCGCCAAGTCGACCGGCAGCGGACGCTTGAGCTCGGCATGGCGCTCGAGGAACTGCTCGAGGTTCATGCCGTTCACGTATTCCATCGTCATGAAATACTGCCCGCCGATCTGGCCGAGGTGGTAGGTCTGGACGATGTTGGTGTGGATCAGGTCGGCGACGAGCCGGGCCTCGCCGATGAAGTTTTTCTGGAATTCCGGGATGGAGGAATATTCCTCGCGGATGAGTTTGATCGCGACGACCTTGCTGAACTGGCCGGAGCCGCGCTGCAGGGCCTCGTAAACGACGCCCATCCCGCCCTCGGAGATTTTCCGGGTGAGTTCGTAATGCAGTTCGTTGAAGATGTGCTTCAAGGAGGCCACTGCGGGGAGAAAACGGGGCGGGACCGGAGCTGGCAAGAACACAGCGGCGAAAGTTGCACGGTTCCTGCTACAGCTGAGTGGAATCACCCGAAACATGGAACGCGCGCCGCCCAGGATGCGCCGCAGCTCCGCGGCGTCGGTGGCGTCCGTTGACAAGCGGGACTGCGGGTTTAGGTTGCGCGCATGATCACGCTCACGCCCCGCGCCGCCCAGCAAGTGCGCTCGATGCAAGCCGGCCTCGGTGACCCGCAGAAGCGATTGCGGGTGTTCATCGAGAACGGCGGCTGCTCCGGTTTTCAATACGGCATGTCCTTCGATCTCCCCAAGGAGGGCGATCAACGCTTCACCACCGAAGGCGTCGAGGTGCTGATGGATGAGACCAGCCTGGTCTACCTCAGCGGCTCGAGCGTGGATTTCGACGACGGGCTGCAAGGCAAGGGCTTCGAGATCCGCAATCCCAACGCACAGAGCACCTGCGGTTGCGGCAAGTCCTTCAGCTGACGTGCGGCTTTTCCTCGCCATCGTCCTGCCGCCGGTCGCGGTGCTGCTGTGCGGCAAGCCCGTGCAGTTCTTCCTGAACCTGTTGCTCACGCTCTGCTTCTATGTGCCCGGGGCGATCCACGCCGTGCTGGTGGTGAACAACCACTACGCCGACCAACGGGCCGCCAAGATCGAGCGGGCCGTGCGCACGACGAAGTAAGGAAACCGCGGGCGTGCGCGCGCCATCCTCAGGCAACCGCTTCGTGCAACGCCACGATGCCGAAGGTCAGCGGCGTCGCGTGCACGCGCTTGAAGCCTGCGCGTAGGATCTCCGCGCTCATCGCCTCGCGTCCGGGGAATTGTTCGATTGACCCGCAGAGATACTCGTAGGCGCCGCGGTCGCCGGTGACGACACTCGCGATCGTCGGCAGCACGAACTTCAGGTAGCCGTAATAGATCGGGCGGAACCACGCGGAGGGCTGTGAGAACTCCAGCACGAACAGCCGACCGCCCGGCCGCAGCACGCGGCGCATCTCGCTCAGCGACTTGTGTCGGTCCGCCATGTTGCGGAGGCCGAAGGAGATCGTGACTGCGTCATACTGCGCATCGGCCAAGGGCAGGGCCATGCCGTCACCTTGCTGAAAGGCAATGTCGCGCCAGCGCGCATTCGCCACCCGCTTCTTCACCGCCTCGTCCAACATCGGCTGGCAGAAATCCATGCCGGTGATCCGCACGGTGCGCGGCAAACCATTGGAAATCGCGAAAGCCACGTCACCACTGCCAGTTGCGAGATCGAGCACGTCCTGCGGGCGCGCGTCGTGCACGGCGCGCACCAGACGTTGGCGCCACCAATAATCGACGCCGCCACTCAGGAGGTGGTTGGCCACATCGTAGCGCCCGGCAATCCGGGCAAACATGGAGCGCACTGCAGTGGGATCGGGCATGATATCTGATAGGCAGAACCCCTTACGCGGGTTTGCCATTGACGCAAGCACGCGGTGGTGAATTGTTTGTGCCGTCAACCTAGCGTCATCACTTAACCCCGCCCACGCCATGTCGACCAATCTGACCAAACGCGAAATCGTCCTCGAAATCTACGAGAAGACCGGGTTCCCGCAGAAACAAATCCAAGATACCGTGCAGATGACTCTCGACATCGTCATGGACGCGCTCGCCGCGGGCCGGAACGTCGAGTTGCGCAACTTCGGTGTTCTGGAAGTGCAAGTGCGCAAAGCCCGCGTCGGCCGCAACCCGAACAAGCCGGAGACGGAAGTCGTCATCCCGGAGCGCGCCGTCGTGAAGTTCAAGAGCGGCAAGATTTTGAAACAGAAGATCAAGGCGCTCAGCCTCGATCAACTGAAGGCCAATCCGCCTGCGCCGGCCTCGGCCGACGACGGCGACGAAGACGAGACGTCCTGAGCGACGTCCGTCCGTAGCGCACCCGTTTCATGGCCGGTTTTCAGTCCCTCCCAGGCTTCCGGGAATTTTATCCGGAAGACTTCTCCCGTCGTCAGCACATCTTCCGTCTCTGGCGCCAAGCCGCTCAGTCCTACGGTTTTCAGGAATACGACGCGCCCGTCCTCGAGCCGCTCGAACTCTACACGACCAAGTCGGGCGACGAGATCGAGACGCAGCTCTTCGCCTTCACCGATCAAGGCGGCCGCGAGGTTTCGCTCCGCCCGGAGATGACGCCGACGGTGTGTCGCATGGTCGGCGCCAAGGCCGGCGCGCTCAAGCGGCCGATCAAGTGGTTCAGCATCGCGGAATTCTACCGCTACGAGCGCGCGCAAAAGGGCCGCCTCCGCGCCTTCAACCAGTTCAACGCCGACATCTTTGGCGAAGCCGGCCCCGAGGCCGAGATCGAGCTCATCGCGTTGCTGATCCAATGCATGACGGGCTTCGGCCTCACGAAGGACGATTTCTACGTCCGCCTGAGTGACCGCGACCTGTGGTTTTTCTACCTCGAAGCCCTCGGCTTCGACGACGCGCAGTCCCGCGGCATTCTCGGTGCGATCGATCGCTACGAGAAGATGGGCGACGATGCCTTCAAGGGCTACGTCGAGGCGCACGGCGCGCTCGACGTAGCGAAGAAGGCCAAGGTTCTCGCGTTTCTCCAGATCAAGAGCTTGGCCGACCTCGAAGCGGTGCTCGCACCGTTCGGCTCCGACAAGCTCAATGCGCGCCTTGCCGACTGGCGCAAAGTTCTCGGCGGCCTCGCCGCGATGGGCCTCGGCGACTTCGTCAGCGTCGACCTCGCTGTCGTGCGCGGTCTCGCTTACTACACGGGCTTTGTCTTCGAGGCCTTCGATCGCAAGGGCGACCTCCGCGCGCTCGCCGGCGGCGGACGCTACAACGATCTCGTCAAGAAACTCGGCTACGCCGATCTGCCCGCGGTCGGCTTCGCCATCGGCGACGTGACGACCGGCCTGCTGCTCGAGCAGCGCGGCCTCACGCCGACCTTCGTCAACGCGCCCGACGTCTACGCTGTCATCGGTGGCGAGGCGGAGCGCGCCGCGGCCTTTGCCGACATCCGCGCGCTGCGCGCGGCTGGCTGGCGCGTCGAGTATCCGCTCAAGGATGTCGCCTTCGGCAAGCAGTTCAAAACCGCCGCCGAAGCCGGCGCAAAGCTCGCGCTCATCTACGGCGGCGACGAGCTCGCCAAGGGCGTGGTGAAAATCCGCGACATGTCCGACCGTTCCGAGCGCGAAGTGCCGCGCGATCGCGTGGTCGAGGCGGTGCGCGACGCCTTGGGCGGGCGCTAGCCCGTTCAGCCGGTCGAGCAGGGGCACGCGAACGATGAAGCTCCTCGGTCCGTTCGCGCTCCTGGTCGCGCTCTATCTCGCGGTCTGCCTGCTGGCGCGGCTCGTCGCGCCGGGGATGATGTTTCTGCGTCCGCCGGCCCGCGCGCCGCTCGCGCCGGAGACGATCCGCTTGCAGACGCCCGATGGGATCACGTTGCACGCGCGGCACTGGAAGAATCCGGAGGCGAAGTTCACGTTGCTCTATTTCTCCGGCAACGGCGAGGAACTCGGCGCGCTCGCGAGCTATCTCCCCGAATACGTGAAGGCCGGATTCTCGGTGCTGACATACGAATACCGCGGCTACGGCCACACGCAAGGGACGCCGAGCGAAGCGAACTGCCATGCCGATGCGCGGCTCCTGCTCGCGTGGCTGAATGAAAACGGCACACCCTCCGATCGCGTGATCGCGTTCGGCTTTTCGCTGGGCGGCGGCTCGGCGGTGGAGCTGGCGCGGACTGAGCCGCTCGCGGGGCTGGTGCTGGAGAGCACGTTCGTCAGCGCTTATCGCGTGATGACCCGCTGGCCGATCCTGCTGGGCGACCTGTTTCCCAACGAGCGCAGGCTGTCCGCCGTGCACTGTCCGGTGTTGATCGTGCACGGCACGGCTGACCCTGTGATCCCCGACTGGCACGCGCGGTCACTTTACGCCGCGGCGAACAAGCCGAAGCGGCTCGTGCTCGTCCCCGGCGGCGGTCACGGCGGTCTGGAGACGGTGCTGCGCGACGATTACTGGCAGACGCTGCGCGATTTTGCGGCGACGTTGCCCGGAAAGTAGGGCCGGCCGTTGCCGGCCCTGGCTCACAATCCCAGCTCGCGTTTCGTCTCGGCGAACTTCTCGATCGCGAACGCGAGGTCTTCCTTGCTGTGGGCGGCGGAGACTTGCGTGCGGATGCGCGCCGCGCCCTGCGGCACGACGGGATAGAAGAAGCCGATCACGTAGACGCCTTTCTCCAGCATTTTGGCGGCGAACTTCTGCGAGAGCGCGGCGTCGCCGAGCATCACGGGCACGATCGGGTGCGTGCCGGGCTTGATCGTCAGGCCCGCTTTAGTGAGTCCTTCGCGGAAGAAGCGCGTGTTGTCCTCGAGCTTGTCGCGCAGCGCAGTCGAGCGGCTGAGCAATTCGAGGCATTTGAGCGAGGCAGCGGCGATCGTCGGCGCGATCGTGTTGGAGAAGAGGTAGGGGCGCGAACGCTGGCGGAGCAGGTCGATGATCTCCTTCTTGCCGGAGGTGTAGCCGCCGCTGGCGCCGCCGAGGGCCTTGCCGAGCGTGCCGGTGAAGACGTCGATGCGGCCCATGACGCCGCAGTGCTCGTGCGTGCCGCGGCCGGTCTTGCCCATGAAGCCGACGGAGTGCGAGTCGTCGACCATGACGAGTGCGCCGTATTTGTCGGCGAGATCGCAGATGCCGGCGAGGTTGGCGATGTAGCCGTCCATCGAGAACACGCCGTCGGTGGCGATCATCTTGAAGCGGGCTTTGTTCGCGTCGGCTTCCTTGAGCTTCGCCTCGAGGTCCTCGAGGTTGTTGTTCTTGTAGCGGTAGCGCTGGGCCTTGCAGAGGCGCACGCCGTCGATGATCGAGGCGTGGTTCAGCTCGTCCGAGATCACGGCGTCCTCGGCGTCTAGCAGCGTTTCGAAGAGGCCACCGTTGGCGTCGAAGCAGGAGGAGTAGAGGATGGTGTCCTCGGTGCCGAGGAACTTGGAGATCGCGGCCTCGAGGTCCTTGTGGAGCTGCTGCGTGCCGCAGATGAAGCGCACGGAGGCGAGGCCGTAGCCCCAGCGGTCGAGGGAGGCGCGCGCGGCGGCGATGAGCTCGGGGTTGTCCGCGAGGCCGAGGTAGTTGTTCGCGCACATGTTCAGCACGCGCTGGCCGCTGGCGACCGCGATGTGCGCCGTCTGCTGGGTGGTGATGATGCGCTCGCGCTTGTAGAGGCCGGCGGCGTCGATTTCGCCGAGGGTCTGGCGGAGGTGATCGTAGTAAGCGGAATTCATCGGTCAGTTTTTGAACCACGAATGAACACAAATGAACACGAAGGCGAACCGAGCCGCCGCATCATTCGTGTCAATTGGTGTTCATTCGTGGTTAAACGGTTTGAGTTTGGCTCATTCCCAGTTGAGGACGATCTTGCCGGATTTGCCGGCGCCCATGAGTTCGAAGCCCTCCTGGAACTGCTCGACGGGGAAGCGGTGGGTGATGACCGGGCGGATGTCCATGCCGCCCTGCACGAGCGCGGTCATCTTATACCAAGTTTCGAACATCTCGCGGCCGTAGACGCCCTTGAGGTGAAGCATTTTGAAAACGACCTTGTTCCAGTCGATGGCAACCTCGCCGGACATGATGCCGAGGAGGGCGATGCGGCCGCCGTTGACCATGTTGTCGATCATCTGGCGGAGCGCCTGCGGGCTGCCGGACATCTCAAGGCCCACGTCGAAGCCTTCGGTCATGCCGAGTTCCTTGTGCCAGACGTCGACCAGATTTTCCTTCGCGACGTTCACGACGCGCGTGGGGTTGAGCTTCTTGGCGAGTTCGAGGCGGCCGTCGTTGATGTCGGTGATGACGATCTTGCGGGCCCCGGCGGAACGGGCCACGGCGATGGCCATGCAGCCGATCGGGCCGGCGCCGGTGATGAGCACGTCCTCGCCCACGAGGTCGAAGGACAGCGCGGTGTGCACGGCGTTGCCGAGCGGGTCGAAGCAGGAGACGACGTCCGTGTCCATGCCGGCCGGCACTTTCCAGACGTTGGACTGCGGGATGGTCACGTAGTCGGCGAAGGCGCCGTCGCGGTTCACGCCGACGCCCTTGGTGTTCGGGCAAAGGTGGCGGCGGCCGGCGAGGCAGTTGCGGCAGTGACCGCAGACGATGTGGCCTTCGCCCGTGACGAGTTGGCCGAGTTCGAAGCCTTCGACGCCCGCGCCGACATCGGCGACGGTGCCGACGTATTCGTGGCCGATGATCAGCGGCGGCTGGATCGTGCGTGAGGCCCACTGGTCCCACTTGTTGATGTGCACGTCGGTGCCGCAAATGGACGTCTTCTTGATCTTGATCAGGACATCGTTCACGCCCGGAGTCGGCACCGGGGCATCGGTCATGATGAGGCCGGGACCGGCCGTGGGTTTGACGATGGCGCGCATTTTTTTCGCGGACATGGCGGGGAAGGGGTTTGTTTGCGCCAAGCTAGATGCGGCCCGGGCCGAAACAACCCCGAACCGGCCGAGGCCCGGGATTCCAAGCGCCCTAATCGCCTCGCACGCCCGGCTAACACCCGCACGTTGACCAGGCCGGATTGCCGTTCACGAGGGGCAGACGTTCAGGACGCGCTGGAATCAGTCAGCTCGAGGGAGCGCCAGAGATACCAACTGGCGACGCTGCGGTAGGGTTGCCAGCGGCGGGCGTGGTGCAGGATGACGGCCGGCGAGGGGGCGCGGCGCTTGCGGTAAAGTTTTCGGAAGGCGAGGCGGATGGCGAAATCGCCGGTCGGCATCACGTCGGGGCGGCCGAGCGTGAAGATCAGGAGCATGTGCACGGTCCACGGCCCGATGCCGCGCACGGTGGTCAGGCGGGTGACGAGCTCGTCGTCCTCCATCTTCGCCGCAGCGTCCAAGGTGGGCACGACGCCGGCTGCGCACTGGGTGGCGAGGTCGAGCAGCGCGGTCAGCTTCGCCCGCGAGAGTCCAGCGCTGCGCAAGGCATCGGGGCTGACTGCCCGCAACGCGGCGGGATGAGTGCCACCGTGCGGTGCGAGGACATCGCGCACCCGGGCGTGGATCGTGGCGGCGGCCTTGCCGTGGAGTTGCTGGTAAACGATGGAACGCAACAACGCCTCGAACAACGTCGCCGCGGGTTGAGGTTCCAAGGCGAAGGGACCGACGCGGTCGATCAGGCCGGCTAGGATCGCATCGGCGCCGCGCAGGTGGGCGAGCGCGAAGGCGGGATCGTAAGCGAGCCCGGGGCTCGGTGCGCGTGCGGGCTTGGCGCGAGCGGCATTCGCCGCGTCGCCGGGCGAGCGGGCTGTGCGTGAGCGGCGAGTCATTCCGAGATCAACTCCGCGCCTTCGAGGGCGAGCAGGCGCGTCTTGGTGCGCACGCCGCCGGGGGCGGAGAAGCCCGTCATCTTGTCGCTGGCGGAGACGACGCGATGGCAGGGCACGATGAGCGGCCAGGGATTGGTGGCGAGGGCCACGCCGACGGCGCGCGCGGCCTCGTTGCCCAAGCCCATGGCCTTGGCGATGTCGCCGTAGCTCTGCTTGTAGCCGGGCTTGATCGCCAGCGCGTGCCGGTAAACCGCCTGTTGAAAGTCGCTCACGCGCGTCCAATCGAGCGGCACGTCGGTGAAATCCTGCAACCGGCCTTCGAGGTGCGCCTGCACGCGTTCGATGACCCGTCGCAGCCACTCGGGGCGCGGCTCGGTGGCGGACTTGGTGTGCGCGCGCTGGGCGAGTTTCCGCTCGGTGACCTCGACGTCCTCCTCGGGCAGTTGGAAGCCGAGGAGCCCGGTGTCGTTCCACGCGACGCCGCACGTGCCGAAGGCGGTGGGGAACAGCGTGTGAGGCATGACGGAGGACATAGGCGGAGCGAGCATCGGGCGCAAGCCAGCGCACGGCAGGCCGCGCGGCGACGACGAAAAACGGGCGGTGAATTCCGCGCGGTGACGTTCGCGCGTTGCGGTGCGCGCGGCGGGCGGAGCAGCTCAGTTGCCGCCGACGTAGCGGCGGAAGAACTCCTCGTAACGCACGAGACGGTCGAGGCGCTGCTTCGGTTCGCCGCTGCGGCTGAGCTCGTGCGTGGCGCGCGGGTAGCGCACGTATTCCGCGTCGCGGCCCATCGCCTTGAGACTCTTGTAGAGCATCTGGCTCTGGATCACGCCGGTGCGGTAATCGACGTCGCCGTGCTTGATGAGCAGCGGGGTCTTGATCTGGTCGGCGTAGGTGTAGGGCGAGTCGCGGAGCAGGAGTTCGCGGATGCCGGATTCCCACGGGTAACCGCCCCAGTAGAGCGGCACGAGGAACCACGCGTTGCCCTCGCCGAAGAACGTGATGAGGTCGTAGACGCCGCGCTGGGCGATGGCGGCCTTGAAGCGGTGGTCCTGGGTGATGACGAAGGCCGTGAGATAGCCGCCGTAGGAGCCGCCGGTGATGACCTGCCGCTCCGGGTCGACGAAGGGCTGTCTGGCCGCCTCGGTCGCGAAGGCGAGGACGTCGCTCGCCGGGCCGCGGCCCCAATCGCGGTAGTTGGCGCGCTGGAAGTCGCGGCCGTAGCCGCCCGAGCCGCGCGGGTTGCCGAAGACCTGCGCGTAGCCCTTGGCGGCGTAGAATTGGAACTCGAACCACATCGACGCTTCGCCCGGACCCCACATGGCGGAAGGGCCGCCGTGAATGTTGAGGAGGAGCGGATATTTTTTTGTCGGATCGAACGCCGTGGGCTTCATCGTCCAGAACTGCAGCGGCAGGCCGCTGGCACTCGTCGTGGTGTGCTCCTCGTAGGTCGCGAGTTGCTTGCCGGCGAGCCAGACGGCGTTGTGGCGGGTGAGCGCGCGGCTGGCTTCGCCGGAGGGCGACGCGACGTGGAGCTCGGACGGATTGGCGGGCTCGCTCACGGCTTGCACGAGCGTGTGCGCAGCGAGGTCGAAGTCGCGGATGCCCCGCGATGGCCCCGTGAGCGCTTGCACGTCGCCGCCTGCGAGAGGCACGCGATAGAGCGGAAATGCGCCCTGCGACGCGGCGGTGAAATAAATCGCCGCACTGTCGGCGCTCCAGCGCGGCGCACCGGCGGTGCGATCGAGCGAGGCCGTGAGCACGCGATGCGTGCCGCCGGCGGTGGATTGAATGGCGACCTTGGGCTGGTCGAAACTGAAGGGCCCGCCGGTCTGCACTGTGAAGGCGATCCAGCGGCCGTCGGGCGAAGGCGTCGGGTGATTGTAGCTGACCTCATCGGCGGCGGCGAAAACGGTCCGCGCGCCGGTCTCGGCGTCGAGGAGGATGACTTGGTTCTGACCGCGGGAGCGATCCGGGTGCTGCGTTGCGTCGCGATTCACGAGGGCGACGATGCGCCGGCTGTCCGTCAGCCACTCGGGTGCCGTCTTGGATTCGAAACCGAGGTCGAGCGGCCGCGCCTCGGCGCCTTCGCGGTCGTCCTGCACGTAGAATTGCGTGAACGAGAGCTCGGTCTGGAGGTCGCCCTCGGCGAGGAAGTTGTAGCGCGTGGTCACGCGTGGGTTGGCGTCGGCCTCGTTTTGCGCGAGCCATTCGCGAATCTCCGCGAGGGAACCGTCTGCATCGGCCTTCGCGGGCGGATTGGCGGGTGGGGCAACGGATTCGGCCTTGGCGGCGCCTTTGGTGGCGGCGGGCTTGAGGGCCCAGTTGGCGGTGTCGTTCGCCGTGCGCGCGGGCTTTTCCACCGACCAAGCGGGGACGGCGGCAGCGCCGGATTTTTCAAGGGCGGCGCGGACTTGGGCGTAGCTCAGGTTCGAGGTGAACAGCAGGCGGCGGCCGTCGGGCGACCAGCGCGGCGCGCTCGCACCGGTCGGCAGATTCGTGATCGGCTGGGCTTCGCCGCCGTCGAGCGGGAGCACATGGATTTGCGGGCGCTCACCGGCCGGGGTGCGCACGAAGGCGAGGCGGCGTCCGTCGGGATGCCAGGTGGGCGAGGTGTTGCTGGCGGCGCCGTGAGTCAGCCGTCGCGGGGGCGTGGAGCCGTCGACAGCGGCGAGCCAGAGGTGCGTGTGATAGACCCAGTCGGCGGCGTTTTCCGCCTTGGGTTCGATGGAGCGGAGGACGTAGGCGACCCAGCGTCCGTCGGGCGAGAGGACGGGGGACTCGACCTGCTTGAGTTGCAGGAGGTCCGTGGCGACGATCAGCGAGGTGGGCTCACCGGGTGCGGCGCGGCCGGGCACGGCGGCGACCAGCAGGGCAACGCACACGACCAAGGCGCGGGGCAAGGGGAGGCGGGGCATGCGGGCGCCACTGTGTGCAGGCGGTCGGCGCTGTCGAAGCGAAAGCGGGTGCGGGTGCGGGCGGCGCCCGGAGGCGTCAGCGTGCGTGGCAGGGAGGCCCGGTTTTTGCGTTGCCGCTGGCGTGCGATTGCGGGACCAAGGAAGCCCACGATGCCGCAAAACAAGTTCTACAACGCCTTCGACGTGCAGGAGTGGGGCGGGGGCCGCAAGCCCGACTATCGCAGCCCCTTCCAGATCGACCGCGACCGCATCATCCACGCGCACGCATTCCGCAAGCTGCAGTCGAAGACGCAGGTGTTCCTCAGCGGCGAATACGATTTCTACCGCACGCGCCTCACGCACTCGATGGAGGTCGCGCAGATCGGACGTTCGATCTGCCACTACCTGCTCAGCCGCGGCGCGCCCTTGGCGGAGGATTTCTACATCGACTCCGATCTCGTCGAGGCCAGCTGCCTCGCGCACGACATGGGGCATCCGCCCTTCGGACACAGCGGTGAGCGCACGCTGCAGGAATTGATGAAGCGTCGCGGCGGCTTCGAGGGCAACGCGCAGACCCTCCACCTGCTCTGCGAGACGATGTATCAAAACGAGACGGGCGTGCGCGGCATGCAGCCGACGCGCGCGTTGCTCGACGGCATCCTCAAATACAAGAAACTCTACACCGAGTTCGCCACGCCGCCGATCAACCACTTCATTTACGACTCGCAGGGAGCGATCCGCGACTGGGTCTTCGGCGACGCGCGCATCCCCGGCTCGCTCCTGCGCGGCAACGCGCTCAATGACTTCAAGAGTGTCGAATGCCAGATCATGGATTGGGCGGACGACGCGGCGTATTCGCTCAACGACATCGTCGACGGCGTGCGCGCGGGCTTCCTCACCATCGAGCGCGTCGAGCGCTGGGCCGCGAGCCAGCCGATCGACGCCCACCAGCAGCGGCACATGGAGTCGCTCTTCGCGGCGATCCGCGCCGACCGGCTGGAAAACGTCTTCTCGCAGAAGATCGGCGCCTTCATCCAGGCCTGCCGCCTGAAGGAGCGGGAGAACTTCATGTCGGCGAAGACCAACCGCTACGCCTTCGAACTCGTCGTCGACGAGGCGGCGCTGGCCGAGGCGGCGTTCTTCAAGCGGATGGCCAACGACATCATCTTCGAGAGCCCGCAGCTCGAGCAGCTCGAGCACAAGGCCCGCGTCATCCTCAACGCGCTGTTCCAGGCGATCTGGGACAACTACGCCGAGCGCAGCGAGCGCGTGATCCGCATCCTGCCGGAGAACGTCAGCCACCTGATCGATGCCGAGAAGACGCTCGACGGCAAGGCGCGCCGCCTCTGCGACTACCTCGCAGGCCTGACCGACGGCATGATCGTGCGCACCTACCGGCGGCTGTTCGACCCGGAGTTCGGGTCGTTCCGGGATCTGAGCTGATTCACTCCGCCGGCCGCGTGTCGCTAGGCGCGGCGGTAAAAACTCCCTGGGCGGCCGCTTCGTCCAGCATCCGCGCGGCGTAGGACCAGAGGGCGGAGGAGCCTTCCTTCGTGTGCTGGTTGCGGGCGACGACCTTGTCGTGCGTCACGCCGTGCTTGCGCCAGGTCTCGCCGCCGGTGAGGCAGTTGAGGAGCATCGGGTGGAACCGGTCGCAGGCGGCGGCGAATCTCGCCTCCGGCGTCTGGCGGGCTTCGAATTCCTCCCACAGCGCGCGGTAGTCGGCGGCCTGGTCCGGCGGCAGCAGGCCGAAGATGCGGTCGGCGGCCTGCGCCTCGCGCGCGTGCTGCGTGGCCATGTTGGCCGTGTCGTAGGCGTAGGTGTCGCCGGCGTCGATCTCCACGAGGTCGTGGATGAGCACCATCTTCAGGACGCGGAGCACATCGACGGGTTGGTTGGCATGCTCGGCGAGGATGATGACCATGAGCGCGAAGTGCCAGCTGTGCTCGGCGCTGTTTTCGTAGCGGCGGCTCTGGGTGCAGAGGGTCTGGCGGAAGACTTCCTTCAGCTTGTCGGCTTCGATGATGAAGCGGATCTGGCGTTCGAGGCGGTCGGCGGGAGAGAGGCTCACGGGGCGGAGGAAAACACGATTCGCGCGGCGCCGGAAGGCGCAAAGTGCCGGTCGGGTGCCGCGAGCGCGCGGTTGACCGGCGCAGACTTGCAGGCGGGCGGGATTGCGGCTTCCCTGCCGGCTTATGCGACTCGCTGCCTGCCTACCCCTGCTCGCGCTCGCGCCGCTGTTTGCCGCGGCCGCCGCCGTTTCTTATCCGCCGACGCGCACCGTCGAGCACGTCGACGACTACTCCGGCCGCCAGGTGGTCGATGCCTACCGCTGGTTGGAGGACCTCGATTCCGCCGACACACGGGCCTGGGTGCAGGCGCAGAACGCCTTCACGGCGGCGCGCCTCGCGCAGATGCCCGAGGTGGGGCAGGTCCGCGAACGCCTGACGCAATTGTGGAACTACGAGCGCTACGACGCGCCGTTCAAGGAGGCCGGCTGGGTGTTCTACACGAAGAACGACGGCCTGCAGAACCAGTCCGTGCTCTACGTGCAGGAGGGCTTCGACGGCGCGCCGCGCGTGCTGCTCGATCCGAACCAACTCTCGGTCGACGGCACGGTGGCGCTGCGTTCGCCTTCGCCTTCGCCCGACGGCAAGTGGCTCGGCTACGGTCTCGCCAGCGCGGGCTCGGACTGGGTCGAGTTCCGCTTGCGCGACATCGCCACCGGAGTCGACGCGGCCGATCATCTGAAGTGGATCAAGTTCTCCGGCATGAGCTGGACGCACGACGCCAAAGGCTTCTTCTACGCGCGCTATCCGGAGCCGGCGGGCGGCGACAAGGCGGTCTTCAGCAAGATCGAGCATCGCAAGCTCTACTATCACCGCATCGGCACGCCGCAGAGCGAGGACCGGTTGATCTTCGAATGGCCCGAGCATCCGATGCGCTCCTTCGGCGGACAGGTCTCGTCCGACGGACGTTACCTCATCATCAGCATCTCCCAACCCGGGCAGCGGGGCAACGCGCTCGCCTACGTCGATCTGCAGGACCCGCAGCAGCCGGTGCTGACCGCGCCGGTGAAGATGCTGCGGCCGACCTTCGACGAGAGCTACTCCTTCATCGGCAACATCGGGCGCACGCTCTACTTCGTCACCACGCACGACGCCCCGCGCGGGCGCATCGTGGCGATCGGGCTCGACGACACGGAATTCATGCCGCGCACGGTGATCGCCGAGAGCGCGGAGACGATCGATGCGGCGCGCATCTCCGCGTCGCGTTTCGTCGTGACGACCATGCGCGACGTCGCGAGCCGCGTGGCGATCTACCAGCTCGACGGCACGCCGGCCGGCGAGATCCCGTTGCCCGGGATTGGCGCGGTGCCGTCCGTCGTCGGCAAGTTCAAGGACCCCGAGGTGTTCGTGAGTTTCTCGTCGTTCCTTTATCCCGGCACGCACCTGCGCCACCACCTCGACACGCAGCGCACGCAGGTCTGGCGCGAGGCGAAGACGGATTTCGACGCCAGCCAGTATGAGACCGAGCAGGTTTTCTATCCGTCGAAGGACGGCACGCGGATCCCGATGTTCGTGACGCACAAGAAGGGGCTGCCGCTCGACGGCTCCCATCCCGCGTGGCTCTACGGCTACGGCGGCTTCAACGTCGTCATGCGCCCGCAATTCGCCGTGCCGCCGCTGGTGTGGATGGAGCGCGGCGGTGTCTACGCCGTGGCCAACCTGCGCGGCGGCGGCGAATACGGCCGCGACTGGCATGATGCCGGGACGCAGGCACGCAAGCAGAACGTCTTCGACGACTTCATCGCTGCCGCCGAGTATCTCGTGCGCGAGCGCTACACGGCGCATTCCCGGATCGTGCTCGACGGCCGATCCAACGGCGGGCTCCTGCTCGGCGCTGTGGTGAACCAGCGGCCCGACCTCTGTGCGGCGGCGGTGCCCGCCGTCGGCGTGATGGACATGCTGCGCTACCACAAATTCACGGCCGGCGCCTCGTGGGCGCGCGACTACGGCACGTCCGACACGCCCGAGGGTTTCGCTTACCTGATGGCCTACTCGCCGCTGCACACCGCGAAGGCCGGCGCGAAGTATCCGGCGATCCTCGTCACCACTGGCGACCACGACGACCGTGTGCACCCGGCGCATTCCTACAAATACACGGCGGCGATGCAGGCGGCAGTCGCGCCGGAGGCCGGTCCGATCCTCATCCACATCGAGAAGGACGCCGGCCACGGCGGCTCCAGCGGCTCGTCGCCCGTCTCGAAGACGATCGCCGATTGGTCGCTGCGCATGGGCTTCGGCGCGCACTACGCCGGCTGGGGCAAATGAGCCCCGGCACTCCGCGCCGCTGCACCGGCGGCGCGGCCGCGGGGTGGGGGCGTCTCTCCGCGGCGCCCTGATGGCGTTCTCCTCGGTTGCCCGTCGTCACGGTTGCGCGGCGCTCCCGTCCGCCGCAGTTCGTCGCGCTCCCGGTGCCGTTCGTTAGCCCGAAGGAACCACTGGCCAACTTCCGCTTGCGCGCGCGCCGGGTTGTGGCTGGTTTCGTCCCTCATATGAACCTTATGCGCCTGCTTACCCTCGCGGCCGCGCCCGCCCTGGCCTTCGCCGCCACTCCGTCCTATCCCCCGAGCAAGACCGTCGACCAGGTCGACGATTTCCATGGCGTCAAGGTCGCCGATCCCTACCGCTGGCTGGAAGACGTCGACGCCGAGGACACCAAGGCGTGGGTCGGTGCGCAGAACGGCGTCACCTTCGAGTTCCTGAACAAGCTGCCCAAGCGCGAAGCCATCAAGGAGCGACTGAAGGAGCTGCTCAACTTCCCGCGCTTCAGCCTGCCTTCGAAGCAGGGCGGCCGTTACTTCTACACCTTCAACAGCGGCCTGCAGAACCAGTCGCCGCTCTACGTGAAGGACACCCTCGCCGCCGAGGGCCGCGTGATCATCGATCCGAACACGCTCTCGACCGACGGCACCGTCGCGCTCACCGCCTACACCGCCTCCGACGACGGCAAGTGGCTCGGCTACGGCATCGCGAAGGCCGGCTCGGATTGGAACGAATACCGCGTGCGCAATCTCGCCACCGGCGAGGACACCGCCGACGTGATCAACTGGGTGAAGTTCTCCGGCTTCAGCTGGACGAAGGACAGCGCCGGCTTCTTCTACTCGCGCTACCCGGAGCCGCGCCGCGAGGGCAACCAGGTCTTCAGCGACCTGGAGAACCAGAAACTCTATTACCATCGCCTCGGCACGCCGCAGTCCGAGGACATCGTCGTCTATGAGCGCCCCGACCAGCCGAAGTGGGGCCTGGGCGGCGGCGTCACCGAGGACGGGCGCTACCTCATCATCAACATCTGGGAAGGCACCGATCCGCGCAACCGGCTGCATTACCTCGATCTCCAGGACGCGCGCCAGCCGCAGCTCCGCGGCGAAGTCGTGCGCCTCATCGACGTCGTCGAGGCGAGCTACAACGTCATCGGCAACGACGGCTCCGTGCTCTACCTCCTCACCGATCTCGACGCGCCGCGCTACAAGGTCATCGCCATCGACCTCGCGAATCCCGACCGGGCCAACTGGAAGACGCTCATCCCGCAATCGAAGGACGTCATCTCCTCCGCCTCCTACGTGGGCGGCAAGTTCGTGGTGAATTACATGCAGGACGCGAAGAGCGTGCTCGCGATCTACGCCCGCGACGGCGCCCCGCTCGGCAACGTCGCGTTGCCCGGCATCGGCCAGGTGCAGGGCATCAGCGGCCGCGAGGACGACACCGAGATGTTCTTCAGCTACACCTCGTTCACGTATCCCACCACGAACTTCCGCGTCGATGTCGCCACCGGCCAGGTCGAGGTGTTCCAGGCGCCCAAGGTGGCCTTCGATCCCTCGCTCTACGAGACGCGCCAGGTTTTCTACGCCTCGAAGGACGGCACGCGCGTGCCGATGTTCATCACGCACCGCAAGGGCATCAAGCTCGACGGTTCGCACCCGACGCTCCTCTACGGCTACGGCGGCTTCAACATCTCGCTCCTGCCGAGCTTCTCCACCTCCACCATCGCGTGGCTCGAGCTCGGCGGCATCTACGCCGTGCCGAACCTCCGCGGCGGCGGCGAATACGGCCGCGAGTGGCACCTCGCGGGCACGAAGCTGCAAAAGCAGAACGTGTTCGACGACTTCATCGCTGCGGGCGACTACCTCGTGAGCGAGAAATTCACCTCGCACGAGAAGCTCGTCCTCAGCGGCGGCTCCAACGGCGGCCTGCTCGTCGCGGCCACCGTCAACCAGCGCCCCGACCTCGCCCGCGTCGCGTTGCCGGCGGTCGGCGTCATGGACATGACCCGCTTCCAGAAATTCACCATCGGCTGGGCCTGGGCCAGCGACTACGGCTCCGCCGAGGAGAGCGCCGAGCTGGCCGCCTACCTCAAGGGCTATTCGCCCGTGCACAACGTGAAGGCCGGCGCGACCTACCCGGCGATCCTCGTGACGACCGGCGACCACGACGACCGCGTGCACCCGGGCCACTCGTTCAAATACACCGCCGCCCTCCAAGCTGCGAACCCGCAGAACGCGTTCCCGATGTTCATCCGCATCGAGACCAACGCCGGCCATGGCGCCGGCAAGCCGATCTCCAAGGTCGTCGAGGAGACGGCCGACAAGTTCGCCTTCGCGCTCTACTTCACGGGCGGCCCGGCCAACTGAGCCGCTTTCGCTTGGTGGGGGCGGCTGTCCCAGCCGCCCTCATGCGACGGTCGCATCCGCTCCGCCGTCGCGCACTCGCCGCTCGTTTGCGAATCGCTCCGTGGGACTTCGCCATTGACCGCTGGCGCGGGCTTCCGGAGTCTCGCGGGATATTGCTGCAGGCCCCATGAGTAATTTCTGGATCTTCACCACCGCGCTCGCGGGCTACCTGCTCGGTGCGCTGCCCTTCGGTTACATCGTCGCTCGCGCGCACGATGTCGACATCTTCAAGGAAGGCAGCGGCAACCCCGGCGCGACGAACGTCAAGCGCGTGCTCGGCGAGAAGTTCGGCGCCAAGGGCAAGCGTGCGGGCAACTTCGTCTTCGTGCTCGATGCCCTCAAGGGCGCCGTCGCCACCGGCTGGCCGCTCCTGCCGTGGATCGACACGCCGCACCAGGATGTTCTCGCGCTCATCGGCGTGGTGGCGGCCGTGCTCGGGCATTCGTTTTCGGTCTTCACCCGTTTCAAGGGGGGCAAGGGCGTCGCCACCGCCGCGGGCGGCCTCGTTGTGCTCATCCCGGTCGCCTGCCTGATCGGGGCCGTCACGTGGGTGCTGACTTTCTTCACCACGCGCTATGTTTCGCTCGGCTCGATCCTCGGTGCCGTGGTCGTCATCGTCAGCGTGTGGCTGCTGCCCTACAGCGTGGCCGTCGCCGTCGTCGCCACCGTGCTGGCGGCGGTCGTGATCCTCCGCCACCACGCGAACATCCGGCGCCTGCTCGCGGGCACCGAGCCGCGTTTCGTGAAGAAGCCCGCCGCCTGAGCCTGCGTCGCTATGACGCATGGGGCGGACTAGCGCCTTGCCAAGCTCCGGAGGCGCGGGCCAGCTAAACCGGTTAGCAACATGGCACTCATCGTCCAAAAATACGGCGGCACCTCCGTGGGTGACGTCGAGCGCATCAAGAACGTGGCCGCCCGTATCAAGGCGACGCGCGACGAAGGCAACCAACTGGTTGTTGTCGTCTCCGCTCGCGCCGGCGTCACGAACGAGCTCACCGCCCGCGCCAAAGCCGTGAACCCGCGCCCCGATACGCGCGAGATGGACATGCTCCTCGCCACCGGCGAGCAGGAGACGATCGCGCTCACCGCGATGGCCCTCCACGCCCTCGACGTGCCCGCCGTGTCCTACACCGGCCCGCAGGCGGGCATCGTGACGGACCTCGTGCACACGAAGGCGAAGATCAAGAACATCGTGCCGACCGCATTGCGCAAGGATCTCGACGCCGGCAAGGTCATCATCGTCGCCGGCTTCCAGGGACTCAACGACCTCGGCCAGATCACCACGCTCGGCCGCGGCGGCTCCGACCTCACCGCCATCGCCCTCGCGGCCGCGGTCCACGCCGACAAGTGCGAGATCTACACCGACGTCGACGGCGTCTATACCGCCGACCCGCGCCACGTGAAGGATGCGCGCAAGCTCGAGGAAATTTCCTACGACGAGATGCTCGAACTCGCCTCGCAGGGCTCCAAGGTCATGCAGTCGCGCTCCGTCGAGTTCGCGAAGAAATACGGCGTCGTCTTCGAGGTCCGCAGCAGCTTTAACCACAATCCGGGAACCATCGTGAAAGAAGAAGTCTCCTACATGGAAAAGGTCGTCGTGCGCGGCGTCGCCGTCGACAAGGACCAGGCCAAGGTCGTCATCAGCAATCTTCCCGACAAGGCCGGCAGCGCAGCGCACGTCCTGCGGGCGCTGGCCGAGGCCAGCATCAACGTCGACATGATCGTCCAGAACGTCGGCCACAACGGCATCGTGAACCTCACGTTCACCGTGCCGAAGGATGACGCGCACGGCGCCGTCAAGGTGCTCCCGGCCGTGTTCGCCAAGCTCGGCGGCGGCGAGGTCGCCGCCTACGACAACATCGCGAAGCTCTCCGTGGTCGGCGTCGGCATGCGCACGCACGCCGGTGTCGCCGCGCAGATGCTCGAGGCACTCGCGGAGCAGGGCATCAATGTCGAGCTCATCGCCACTTCCGAAATCAAGGTGACGCTCGCCGTGCCGCGCGACCGCGCCGACGACGCGCAGCGCGCCGTCCACACGGCCTTCTCGCTTGGCAAGGCCTGAGCCCGGCCGGGCTTCCCGTTTTCCGCCGCGCTCATTTCCAGGCAGGGCCCGATGAAATATCTCTCGACCCGCGGCCGCGCCCCGGCGGTTTCGTTCCGCGAAGCGGTGGCGCTCGGTCTCGCGCCCGACGGCGGGCTCTACCTGCCCGAGGCGCTGCCCGACATCTCGCCGCGCCTGCGCGCCTGGGAAAACCTCAGCTACGCGGAGCTCTGCGCGGAGTTCCTCGCGCTGTTCGCGACCGATGTGCCGGAGGACGTGCTGACGCGCCTCGTGCACCGCTCCTATGCCACCTTCTCCCATCCCGAGATCGGGCCGCTGCGCCAGCTCGATGAGCGCACGCACGTCCTGGAGCTGTTCCACGGCCCGACGCTCGCGTTCAAGGATTTTGCCCTGCAGTTCCTCGGCAACCTCTACGGCTGGATGTGCGAGCAGGACGGCCGCAGCCTGAACGTGCTCGGCGCCACCTCCGGCGACACCGGCGCGGCGGCGATCCACGGCCTGCTCGGCAAGCCGCGCACCGCGATCTTCATTCTCTATCCCGACGGGCGCGTCTCGCCGCTGCAGGAGCGTCAGATGGCCTGCACGGGGGCGGACAACGTCTTCGCGCTGGCGATCGATGGCTCCTTCGACGACGCGCAGCGCATCCTGAAGGAGGCCTTCGGCGACCGGGATTTCGCCGCCCGGCACCACCTCTCGGCGGTCAACTCGATCAACCTCGCGCGCGTGCTCGCGCAGTGCGTCTACTATCTCCACGCGTGGTTGCGGCTGCCGCCGGCGCAGCGGGAGGAAGTCGAGTTCGTGGTGCCGACGGGCAACTTCGGCAACGTGTTCGCCGGCTGGCTGCTCGAGCGCATGGGCGTGCCGATCGCGGGCTTCAAGGTCGCCACGAACCAGAACGACATCCTGCACCGCTTCTTCACGACCGGCGAATACCGGGTCGGCGCCGTGCACCCGAGCCTCGCGCCGTCGATGGACATCCAGGTGGCGTCGAACTTCGAGCGGTTGCTCTACTACAGCCTCGGCGAGGACCCGGCGCGCGTGCGCGAGGTCATGGCGCAACTGCAGCGCGAAGGGCGCTACACGCTCGCGGGTTTCGACCGCGACACCTTCAGCTCCTCGCGCGCGACAGACGTCGAGATCGGCGCCAACATCGCCCGCGTGGCCCAGCGGCACGGCTACATCATCGATCCGCACACGGCCTGCGCGTTCCAGGAGCTGAACCCGGCGCGCGTCAGCGTGGTGCTGGCCACGGCGCATCCGGCGAAGTTCCCCGACGCGCTGCGCGGTGCGATCGGTCAGGAGCCCACGCATCCCGGGCTCGACGCCTTGAAGGCGCGCGCGGTGGTGAAGCACCGGTTGCCCGCCGACACCCGCGCTGTGCAGGATTTCCTGCGCGCGCATGCGGTGTGAGGCGTGACGGCGGTGAGGGCGTCTCGCCGAAACGCCCTTTGGGCTGATGCGTTAGGTAGCTTGGAACCCAGGGCGGTTGGGACAACCGCCCCCACCGCGAATGGATGTGCCGCGAGCGTGGGGAATCTGGCGGGCAAGCGCTTCCCATGCTCCATGCTGTGACATTGCGAAGCGAAGTAGCGGCGGTTGTCCCGACCGCCATCGCACGCGCCTCGTGGCGGTCGGGACGACCGCCGCTACCGGGCAAACATCACCGCAGTATTTGGCTCTGCGGCGCGTTCAGAGCAACGGGGCGAGCAGGCGGCTGAGTTCCTCGCCCAGGCT
The DNA here is from genome assembly GCA_023701285.1 of Candidatus Didemnitutus sp. Lineage (GTDB taxonomy): Bacteria > Verrucomicrobiota > Verrucomicrobiia > Opitutales > Opitutaceae > Didemnitutus. The sequence continues at coordinate 21,689 of JAMPXH010000056.1, forward strand.
GGGGAAAAACTTGCGCCGGCCCGGCGGGCGGGTGGGGGCCGGTTTGCTGTGGGCGAAGACCTCGCGCATCCAGGTGCCGATGGCTTGAGCGTCGGGCGCGGAGTAGGTGACGGCGGCGGCCTCGAAGTTCACGAAGAGCGAGCGCAGATCCATGTTGGCCGAGCCCCAGAGGCCGACGGACTCGTCGACGAGGATCAGCTTGGCGTGGTTCATGCCCGGACCGTAGAGCAGGACCTTGACCCCGGCCTCCTGGAGTTCCGTGAGGTAGTGCCGGCGGGCGAGGTCGGTGATGCGGTGGTTCGAGCGCGCCGGGACGACGAGCCGCACGTCGATGCCGGCGCGGGCCTGCACCATGAGCGAGCGCTGGAGCACCTCGTCGGGGATGTAATAGGGCGTGACGATCCAGATGCTGCGCTCGGCCTGTTGCACGAGCGAGAGGATGCCCTCGTAGAGCGGGTCGCCCTGCACATCGGGGCCGCTGGCGACGATCTGGATCTCGCTGTCGCCGACGACCGGCGGCACGCCGGCGGGGATTTCCTCGTGCAGCCGTGCGATCGATTGGCCGCTGGCGAAGGCCCAGTCGGCGATGAAGATCTCGTCGAGCAGGCTGACTGCCGGCCCTTCGAGCAGGGCACCGAAGTCGCGCCAGCGGCGCTTGAGCGGCTGCGGGCCCATGTATTCGAGGGCGAGGTTGCGCCCGCCGATGAGGGCGACGTGGTGGTCGAAGACGGCGATCTTGCGATGGTTCCGCAGGTTGGCGGAGCCGCGGGTCTGCAGCGGCAGCATCGGCATGAAGGCGACGACTTCGCCGCCGGCGGCGCGCAGCGGATCGCAGAAGGAGCCCTTGCTGAGGAAGCAGCCGAGCGAATCGAGCAGCAACCGGACCTTCACGCCCTCGCGTGCACGCTGGGCGAGCAGCTTCACGATCCGGCGGCCGACGTTGTCCCGACCGAGAATGAAGGTCATGAGGTGGATCGTGTGCTTCGCCTCGCGGATGTGGCGCTCGAGCTGATGGAAGGATTCTTCGCCGGAAGTGACGAAGGTCACGCGGTTGCCGCCGACGGGCGGACAGGCACCGTTGAGCGTGAGCACGCGGGCAGCGAAGGATCGCGCGGCGGAGGAGCGCGGCGCGCCCGGCACGATGGGGCAGAGGCGGGCCTTGAGCGCGGCGAGGCGCTTGATCTTGCGACCGCCGAAAAGCAGGAAGAGCGGCACGCTCAGCCACGGGATGAAGACGATGGCGAGCAGCCAGGCGAAGGTGTTGCCCGGCTGTTTTTTTTCACTCATCAGGCGGGCGATGGCGAAGATGGCGAGGAGGAAGCCGACAACCGTCAGCAGATGCGGCAACACGCCGAGGATCCATGGATGCTCCTTGGCTGTGTCCACCGCCTGTTGGATGGTCTCCTGCTCCATCGCGGGGACAGGCTGGTCAGGGTTGCGGCAATAGGCAAGCGGCACAGGCGACGGGACGCGCGTAGACGCAGGCGATCCGCCCCGGCGGCCAGGCTTGTGCATGGATTGCCAAAGCCGCGCCCAAGCGTGCTCCGGGGCGAATTCGCAGTTGCCGGGCCGGGCAATCGGCGGAGTGATGGCGGGCTGCTGTTCTCCGGTTTTCCCCAACCCCATGCATCTCCTCGAAGTCACCCTGTTCCTCGTCGCCGTCGTCGGTGTCATCTGGCTCGGCATCAAGAAAAGTCAGGCGGGCGCGCCCGCCGATGGCACGGCCAGCGACTACTTCCTCGCCGGCCGCGGTCTCACGTGGTGGCTGGTGGGCTTCTCGCTCATCGCGGCGAACATCTCGACGGAGCAGTTCGTCGGCATGTCGGGCGCCTCGGCGGACTGGCTGGGCATGGCGATCGCGTCCTACGAGTGGATGGCCGCGGTCACGCTGGTCGTGGTGGCTTTCTGGTTTCTGCCCAAGTTCCTGCGGGCCGGACTCTACACCATTCCCGAGTTTCTCGAGTATCGCTTCGGCGTCGTTGCGCGCATGGCGATGGCGATCCCGGCGCTGATCACGCTGGTGTTCGTGGCGACATCGTCGGTCATCTACTCGGGCGCGAAGTTCGTGTCGCAGTATTATCATGACGTGCCGGGGCTCAACAACCTCACGGCCGTGTGCTGGCTGATCGCGATATTCGCGGCGGTCTATGTCTATGTCGGCGGTCTGCGTGCGTGTGCGTGGACGGACCTGGTCTGGGGCTCGTCGCTGATCGCGGGCGGTGCCATCGTGATGGTGCTGGCTTTCGGCGCGCGGGGGGAGACACCGGCGGA
>JAMPXH010000057.1 GCA_023701285.1 Candidatus Didemnitutus sp.
CCGCGTCGCCCGATCTGTTCGTTTACGGCAATCTCCGCACGGCCGGCCTGATGCTCTTCCGCTGGCTGCGTCATTCCCCGGAAGGGGTGCCCGTCTTCGCGCCGGCTGTGCCCGTGAGCGCGCCGGGCGAGGGCAACGGCACCATCTTCGCCACGGAGGACGGGCGCGTGCACGGCTTGTGGATCGTGAAGGGCGACCTCGTGCACGCCGTCTTCGATCGCGATGCGCTCGCCTTCCGTCCCGCCGGCCGGCTGTCGCTGAAGGAACTGCCGTCGACCCCGTCGAACGTCGCCGCCTTCCCGAATGCCGACGGCAGCGTCGACCTCGCCTTCGAACTCGCCGGCGACGGCGTGCCGGCCCGCGAGGCCGAGAAAGAGCCCTCGTCGGAAAAATGGCGGCCCTACGATGCGGGCGGCATTTCCACCGAAGCGGTGCGCTACCGCTATCTCTATGGCGCACGCGCGCCGGCCTTGCTCAAGGGGCCGCTGACGGCGCTGCGCCAGATTTCGCCGACGCGGCGCGAGGTGCTCATGACCATGTGTCAGCTGGCGCCGGTCAATTTCGGCGGCAAACGCGAGCGCGGCCTCCTCGTGGGCTCGCGCATGGGCGAGCTGCGTTACTATTCCGCCGCGAACGCGCAGAGCCTCGTGCTCACGGGCCGGCATCTGATCGCGGGCGAAGACGGCAATGTGCTCCGGCACCCGAGCATCTCCGTGACCGCCGTCGCTTATCCCGACGCGCAGGGCGGGAGCCCGCACCTGATCGCCGCCGGCGAAGGCGCGCTGTATTTCTATCGGGCGACCGGCCGCGTGACGCAGACCGGCGCCCCGGTCTTCCGCGATCCGGTGCCCGTGCTGCAGGAGGACGCCGATCTCTACGCCGGCACGCTGCCGTCGCCCTCCGCGGTGGATTGGGACGGCGACGGCGTCACGGATCTCGTCGTCGGCAACTCGGAGGGCTTCGTCCTGTTCTTCAAAAACATCGGCGACGACCTCGTGCCACGTTTCCTCCCCGGCGAGCGGTTGCAGGCCGGCGGACGCGAGATCCAGATCCAAGCCGGCTACTCCGGCAGCGTGCAGGGCACGAAGGAGGCGCGCTGGGGTTACCTCGGGCCAAACGTCGTCGATTGGACCGGCGACGGGCTGCCCGACATCGTGATGGGTGACGTCACCGGCAACTACACCGTCTATCTCAACCGCGGCACGAAGACCGCGCCCCGGCTCGAAACCGCGCGCCCGCTCTATTGCGACGGCCTCGAACTGCACGGCGTCTGGCGCTCCCGCCCCGCCGTCGGCACGATCGACGGCCGCACCGCGCTCGTGATCGTCGATGGCGATGAGAACTTCCATCTCTACTGGAAACTCGACGACTACAACGTCGTCGACGGCGGCGTGCTCACGCTCGCCGACGGCTCCGCCATCTCAATCAAGTTCCAGCCCGGCGGCGGCACCGGACGCTGCAAGCCGGACTTCTTCGACGCCGACGGCGACGGCCACCTCGATCTGGTCGTTGGCACCGGCCGGCGCTCCGCGATCCCGAATCAGCAGACCGGTTATCCGTTCCCCGTGCTCGGCAAGCGCACGCTCGGCACGCCGTTGCTGCTGCGTAACATCGGCCGGCCCGGCAAACCGGTGTTCGAGCACCCCGCGCCCTTCGCCCACGTGCGGCACGGCCTCGTGCAGCCCGGCGGCGCGCACGAGACCGGTGCCATCGGCACGCCACTCGGTGGCGGCAGAAACTTCATCTTCTGCAACGAGGCCGGCCGGATCTACCTCCTCCGCGGCGAAAACCTGCGCCTCATGACTCCGGAAGAGGCCGCCCGCCACGCCGGTAAACCGAACCCGCTGCCCCTCCGCTGAGCCTTGCGCTCCGACCACGCACTCACTCTTGGCGCGCGCGATCGCTCTTCTCCTCGCCAGTCCGTTTGCTCCCGGTTTTCCCTCCTGATCGGACTCAATTTCGCCTCGGCATCTTCGGCTTGCCTTCATTTGCTAAAACCATTTCGCTATACGGAATCCCCTGCCTGTCTGGGCACCGTTCATCCCTGCTGTTCCTGCCTTTATGAAACCCCCGATCCACCCCTTCGATCGTCTTCTCACCTTCACCCAGCGCAGCGCCGCGGTCGTCGCCGGCTGCGTGTTGTTGGCCGGGGCTTTGTCCGCCAACGAAAGCACCTGGTCGGCGAATGCCGCGGCCAACTGGAGCACCGCCGCATGGTCGCCGGCCGGTGTCCCGTCGGGCGCCGAGTGGGTCGTGAACATCGATCGCTCCTCCCAGTCAGCCAATCGCATCCTGACCATCGACACCACCTCCCGAACGGTGGGCGAGATTCACGCGTTCGGGGCCAACACCGCCTCGCGCTCCAATACCTTGGCCGCGAGCGGCGGTGCGACGCTGACGTTGGACAATGGCTCTTCGGCGGCGCAGGTCACCAATGCCGGCTGGGGCAACTTCACCATCAGCGCACCGGTCCTGCTGGCCAGCAATCTTGAGCTGGCCAACAACCCCAACGACACCCTGAGCCAATTCCTGACGCTCAGTGGCACGGTCGGCGCGGCGAGCTCCGGGCTTAAGACGATCACGACCATGGCGTCCGCGGTCGCCCCGTCGGATCCGAATTTCCATCGCATCGTCTTCAGCGGCTCGATCACCGACGGCGCCGGCCAGGTGGCCGTCGTGCACAACAGCGGCAACAACCTCAATATCCAGACGCGCACGAATACCTTCTCGGGCGGCCTGAACATCAACTCCGGTTCCGTGGTGGTTTCCGGCGACGGTTCGGGCAGCTACGGCGACGGTGCCCTCGGCGCTGCGAATGCGGCAGTCACTTTCAATGGCGGCGCGTTGTCCTTCTCGTCGGCTGATGCGGCGATCACTATCTCGCAGCGACTCACCACGCTGAACGCTGGCGGCGGCACCCTCAGCGCCACCAGCACGAGCGGTGTCGTCACGTGGAACGGCAATGTCGTCGGCACCGGGGCACTGACGAAGAGCGGCGGCGGCACCGTCATTCTCGCCGGCGCCAGCAACACCTATCAGGGCGGCACCACGATCTCCGCCGGCACGCTCGTTGCCGCCAGCAACAGTGCGCTCGGCACCGGAGCGGTCGCCGCCACGGCCGGCACTCTCTCGCTCAACGACGGCGTCACGCTGACTAACAACGTTACGCTGGGCGCCACCGGCGTTCTGCGCGCCACCAGTGGCACCGCCACCTACGGCGGCACGGTCGGTGGCACCGGCAAACTCGGCGGCGCCGACAGCGTGTTGCATCTCTCGAGCACCGCGATCCTCGCTCCGGGAAACAGCCCCGGCCTGATGACGATCGACGGCGCCGTGACGCTCGATTCCGGTTCGACCTTCCAATGGGACCTAGCGTCGCTCGTCGCCGGTGACGTCGGCGTGGCTGGCACCGATTTCGACCAGCTGGTCGTCTCGAGCACCGGGGCGCTGACCATCGCAAGCGGGGCCAATCTCGCCTTCTCCTTCGGGGCCGGCGTCTCCCCGACAGCCGGCGATCTGTTCTGGTCCTCGAATCACGCTTGGACGGTCGTCTACAACACCGCGGGCGGATCGGTGACGGGCTCGGCCTTCACGATCGACAACTCTGCTTGGGCCTCGCTGGGTGCCTTCGACACGTCGCTCGTGGACGGCTCGGTCGTGCTGAGTTGGTCGGCGGTGGCCATTCCCGAGCCCTCGACCTACGCCGCCATCTTCGGTGCTCTGGCGCTGGTCGGCGTGCTGGTCGCGCGCCGTCGTCGCTGAGCCGCTCCCGCGTTTTGCTTCCCCGGCGCGGTTGCTGTCGGGGAAATCACTTTCTCTTTCGTGGTGGGAATCCGCCGTCGGTGTGCGCCGGCGGCGACACGAAACCTTTCCTCGGCTCGGGTGCTCCACTATCGGAGCTCCACGGGCTTCTTTCCGATGAAATTCTCTCTGTTTAATCATCCCGGCTGTGTCAGTCGGATCTTCGCTCTCCTGCTCGCCGGTCTGCTCGCGGCGCCCGCATTCGCCGCGCCCGACATGAAGGCGGTCTTCGCTAGCCCGTTCAACGGCAAGGCCGGCACAGAGCTGAACAAGGTCGTGAACCAGCCTGCGGCCCTGCGCTGGTCGCGCGCGCTCGCGGGTGTGACGACCACCGGCAAAGGCACGCTGCGCCTGCGCGCCGACGGCATGCAGGACGGCGTGGAGGCGATGGCGTTCCTTCCGTTGAACAAACTCGTGCAGCCCGGCCAGATTTTGTGGCTGATCGTGGAGTTCGAGGGCTGGAAGTTCACCGGCGGGCGCGACGAGCAGCTGCGCATCGGTTTCATGCACGGCAACACGGGCGAGAATCCGCCGCCGCTCGCGCAGATGCGTTTCACGCGCGGCAGCAAGGGCGTGTTGCTCGCCGGCGAGGCGTTCAACACCGCGCAGGGCGCCACCCACATCGCCTCGCAGCCCGTCGCGCCGGCGGAGACGTCCGAGCGGCAGATCTTCGCGCTCGAGTATGTGCCCGCGGAGAACCGCTACACGCTCTACCGCCACAGCGGCGGCGAGAAGTTCGAGCCGCTCGGCTCGGGCACGACCAGCGCCCAGCGCAAACCGAACTTCCTCCGTCTGCATCTGCGCGGCGACTTCGCCTCCACGCCCGACGAGTTCGTCGACATCGGCAACCTGCTTCTCTTCGTCGCCAGCCCGTCCGGCAACGCCGCGCGCTGAGCCGGGATCATGCCGGAGGTGGGCGTCGGTGTCCCTACCGACGCCTGTCGCCGCTGGGACAGCGGCGACCACCCCATGGTCAGGAGCTCATCAGTCGGGAATCGCGTCCAACGGCTTGAGTCCGGCTGCGCCGCGCGGGTCGCCCGGCAGCGGATCAGTTGGCGGCGGAATCGTGCGCCGTGACGCGCAACCGGTAGAACCGCGCCGGCGCGAGGCTGGCGGCATCGCGCACCGTCACGCGGGCGACGTAGCCGAGATTTTCCAGCGCCACCACGCCGGGCTGCGCGGCGACGCCGTCGGTGGCGGAGAGACTGCGCGGCCCGGCGCCGTAGGCCTGATAGGGCGCCAGATGCGGATCGAGCGTGAGGAGCGGCGCCCACGCCTCGAGATTGGACGAGCCCTCGACAGTGTATTCGAGGTCGGTGGCGGAATAGACAAAATCGAAGGTCAGCGCGCACGCGCGGGGCGCGGCGTCCGGCCCGGTCAGGGCGCAGGCCAGCGCGGGGGCTGCGGGGTTGCCGCCGGGTTCGCGTCCGAGCGCATACTCGAGCAGGTCGGCCACGCCGTTGGCGTTGCGGTCGCTCGTCTCGCCGGAGAGACCGTGATGATCGAGCCAGGCGGAGAAGTTCGGGTTCAGTCCCCGGAGGTCCTCGCGCGCCAGCACGGTGAGCTCGGCCGCGACGAGCGCGGCGTCGTAGAGACGGACGTTGTCGATCAGGCCGTCGATCCCGCGGTTGAACGATCCGGCGTTGCCGATCACGAGCGGACCGCTGGCCGCGGCCCATGGTCCGGTGAAGGTGCCGCTGCCGGCCGGCGTGACCTGGCCTTGGGCGTCGGCGGTGTAGAAGGAGAGTTGCACGCCGTCCCACGTAATCGCGGCGAAGACCCATTCGCCGGTGCGGTTGAAGCCGCTGCCGGCGGCGAAGGTGCTCGAGGCCACACCGAGCGAGGTGCTGCCGTTGCCGACGAAGATTTGCAGCCGGTTGTTCAGCGCGCGCACGAAGAAGCCGCGCGTCGGGCTCGAGAGCGCGCTGGCCTGATAGATGAAGCGCATCGCGTCATCGAGCGGCTGCTCGAGCCGATACCAGAAGACGAGGGTGAAGGCGGTGAGCGCGGAGAGATCGGCGTTCGCGGTGACGCGCGAGTCGTTCGCCGGCGTGCCGGCGCCGCGCGTGGTGTTCGCGCTCGCATTCCAGGCGCGATCGTGCGGCCGGCCGGAGACGCCGGAGCCAGGCGCGCCCGGTTGCTGGAAGGAGCCGGCGGGCACGCCCGTGGCGCCGAGTCGGCCCGCGTCGGCGTAAGGGCCGGCGGTGGCGTTGAAGGAGTGGAACACCAGCAGCCGCGGATCGGCGGCCAGCGTCGCGAAGAGATTCGGGTAATCCGTGATCAGCCCGTCCACGCCGAGCGCGATCATCTGGCGCATGACCTCGACGCTGTTCGTCGTCCACGGCAGCACTTTCAGGCCGAGCGCGCGGCAGCGGGCGACGAGGTCGGCGTTTACGAGCCGGTAGTCGGGGCTGTAGATCGCGGGCGTGAACCCGAGCGCGGCAAGGTTTTCGTCCACCGAGGCCGGGTTGGAATTGCTGACGAGCAGCGAGAGCGTGGCGTCCGGATGCGCCGTGCGCATGGCCTGCAGCGTGCGCGGATCGAAGGACTGGATCGTGGTGCGCGCGGCGATGCCCTTGGCGTTCACCACCGCCATGAGCCGCTGGACGAATTCCGCGGGCGCGGGTTGCCACACGCCGTCGTAACCGTCGGTGGACTTGGTCTCGATGTTGTAGCGCGGCGGCGGCAGGGCGTGCGCGGTGGCGTAGGCTTCGGCGGCGTCGATCAGATCCGCCAGCAACGGCTTGCTCACGGCGAATCGCTGCTGCGCCGGAAAGGACGGGTTGCCCTTCAGCCCGACGTCGAACTGGCGGATCAGTTCGTAATCCATCTGGTAAAGCAGGTAGTTCATCTCCTGCTCCTTGGCGAAAGCGTTGCCCGTCGGATCGAGCGTGAAGATGGAATTCATGTAGGCGTCGTGCGAGACCACGACTTGCCCGTCCTTCGAGATGACCACATCGAGCTCCAATGTGGTCACGCCGAGCCGCAACGCCTCGAGCATGGCGGGAATCGTATCCTCAGGCATCAGTCCGCGAGCACCGCGGTGGCCTTGGAGGTCGAGGCCGGCCGGCACGCCGAGCCGGGTCTGGGCGGACAGGGAGGTGAGGGCGGCGAACCACACGAGGGCGGCCGTGAACGTCAATTGGGGGAAGGCCATGAAGGGTGGGGCAACGCGGCACAACGACGGCGTCACCGCAGATCATCCAAGCGATGACGCGCGTGCCTGGCAAGAACCTGCTAAATGGTTTTACTTTGGCGGCCATCGCCGGCAAATACGGCGCTGCGTCAGCGTGCCGCTGGCGTGCTGTGACCCTTCTGCAAGACCGATGAAAACCCTCCGGTGGATTTTGGGTGCGCTGTGCTGGGCGCAAGGCTGGACCGCGACCGAGCCGGCACCGCCCACGAGCGGGCCGCTGGTGGAGTTGCCCGAGTTTGTCGTGAAGGAGCGGGCCGACTTGCCTGAGCCCGATCCGTGGCTCTACACGGCCACGCCGGGGTTGGAGGTCGTCTCGACGGCTTCCGTCCGGACGACGCGCGGGTTGCTGGAGCGCCTGATGCTTTTCGATGCCGCGCTGCGTCTGGTGTGGCCGCTGCCTGCGCCGGGGAGCGACGCCGGTTTGCAATTGGTGGTGTGCGGGCGCAACGGCGACTTCGCGCGCTTCGCGGAGGAGACGAAGGAGACGGCGCCGCTGTCGGGCCGGGTCTCGCTGCTGCTGCCGGGCAAACCGTCGGTGCTGGTCGTCGATGCTTACACGAAGGCGCTGCCGTTTGCGTCGCAGAACTTCATCCGCCTGCCGCTGCGGCAGGGCATCTTCCCGTCGCGCGAACCCGAGGAAGAGGAGGAATTGGACCCCGAGATGGATTGGGAGGATGGCTCGCAGACCTACGTCGATCTCACGCGCCAGCTCTGCCGCGAATACGTGCGCCATGTGCTCAGCCGCTCCACGCCGCGCCAGGCGCCGTGGGTGGAGGAGGGCGTCGCGCAGATCATGTCGCATGGCGAGGTCACGCGCCGGAGCATCACGTTCGCGCGCCTGACGCCGGCCTCGGAGCTCTCGCCGGGAGACGAAGGCGATTTTCTCGTGGCGCTGAAGCACCAGCGGTTGATGCCGTTCGGGCAATTCTTCGCCGTCGGGCGCGACGATGCCGAGGTGCGCAATCCGATCGGCAGCCTCTGGGTGCATCAAGCCCACGCCTTCGCGCATCTGTGTTTCTACGGGGCGAAGGGCAAATACCGCCGCGGCTTCGAGCTGCTCGCCCGCCACGCGTCGCGTGGCCCGGTGACGGAGGAGATTTTCCGGCAGTGCTTCGGCGCCGGTTACCGCGAGATGGAGAACGCGCTCGACGACTACATCGCGTTTCCCCGCTTCGCGTATGCGCGCCTGACGCTGGGCAAGGACGAAGGGCTGGCGCCCGTCGTGCTGCCCGAGCCGCGGCCGGCGACGACGGACGAGGTGGGCGCGCTGGTCGGCGGTGCGCTCCTGCGCGCGGGCCGGCCCGAGGACGCGCTGCGCGAGTGGCGCCTGGCGTATGCGCGGGGCGCGAAGGGAGCCGGCCTGCTCACCACGCTCGCGGCGGCGGAATCCGCCGCCGGACGCGAGGCACGCGCCCTGGAGCTCAGCCAGAAAGCCGTGACTGCAGCGACGAAGGATCCGGCGCCTTATCTGGCCGTGGTCCGGGCGCAGCTGGCGGCGGCGCCCGCGGGGCCGCTGTCGGTCCCGGCGTTGCGCACGGCGTTGGGCGTGCTTTTCGCCGCGCGGCAGAACGTGCCCCCGGCGCGGGAAATCTACCTCGCCATCGCGCAAGTCTGGCAACGCAGCGCCGTGCCGCCGCGGCCCGGCCATCTCGGCGTCCTGCACGAAGGGCTGGGACATTTCCCGGACGACGTCGATCTGCTCACGGCGACGGCCGAACTGGAGCACCTTGCCGGCCGCGACGCGGAGGCGCGTGCCCTCGTGGAGCGGGCGTTGGGCTTGCCAGGGAGCGAGGCGCGGCGAAACGATCTCGCACGGCTGCGCGCGGCGCTCCACCGCACGTCGCTTCCCCCGATTTCCCCATGAAGAAAACACTGCTCTGCTGGCTGGCTTCCTCCGCGCTCGCCCTGACCGGGCTGGCGCAATCCGTGCAGGAGTGGCCGCTTTATCCCGGGTTGGCCGGCGACAGCGCGCCCGAGGAGACGCTCTACCGCCCCAAGGCGCTGGATGACCGCGGCTTCAACCGCACGATGCGCCAGATCTCGGTGCCCACGCTCACCGTCTATCGTCCGGCGAAGCCGCGGGCGGACCGCGCGGCGCTCGTCGTTTGTCCGGGCGGCGGCTACGGCGCCGTCGTCATTGATCGCGAGGGCCACGCCTTCGCGCGCCATTTCCAGGCGCAGGGCTTCACGGTGGCGGTGTTGAAATACCGCCTGCCGCAACCGGAGAAGGCCGGCGCCAGCCTGCCGCTGAGCCAGCTGGACGCGTTGGAGGCGGTGCGCACCCTGCGCCGCCAGGCGGCGGAGTGGAACGTCAACCTCGCGCGCATCGGCATCGTCGGCAGTTCCGCGGGCGGACACCTTGCGGCCAGCGTCGCGATCATCGGCGGGGGCGACGCGGCCTCGCGTCCGGATTTCGTGGGGTTGCTCTATCCCGTCATCACGCTCGAGCCGCCGCACGCGCACGCGGGCTCGCGCACGCGCCTGCTCGGCGAAAACGCGTCCGCCGAACTCGTGGCGGCGTGGTCGCTGCACCGTCGCGTGCAACCGGGGCTGCCGCCGTTCTTCGTCGTGCACGCGCAGGACGACAAGGTCGTGCCGATCGAGAACGCGCAGCTGCTGGCCCAGGCGCTGCAACAAGCCGGCGTGCCGCATCGCCTGCTCGTCTTCGCCACGGGCGGACACGGTTTCTCGCTCGGGCGCACGCCGGGTGCGGAGTCGGCGCGCTGGCCGGCGGAGTTCGTCGCTTGGGTGGACGGACTGGCCGGGAAGTGAGCCGCGCGACGCGACGTCCCTGACGCGTCTGCCCTGATTGCTGGCGCAGAGCGCGGGCCTTCAGCGGCTCGCGCGGGCGCGGAAGAAGCGGGGGAGATCGTTCGGCCCGCAGGGCTGGACGCTGCGGAAAGTGCGCCACACCCGCTGGCCGTCCGTCGTGTCGGCGTGGAAAACCATGCTGCCGGGCAACGCGTCCCAGTTCGTCAGCGCATTCGTCATCTGCACGTCGAGGGTCACGCCGACGGCCGCCGGATTGAAGGGCAGGTCGGCGAAGGCGTGGATATCCGTGCCGCCGTTCGTCGTGAAGCGGAGCGTGAGCGGTTGCGCGTCAGTCTGCTCGGGGTCGAGGCCGAGTGCGAATTCGAGCAGGTTGTTCAAGCCGTCAGCGTCCGGATCGGCGAGCGGCTCGGGCGAGAGCAGGCCGAGGCCGAGGGCCCACGCGGCGTAGGAAGTGTGGCCGGCGACGGAGACGATCGCGCCGTCGCTGGTGACGGTGCCGGAGCCATTGCTGACCGTGACGCGATAAACGCCGGAGAGCGTCACCTCGTTGGCGGCGAACACGAGCTGCGCGTCGGTGGCGTCGGACAGCGTGACACCGTCGCGCGTCCAGGCGTAGGAGAGGGGGCCGGTGCCGGTGGCGACGACGCTGAGGGCGACGGTTTCGCCGAGCGCGACGTTCGCATCGAGCGGGCCTTGCACGATGACGGGTGCGCCGGCTTGGTCGGCGAGATTCTGCGCGACGCGGAAGCCGTGCAGCGGCGAGGCGGGGCGGTCGGCATCGCGGTGGGCGACGCGTTGGAAGGAGCCGGCCTCGTCCCAGCCGCCGCCGCGCAACACGCGATGCGTGCCGGTGGCCGGGCCCGTCGGTGCGAGGGTGGGCGTCGTGGTGTAGGCGGTGGAGGAGTAGCGGTCCCAGCACCATTCAGGCGCGTTGCCGGCCATGCCTTGCAGCCCGTAGGCGTTGGCGGCGAAGGCGGCGGCGGGCGCGGTGAAGGGCCAGCCGGCGGCGGCGTAGGTCGGGTGCGCGCGGTCGCGTTGTGCGTTCACGTCGTAGCTGTCGGCGGAGGAGCTGAAATAGTTGGCGCGCGTGTGGTCGATGCTGTCGCCCCACGGGAAGCGCCGGCCGGGCACGCCGCCGCGCGCGGCGCGCTCCCACTCGGCTTCGGTGGGCAGACGGTAGCCGCTCGCGTCGGTGCGGACATGGGCGGAGGTGAGGTCGAGTTCGCCGGTGCGGTAAACGGTGTCCTGCGCGGCGCTCGTGTAATAGACGGGCACGAGGCCCTCGCGTTCGCTGCGGGCGTTGCACCATTTCACGGCGTCGTGCCAGGAGACGGAGATCACGGGATGCTCGGCGGCGCGGCCGTAGCCTTTGTCGGCGAGATCCGTGTAACCGTGGGCGACGGCCCAGGCGCGCACGTCCTGCCACTGTTGCCAGGTGACCTCGGTGCGGCCGAGGCGGAAGGCGGGGAGCGTGACGTTGCGCGCGGGCAATTCGTCCGCGGAGCCTTCGTTCGCGAAGGCGCTGCCTTGCGCGAACGTGCCCGCGGGAATGGCCACGAGGTCGCTCTCCGCGAGCGCCTGCGCGGTGAAGACGCAGGCGAGGGTGAGCAGGAGACGGCGGAGAGACGACATGGGGCGGGGTGGGGTCGGCGGACGAATCAGAGCTTCGAGCCGTCGGCGCGCGTGCCGCAGAGGCATACCTCGATGCCCAGCTCGGCGGCAAGCGCCGCCTTGGCGTAGAGGGCGAGGTCGGCTTCCTTGGCGGAGTTCGCGTAGGCGACCTGGATGTGGTTGGCCTTGTGGCGGGCCATCATCTGGTCGCGCGAGACGCCGTAGGTGACCGCGTGCATGATGGGCCATTGCGGCGTGGTCTCGTTCCAGCGGCGCTCGGTCTCCTCCTTGGGCAAGGCGATGGCCTTGGCGCGGCCGAGGTCCATCTTGAGCTTGCCCTTCTCGAGGAAGATGCGGCTCCAGGCAATCTCGCCGGCCTTGGCGACGCCGCGGAGCGTGCCGCCGCCCTTGCGGAAATACATCGCGGGCTGGCGGAGCGAGTCGCTGCCCTTCCAACCGCCTTCGTGGTGGTCGGCCGGCGCGGCGCCGGAGATGAGCAACACCCACACGTAGTCGTCGGTCGTGCCGCTGCGGTCCTGGTCGGCCCAGCGGATGTCGTGCAGCGTCGTGGCGACGGGCTGGCCGAGGGCGGCGTGCACGCGGTTGGTGAAGAGCGCATCGAGGCCGGCGCATTCGTCGACTTCGTTGAAGTGCGGGATCGGGCCGCCGGGGCGGATGACCTTGCCCGCGGCATTCTTGACCGGCGGACGGTCGGAGCTGTTGAGCGTGCCTTCGACAAGGTCCGAGGCGGGCAACAGGTCCTTGAGGCCCTGCTGGTATTGGATGCCGATCGTCTCGCAGCCGAACTCGTCGGCGAGGCGGCAGGCGGCGATGTAGGTCTTGCACTGCATGAGCACCTGCGCCTCGGTGAGCTCGGTGGCGTCGTCGGTGCCGAGGTGGAACTTGAAGCCCTTCTTCAGATACCACGCGTAGACGGCGCGCGCGTCCTCGTCCGAGACCTGCGTGGCGGCGTAGTAGAGCGAGGACTGGGAGAGGCGCTCCTTGAACACACCGCAGCGGAACAGCAGCTCGTCGGGGATGATGGCGTTATACATGCCCATGCAGCCCTCGTCGAAGACGCCCATGATGGACTTCCGTTGGAGGAGGTCAGCGGCGATCTTCTTCGCGACGCTGCGGGCGCGGGGCGGCACGGTGGTGCGCGCGAGCGGGCGGACGTGCGGCGTGGCGTGCTTCACGACGCCGGTCTCGAGCCAGGTGCGCAGGCCGGTGCGGAAGAAAGTGTCGGTGAAGTCTTCGCTCCAGAGCGTGGAGTATTTCACGCCGGCCTTGGTGAGCGAGCCGTTGAGGTTGAGCATGCCGACGAGTCCGGGCCACTGGCCGGACCAGTTGGCGACGGTGAGGATCGGCCCGCGGTGCGAGATGAGGCCCGCGAGGACGTGGTGCGAGTATTGCCACACAGCCTCGGCGACGATGAGCGGCGCATCGCGATCGATGTTCGCGAAGACGTCGATGCCTTCCTTTTGGGAAGCGATGAAGCCATGCTTCAGCTTCGCGTTGTAGGGATGGGCGCGGACGATGCGGCCGCCGCAGGCGGCGACGGCTTCGCCGAGCTGCCGCTCCATGGCGGCTTGGGCGGGCCAACATTGTTCGTTGGCGGCGGGACGGAGATCGCCACTGGCGACGAGGAGAACGGAACGCACAGACGTCTTTTTCATGATGAGAATGGATATTCTTGGCGCAAGGAGGCGCGAGGATGGGGGACGGGAAAACAGCGGCCGGAATTATAGCGCAGAATGGGGCATTCCGGAATGGCTATAACTGGCACTTGCATGGATAAAATCGACCCTTACTCTCTTCCGCATGCCCGAGGTGCCGGCCACGCCGTTATCCCCGATGCTGCTTTCCCGGCAGGTCAGCGGCTCGCGCTACTTTTTCCACGATCTGGCACCGGCGGGGAAGCGGCCCTGGGTGCTCGTGCTGGGCGGGCTGGAGCATTGCGACCCGGATTATCTCATCGACCGGCCGGGCTACCTTTATCACCTGGTCGAGTTCGTCGTCGAGGGACGCGGGCAGGTGACGCTGGCCGGCAGGACGCACGAGCTCGGGCCCGGCGCGGTGTTCGCGGTCGCGCCGACCGAGGCCTGCCGCATGACCTGCGATCCGCGCGCGCCGATGACCAAGTTCTTCTTCGCCTTCGCCGGGCGCGCGCTGGCGGCGCGACTGCGGCAGGCCGGACTGAAGCCGGGCCAGGTGCGGCGCCTGCCCTTGCAAGCCGAGGCGCGCGCCGTGGCCGAGGACTTGGTGCGCGAGGGCCGCCGCAACACGCCGCTGGCGCCCGCGGTCTGCGCGGCTCTGGCCGAGCTGTTCTTCCTGCGCCTGGAGGAGGCCGCCGCGCCGGCCCCCGCGCAACGCAGCCGGGCGCACGAGAATTTCCAGCGCTGCAAGGCCCTTCTCGACGCACAGGCCGAGGGCAGCGCCACGCTCGAGCAGGTCGCGGCGCAGGCCGGGCTCGATGTCTCCAGCGTGTGCCGGCTCTTCCGGCGTTTCCAAGGCGGCAGCCCCTACCAGTATCTGCTGCGGCGCAAGATGACGCTGGCGGCCGAGCTGCTGATGGAGCGCAACTGCGCCGTGAAGGAGGCCGCGCAACGCGTGGGCTTCGCGGACCCGTTCCACTTCACACGCTGCTTCAAATCCGTGCACGGCGTGCCGCCGAGCCGCTTGAACCGCGTGGCCGTCGGCGCGCAGCGCGAGCGCTGAACCGGCCGTGCGGCGGTGATCGGACCGCCGCGGCGATGACTGGCTGGAAGCTCGACGTGCGACGGAGTCGTCGGTTAGCGTGCGTGAGTCGGGCTCGTGGCGATTCCGCCTGGCGGGTGGGCGGAGGCTGCGCGGGCTTCCAAGTATATCTGTCAATAGTCAACCCATGGCCTTTCTCTTCCGGCCTTTCATGCTTCGTCTGAGAAAGATTTATCTGATTTGTTTTGTGCTCTTCTTCAGAGCGGGAGGGCGCGACTGGGATTACGGAACAAATGTTTGGAAAGGGGTTCTTGGCGTCGCGATGCTTGAGTTCGCTTTGGCCATGACGGCCAGTGCTTGGATAGGTGAGCTGACCGGTGCAGACTTACTTTTGGGCGTCGAGCAATGGGAGTTCACAATACTCTTCGCTGGTGTGTTTGGCTTGAATTACTACGTGCTCGTTTCCCGAGCGGTTGGGTCGGACTATGAGCGTGCCTTTGCCGCTTTGGAAAAGCGCCAGCGAAGGACTTTGTCGCTGCTGGGGATCGTAACCATTGGGCTGATCATGGGGCTGATGTTTTTTTTCGCTCAGTGCGCTTGGCCCGCATGCGAAATAGACTTCACCCGGCACCAAGGCACACGAAGGCCATTCACACCCGGAAAAGGGGCCATGGCTTGACTCTTGACAGGGGTTGCGGGGGTCAATTCACGCGCAGGACGATCTGGCGGCCGGGGCCGTGGACGCCTTCGATGAGGATGCCTTCGACGTCGGCGGTCTTGGAGGGACCGGTGACCCAGATGACATTCGGGTCGGCGGGCAGCGCGGCGAGGGCGGCGGGGATGTCGGGGAAGATGTCGCCGTTGCGCAGCACCGTCACGTGCACCCACGGCGCCAGGGCCGCGAGGCGCGAAGGAGTGTCGCGGTCCGTGAGCACGACGGTGCCGGTCTCGGCGATCGCGGCGGTGGCGCGCGTGATGCCGAAGGCGTAGTCGTCGACGCGCGAGCGGTCGAAGGTCGTCTCGACGTGGAACTCCGCCGGGAAGGCCGCGCGCAGGCCGGGCCACAGCGCGGGGTCGCAGTAGCCGCGCGTCCAGCCGTTCTGCACCAACAGGGCCACGAGTTCGTCCGAGCTGGTCAGCGGCGTGCCGTTGACCGCGGTGAGGCGTTGCGCGAAGAGCGTCCAGCAATCGCCGGCCGGCTGCTGTTGGCGCAGGCGGACGAGGTCGCGTTCCCAGTCGGGCAAGGGCGCGCGTTGCGGCAGCGGGGCGAGGGCGGCGCGGACGCGGCCGAGGATCTGGTCGCGGGCGGTGCTCATGGCGTGGCCCCGGGGTTCGATGGTGCGGCTCCGTGGCGGGTGCGGTGCTGCATCCATTTCCGGAACTCGCCGCCGCGCCACGCGGGGAGTGTGCGTTTCTCTTCCCAAGCTCGGAGCGCGGGAACGGGGATGAGTTTCGTCGGCAGATAGTTCAGCGCTTTGCCGCCCCAGAGTGCGGCTTTCCACGCGGTGGGCTGCGAGGCGAGGAGCGCCCACGCGCCCATCGGCGGCGTGCCGATCGCGGCGAGCGGCGCGCCCTCGCGCTTGCCCTTCTCGCGCAGGCGCAGGAGCAGGTCGGGGATGGGAATGTTGACCGGGCAAACCTCGTGGCACGCGCCGCAGAGCGAGGAAGCCTTGGGCAGATCGGCGAGTTCGGGGAATTTCTCCCCCGCGAGCAGCGGCGAGAGCACGGCGCCGACCGGGCCGGGATACACGCTGCGATACGCGTGGCCGCTCGCCTGGCGGTAGATCGGGCAGACGTTGAGGCAGGCGCCGCAGCGGATGCAGCGCAGGATCTCGCGGCACTCCGACGCGAGGACGTCGGTGCGGCCGTTGTCGACGAAGATGACATGCATCTCCTCCGGGCCGTCGGGCTGACCGGCAAGTTTCGGGCCGGAGATGAACTCGGTGTAAACCGTGAGCGCCTGCGCCGTGGCGGAGCGGGCGAGGAGATTGAGCAGCACGCCGAGGTCGCGGTCGCGGGGCACGAGTTTTTCGATGCCGACGAGCGCGATGTGGACCTTCGGGGCCGCGAGGCTGAAGCGGGAGTTGCCCTCGTTGGTCACGAGCACGAGGCGGCCGCTCTCGACGGAGACGAAGTTGGCGCCGGTGAGGCCCACGTCGGCTTGGAGATACTTGTGACGGAGGAACTGCCGGGCGCGGCGTGTGATGGTTGCGGGGTCGTCGTTGTAGGCGCCGAGACCCTCGCGCTCGAACGACTGCGCGATCTCGCGGCGGTTCTTGTGGATGATCGGGCGGACGATGTGGCTCGGGTGATCCTTGTCGATCTGGACGATGAACTCGCCCAAGTCCGTCTCGAGCGCCTCGATGCCGTGCCGCTCAAGGTAGTGCGCGAGTTCGATCTCCTCGGAGACCATCGTTTTCGCCTTCACCATCTTCGTGGCGCCGCGCGCCTGCATGATGCGGAGCACGGTGGCGCAGGCGTCCTCGCCGGTGGCGGCCCAGTGGACCTGTGCGCCGTTGGCCTGCAACCTAGCCTCGACGGCGGGCAGAAGCGTGTCGAGGTGTTCGATCACGTGCTGCTTGATTTCGCCGGCGCGGCGGCGGAGCAGATCCGGGTCGTCGAACTGGTCGAAGAGGAGCTGCGTGCGCTTCTCGTGCGTGGCCTTCGTGCTCTGATAGACCGAGGTGCGCGTGGCGGCGGGCAGCGCGGCGGCGGCTTGGTCGATGGGTTGGCGCAGCATGGCGGAGGAGCGGTCAGGCGTTTTTCAACGCGTCGCGCAGCACTTGGGCGAGGTGCTGGGTCTTGAGCGGGCGACCTTCCTTCTGCGCGAGGCCACCCATGTGCAGAAGGCAGCTCATGTCGCCGGAGACGAGCACGTCGGGCTGCGCGGCGCGGATGTGGTCGAGCTTCAGCTGGCCCATGCTCGACGAGAGATGGGGAAACGCCACGGAGAAGGTGCCGCCGAAGCCGCAGCATTGTTCCGCTTCGCCGAAGGGCACCACTTTCGCGCCGGCGATGGAGCGGAGCAGCGCGAGCGAGGCGGCCTCGCTGCCGGTGCCGCGGTTGTGGCAGTTGCGGTGGAAGACGATCGTGGCGTCGTAGCGGCCGGGCCAGGTCTGCACGCCGAGCGCATTGACCAAAAAGTCGGCGAATTCCCACGTGCGCGCCGCGAGCGCCTGCACTTCCGGCAGGTCGGGCTCCTTTTCGAATTCCAGCAGGGCGCCGTGGCGCAGCATCGCGGCGCAGGAGCCGGAGGGCAGGAGCACGGGCGCGTCGCCGGCGAAGGTGCGCAGCGTGTGCCGCACGACCCGGCGCGAGGCGGGCCAGTCGCCGCCGTTGAAGGCGGGCTGGCCGCAGCAAGTCTGGCCTTCCGGGAAGTCGATGGCGACGCCGAGATGCTCCAGCACTTCGACCGTGGCGCGCGCGACGTCATCGTAGAACGCATCGCACAGGCAGGTCGCCATGAGTTGCACGCGGCGCGGCGCGCCGGGAGTGAAGGGCGAGGGACGGGGCACGGCGGACATCAGCGACGGGGAGTGTAAGTGGTCGCGGTCAGCTGGCGCGCCAAATCCGCGCGGAAGGCGGCGAGGCTTTTCACGGCCTTGAGCGCGATGAGCTGGTTGGCGAGGTTGCCGACGACGGAGCCCTCCAGCGCGAACGAATGCACGGGCAGGCCGGAGGCGTCGGCCGTGGCCTGGCAGAGGAGCGCGTTCTTCGAGCCGCCGCCGACCATGAGGATGCGCCGGAAGGTGCGGCCGGAGAGTTGCGCGAAGGTCTTGATGACGTCGGCGTGGCCGCGGCCGAGGGAGTCGCAGATCAGGCGCACGTAGCCGGTGAGGTCGCGCGGAGCCTGCAGGCCGCGGCGCTTCAGCTGGGCGTCGATGGCGGCGCGCATGGAAGGTGGGTTGGCGAAGGCGGAATCGGTGACATCCAGGCCAAAGGCGAAGGGCGAGAGGCGAGAGGCGGCATCAATCAGCTTTTCCCACTCAGCGTCATGCTTGGGGCGATTCGCGAAGTCCTTGAGCGTGCCTTCGAGCAGCCAGAGGCCGATGACGTTGACCAGCGGTCGATACTCGCCGCGGCCGGTGCGGTCGTTGGCGACGCGGGCGGCGAGCGCGGCGGCGCCGAGGAGGGGCCGGTCGCTCTCGAAACCGACAAGCGACCACGTGCCGGAGCTGAGGAAGATGTCGCCGCCGTCTGGCGCGGCCGGCATCGCGTCGTAGGCGCAGGTGGTGTCGTGCCCGGGAACGGCGATGACTTGGGTGTCAGCGAGTGGATCGACAGGTAGGGCGAGTCGTCCCGACGAGCCGCGGGTAGCGGAGCGGTTCATTCGGAGAATTCGCCCTACCTTGCCTAACTTCGTGCCGGAGCGCACTGGTTTGCTGAGCCAGACGGGCGGCACGCGGAAGTAGTCGAGCGCGGCGCGGGACCAGTCGTCGCCGTGCACGTCGAGCAGCTGCGTCGTGCTGGCGATGGAGAGCCCGTTGGCCATTTTGCCTGAGAGCAGGAAATTGAAATAATCGGGCAGGAAAAGGCAGCGCGTGGCGAGGTCGGTGATCGCGGGGCAGCTCGCCACGGTTTCTGCGAGTTGGAGCGAGCTGTTGTAGAAAACGGCGGGAATGCCCGTGGCCGCGTAGATGCGGTCGAGCGCGGCGCGCGTGTGCGTCAGGTGCGCGAGGCCGGCCTGCGTGCGCGCGTCGCGGTAGGCGTGCGTCGGAAAGACGATGCGGCCCGCGTCGTTGGTGAGCACGTAGTCCACGCCCCAGGTGTCGACGCCGACGGAGGCGAGCTTCGCGCCCCGCGGCAGCGCGGCGACGGCGGCGCGGAGGCCGGCCTGCACTTCCGACCAGAGGCCGGGAATGTCCCAGTATTCGTGGCCGCCGGCGGAACGCAGCGCGTTGGGGAAGCGGTGGACTTCCCGCAACGTGAGCCGGCGTTTCGACCAGCTGCCGAGGACGACGCGACCGCTGGTGGCGCCGAGATCGATGGCTGCGCAGTGAACGGTTGGGGCCATGGGAAAATCAGCCGAAGACGCGGCGCAACTCGGCGATGGCGCTGTCGGGCATCGGCACGAGCGGGCCGAGCGGTTGCGCGAGCAACAGGGCTTCGGCGGTGGCTTCGAGGACTTCGAGCCGGTCGAAGGCCTCCAGCAAGGTGCGACCGACGACGAGCACGCCTTCGTTGGCGATGAGGACGACCGGGGTCCTTTGCAGCGAGAGATGGCGCGCGATCTCCGCGGCATCCTCGACGAGCCGGAGGAACGGGAGCTTGGGCGGCTCGAAGAGCACGAGCGCGCTCTCCGGAATGGTGCGCGTGTCGAGTTGCGCGCCTGTCATGCAGAACGCCGAGGCGTGCGCCGGCTGGGCGTTGATGATCGCGCCGACCTCGGGCAGGCGCGCGTAGATCTCGGCGTGCAGGCGCGCGGTGCGGCTCGGCGCCTGGCCGGCGGGGCAACAGCCGTCCTTCACCCGCACCAGGCCCGGCGGTTGCAGTTCAAGCCGGTCGCGGCGGCGCGGCGTGATGAGGAAATCGTCGGCGCCGAGGCGGGCGGAGAACGCGCCCGCGGTGCTGATGAGCATGCGTTGCGCGTAGGCGCGATGGACGAAGCGGCAGAGTTCGCCGCGCAACTCGCGTTCCGGATGCGTGAGCGGCAACGGAGCGAGCGCGGGCAGCGCCGGAGCGGTTTCGACGGCGAGGGATTCCGCCGGCACGGTGCTGATCGGGCCGAGGCAGGCGGCGCGCGAGAGCGTGAGGGCGACGAACTCCAGCGTCTCGAAACGCTGGAAGGCGTCCTGCAGGTCGGCGCCGCCGATCACGACGCCGTGATTTTCGAGCAACACGCAGTTGGCGCCCGTGGCGAACGCGGCGGCGATGTGATCGCCGAGTTCCTGCGTGCCGGGACAGGCGTAGGGCGCGAAGGCGAGCTTGCCGCAGACAGAGTAGGCGTGGGACTGCACGCGCGTGTCGGGCAACTGGCGGCAGATCGAGAACGCCACGAGCGCGCCGGGATGCGCGTGCACGATGGCCTTCAGGTCGGGGCGGCGGCGGTAGATCTCCGCGTGGAACGGGAACTCCGAAGACGGCGGATGCCGGCCCTCGCGACGGCCGTCCGGGAACACCCGCACGATGTCTGCGGGCGTGAGATTGCCCTTGTCCACGCGCGACGGCGTGATCCAGAGGCTGCCGTCCTCGTCGCGGATGGAGAGATTGCCGCCCGACGTGGTCGTCATGCGATGGCGGTAGATGCGCGCCATCGTGGCGACGAGTTGTTCGCGCGGGTGCAGCCAGGTGGAGTTCATCGGAGGATCAGCGGAGGAACGCCTCGTGCAGGCCGCCGTCCACGGTGATGACCTGGCCGGTGGTTTTGCTGAGGCGCTGGGATACGAGGAGGAAATACGCCTCGGCCTGGTCGGCGGGCGTGATCGGGGCCTTGGTCAGCGTGCGGTCGGCGTAGAACTGCGCGAGCTTCGCCACAAGGGACTCGGTGGCCTCGTCGTCCTTGTAGGGGATCGCGTATTTGGCGAGCGAGCCGATGACGCGGTCGCGCGGGAACATCGCGGAGCCCTGCACGACGGTGGCGGGGGCCACGGCGTTGACGCGCACCAGCGGCGCCAGCTCGATGGCGAGCTCGCGGGTGAGGTGGTTGGCGGCGGCCTTCGAGGTGTCGTAGGCCACGGAGCCCTTCTTCGCGACGGCGGCGTTGGCCGAGGTCGTGAGCACGAGGTTGCCGCGCAGGCCCTGTTCCTTCCACGTCTTGAAGGCCTCGTCGCCGACGAGGTAGCTGCCGGTGACGTTGATGTTGAAGGTGAGCGCCCACTTGTCGTCGGGGATGTGGCCGGTGGTGTCGCTCGGCACGAAGATGCCGGCGGTGACGCAAATGGAGTCGAAGCCACCGTAGGCGAGCGCGACCTGGTCGAGCATCTTGCGGATGCTCGCGCGGTCGGTGATGTTGGCGGCGAGGCCGAGGGCCGGGCCGCAGTTCGAGAGGCCGGTGCCGGCGACGCCGATGCCGACGCCGTATTTGGCCTCGATCTCCTTCGCGGTGGCGGCGGCCGCGTCGGCGTTGAGGTCCACGCACACGATGTGCGCGCCTTCCTTGACGAGGCGGTGGGCGGTCTCCTTGCCGATGCCCGAGCCGGCGCCGATGACGACGATGACCTGGCGGGCGAGTTCCTTCTCGGCGGGCATGCGCTTCAGCTTGGCCTCCTCAAGCAGCCAATACTCGATGTCGAAGGCTTCCTGCTGCGGGAGCGCGATGTATTGGTCGATCGCCTCGGCGCCGCGCATGACCTCGACCGCGCAGTTGTAGAACTCCGCGGTGACGCGCGACTCGGACTTGTCCTTGCCCCACGCGACCATGCCGACGCCGGGGATGAGCACGACGGTCGGGTTCGGGTCGCGCATGGCCGGCGAGTTGGCGTGTTTGCACTTCGCGTAGTAGGCGGCGTAGTCCTTGCGGTAGGCCTCGAGGCCGGCGGCGAGCTTCGCCTTCAGCGCGGCGGTGTCCTCGGCCTGCGGATTCCAGTCCACGTAGAGCGGCTTGATCTTCGTGCGCAGGAAGTGGTCGGGGCAGGACGTGCCGAGCTCGGCGAGGCGGGCGGCGTCCTTGGAGTTCACGAAGCGCAGGATCTTCGCGTCGTCCTGCACGGTGCCGATGAAGCGCTTCTGCTTCGACACCTGGCCGCGGAGCCAGGGGAGGATGGCGGCGAAGACGGCTTGGCGCTTCGCTTCGTCGAGGCTCTGGTATTTCGCGCCACCGAAGGCCGCCGCGTCGCCGCCCTTCGCGGCGTATTTTTTCTCAATGTAGGCGGCGGCCTGCTCGATGAAGTCGAGGGTGAGCGTGTAGCACTTCTTGTCGTCGTTGTCCCACGAGATGAAGCCGTGCTGGCCCATCATGATGGCCTGCACGCCGGGGTTCTTCTTCGCGATCTCCTGCATGGCGAGACCGAGCTCGAAGCCCGGGCGCATCCACGGCACGTAGGCCATCTTGCCGCCGAAGATTTCCTGCGTGAGCTGCTCGCAGTTCTTGGAAGCCGCGATGGCGATGATCGCGTTGGGGTGCATGTGGTCCACATGCTTGCCGGGGAGGAACGAATGCAGCGGCGTGTCGATGGAGGACGCGCGCGGGTTTAGGTTGAACGTAGCGTGCGTATACATGCCAACCATGTCGTCCTCGGCGGGCGCCTTGAGGCCCTTGTCGGTGCGGGCGGCGTAGAGCTTCTGGAGATCGAGCAGCTTCTGCTGGTAGAGCGACGAGAAGTTCTCGCGCGTGCTGGTGCGGAGGTCGCCGCCCGAGCCCTTGACCCAGAGGACCTCGACGGGCTGGCCCGTGAGTGGGTCCTTTTCCGTGATCTTGGAGGAGGTGTTGCCGCCGCCGGTGTTGGTGATGCGCTGGTCGGAACCGAGGAGGTTCGAGCGATAGACGAGGCGCGCGACGGGATCGAGGGACGCCGCCTTGGCGTCGTCCCAGCCGAAGTTGACGAAGTGGTAAGAGGACATGCGGGGGAGGAGGGTCGGGGAGTGAAGATCAGCGGCGCTGCGCGAGCACGTCGCGCTCGTAGCTTTGGATAGCAGGCAACCAAGCGCGGTCGCCCGGCGTGCCTTGACGGCGGCAGTGTTCTTCCCAAATCGCGCCGAGCGGGAGGGTCTTCGCCTCCTCGAGCAGCGCGAGGCGCGCGGTGTAGTCGCCGGCCGCCTCGGCTTCGCGCAGGCGCGCGGTGGGTTCGAGCAGCGCGGCGAGCAGGCACTTGAGCGTGTTGCGCGTGCCGATGACCCAGGCGGCCACGCGGTTGATGCTGGCGTCGAAGTAGTCGAGGCCGATGGCGGTGCGCGCGAGGAAGCCGCCGCGCACCAGCTCCTCCATCAGCGCGCGCGTCGGGTCGTCGAAGAGCACGACGTGGTCGCTGTCCCACCGCACGCCGCGGCTGACGTGCAGCAGGATGCCGGGCGCGAATTGCAGCACCGAGGAGATCTTGTCCGCGACCGACTCCGTCGGGTGGAAGTGCCCCATGTCGAGGCAGAGCAGCTTGCGGCGCGTGATGGCGTAGCCGAGGTAGAACTCATGCGAGCCGACGACGTAGCTCTCGGAGCCGATGCCGAAGAGCTTGCTCTCGACCGCGTCGCGGTGGATCTGCTCGTCGAATGATTCCTGAAACACGGCGTCGAGCGCGGCCGCGAGGCGTTCGCGCGGGCCCTGGCGGTCGGCCGGCAGGTCCTTGTGGCCGTCGGGGATCCAGACGTTGGTGACGGTCGGCGTGCCGAGCGCGCGGCCCATGGCGGCGCCGATGCGGCGGCAGGCGATGGCGTGCTCGATCCAGAACTGGCGCACGGCCGGGTCGCGGTGCGAGAGCGTGAAGCCGTCGTTCGCGAGCGGGTGCGAGAAACAGGTCGGGTTGAAGTCGAGGCCGAGGCCGCGCGTCTTCGCCCACTCGATCCAGCTCTGGAAATGTTCCACGCCAATCGCGTTGCGCTCCACCTTGCGACCGTCGAAGTCGCCGTAGATTGCGTGGAGATTGAGCCGGTGTTTGCCTGGGATCAGCCCGAGCGCGACGTCGAGGTCGCCGCGCAGCTCGTCGAGCGTGCGCGCCTTGCCCGGATAATTGCCCGTCGCCTGGATGCCGCCGCCGTCGAGGCTGGCGCCGGCGCGCTCGAAGCCGCCGACATCGTCGCCCTGCCAGCAGTGCAGCGAGATCGGCGTGCGGGCGAGCGTGGTGAGCGCGGCTTCGGTATCGACGCCGAGGGCGGCGTAGGTTTCGCGGGCGGTGGAGTAGGACAGGGGTGACATGAGATGCGGAAAATGCCGGAGTTGGCCG
>JAMPXH010000179.1 GCA_023701285.1 Candidatus Didemnitutus sp.
CTAGATTCTGCCGCGGCCCATGACGCTCAGCCGCTTCCGTCCCTTCCTCCGCTACTTCGCCGGTGTGCGCGGCACGTTGGGGGCGGCGATCTTCTACGGGGTGCTCTTCGGCGCCACCAGCGGCCTCGGCCTGCCGACGCTGATCAAATACGTCTTCCCGCCCATCTTCGACCGCGAAGGCCCGCCGATGGCGATGGGCGACGTGCTGCTCGTCGCCGCCGCGGTGCCCGTGCTCTTCCTGCTCCGCGCCGTCAGCGGTTACCTCAACAGCTATTACGTGCAGCTGACGGGCGTGCGCATCCTCGAGGCGGTGCGGCTGGACTTCTTCCGCAAGCTGCAACTGCTCCCGCTCTCCTACCTGCAACGCCGCTCGGGCGGCGACCTCGTCTCGCGCGGGCTGGCCGACACCGCGCAGCTGCAATTCACGCTCTCGCTCATCGCCAACGACGGCATCAAGCAACCCATGGCGCTCCTCGGCGCGCTGGGCTTCCTCGTCTGGCAGGCCTTCAGCGCCGAGGGCGTGCTCATCGTGCTCGTCTGCCTCGCGGTCGTGCCGCTCACCGTCCTGCCCGTCCATTACGTCGGCAAGAAGGTCGTGAAGCGCGCGCAACAGGTGCAGAGCCAGCTCGGCGACATGTCCGCGCACCTGACCGAGAACCTCGCCGCCGCCCGCGAGGTGCGTGCCTTCGGGCTGGAGCAGCGCGAGACGGACCGCTTCGCCGCCGGCACCGCCGGCCTCGTGCGCGGCCAGATGAAGATCGTCAAATACGCCCAGGCGCTCACGCCGACGATCGAGTTGCTCTCCGCCTTCGGCATCGCCGCCACGCTCGTGTTCGCCTACAGCTCGGGCGTGCGCTGGGAGACATTCCTCGCCGTCGTCACCGCGCTGTATCTCTGCTACGAACCGATCAAGAAACTCGGCTACCTCAACAGCGAGATCAACCGCGGCGCCGCCTCCCTCGAACGCCTAGAGTCCGTGCTGCACGAGCCCGTCAACATCGCAGACCCGGCGAACCCCGTCGCCGTCGGCCGGCTCCGCGGAGATCTCGCGTTCGAGCAGGTCTCCTTCGCCTACGAGGACAACGCCGCGCTCACCGACGTGAGCGTGCGCATCCCCGCCGGCACCGTCTGCGCGCTCGTCGGCCCGAGCGGCGCGGGCAAGACGACCTTCGCCAACCTCGTGCCGCGCTTCTACGATCCCGTCGCCGGCCGCGTGACGCTCGACGGCCTCGACCTGCGCGACCTCCGCCTCGCCGACCTCCGGCGCAACATCGCCCTCGTCTCGCAGGACCCGGTGCTCTTCAACGACACCATCTTCCAAAACCTCGCGCTCGGCCGCGAAGGCGCGACCCGGGAGGAGATCGTCGCCGCCGCCCGCGCCGCGCACGCGCACGAGTTCATCGCGCAGCTGCCCGCCGGTTACGACACGGTCGTCGGCGAACGCGGCGCCCTCCTCTCCGGCGGCCAGAAGCAGCGCCTCGCCATCGCCCGCGCCTTCCTCCGCAACGCCCCCATCCTCATCCTCGACGAGGCCACCAGCGCGCTCGACTCTGAGAGCGAGGCCAAGGTGCAGGACGCGCTCCGCCATCTGGTCGTCGGCAAGACCGTGCTCATCATCGCGCACCGGTTCAGCACGATCCGCGACGCGTCCATGATCCTCGTCTTCGACAAGGGCCGCATCGTGGCCCAGGGCGACCACGCCGCGCTCTACGCCGGCAACGCCCTCTACAAGTCGCTCTACGACCGGCAATCGGCCGCGCCCTGATTGATTCCCTTGTTCCGTCCCGACCGTGTCGCACGACGAACCCAAGCAGTTCAGCCACGAGGTGGAGAACCTCATCGCCGGCTTCCGGGATTTGCCGGAGGACGACAGCCGCGCCCGCACCCGCCCGACCCGCGACCTCGGCAAGCTGATCGACGAACTCCTCGTCAAATACCGCATCAGCCACGACTCGCTCGAAC
Source organism: Candidatus Didemnitutus sp. (assembly GCA_023701285.1). Classification (GTDB taxonomy): domain Bacteria; phylum Verrucomicrobiota; class Verrucomicrobiia; order Opitutales; family Opitutaceae; genus Didemnitutus. The sequence goes on from JAMPXH010000179.1 coordinate 1,963, forward strand.
ACAGCATCCGCGCCAAGTGGCCGGAACTCGTCGGCGTCGCCAACGCCACCTACTCGCACCCCGTCACGGTCGAGCGCGGCCAGTTGCTCGTCCTCTGCTCCCACGCCGTCGTCCGCAACGAACTCTTCCACCATCGTCTGCAAATCCTCGAGAAGCTAAGGAAGCTGCCGGGCTGCGACGGCATCAAGGGACTGACGCTGAGGGCGGGCTAGACTCGACCTCTCCAACCGTCGCCGCGCCCCAGCGGAATTTGCACCACGGATTCCACAGATGGATAAGGATTAACGTATCCGGTTCATCCGTGGGAATCAGTGTTATCCGTGGTCAAATCGACTGATGATCCTGCGTGCCACAGGCTGACCCGCACGGGACCGCATCGCACCGCCAGGTTTGCCCGAAAATTAGCGCTTGCGCGGCACGCCGCAGGCTTGGTTAATGACGTCTTGCGTTAGTGAGAGCCTGCTGGTCGCAGGTTCCCACCACGGTCAGTCCGGGCAACCGGGCGCTAACGGTGTCGTCGGCCCTCCAAAAGCGGACGACACGAGGCGAAAGCCTCCAAAACGACCGCGTCATCAACAACATAAACCAAAATGGCTCAACCCGTTAAGTCCGAAGTTATCGCCCAGTTCAAAGTCCACGAGAAGGACACCGGCTCCAGCGACGTCCAGATCGCGCTGCTCACCGCCCGGATCAATCATTTGACCGAGCACCTGCGCACGCATCGCAAGGATTTCCACAGCCGCCGCGGCCTTCTCCAGATGGCGAGCCGTCGTCGCAAACTGCTTGATTACCTCAAGCGCGAGGACCTCGCCAAATACAACGAGCTTCTCCAGAAGCTCAACCTGCGCAAGTAACCCGCTTTCACGAAAGGCGGCCCTCCGTCGGGCCGCCTTTTGTTTGCCTCGCGACCAGTTCCACCGGGACATTTCCGCTTGCCGCCCCAGCCGCGCTGGGACCGCAATCCGAAATATCTCGGCGCTGATTCAAGGGGCGAACGGAAACGGCCAATCGTCAGAACCCTGCTCCGCCCGCCGCCTCTGCGCGGCCCCGGCGGAGCGCATCCGAAGTCAGATACCATGAATCAGAAATACACCGTCGAAGTGCCCGGTTTGGGCATGAAGTTCTCCACCGGCTCCATCGCCCAGCTCGCGGGCGGCGCCGTCAACGTCAATGTCGGCGAGACCAACGTCTTCGTCACCGCCTGCGCCGCGCAGACCATGCGCCCCGGCCAGGACTTCTTCCCGCTGACCGTCGACTACCGCGACAAATACGCCGCTGCCGGCCGTTTCCCCGGCGGCTACTTCAAGCGCGAGGGCCGTCCTTCCGAGCGCGAGATCCTCATCTCCCGCCTCTGCGACCGCCCCTGCCGCCCGCTCTTCCCCGAGGGTTTCCTCAATGAAGTGCAGATCATCGGCCAGCTCTTCTCGGCCGACCTCATCCACGACTCCGACATCGCAATGGTCAACGGCGCCAGCGCCGCCCTCGCCATCTCCGACATCCCGTGGAACGGCCCGATCGGCTGCGTCCGCGTCGCGTTGATCGACGACCAGTTCGTCGCCAACCCGACCATCGAGCAGATGTTCTCCTCCGCCCTCGACCTCATCTACGTCGGCAACGAGAAGGACATGCTGATGATCGAAGGCTCCGCCGACCAGATCTCCGAGGAGAAGTTCGTCGAGGCGCTCGAGTTCGGCCAGAAGGCCATCCAGCCCGTCATCGCCGCGATCAAGGAGCTCGTCCAGCTCGCCGGCAAGCCGAAGGCCACCTTCCCCCTCGTCGGCGCCACGCCCGAGGCCCGCGCCATCATCGAGCGCGTCGTGCCCGCGCAGCGCATCTCCGACGCCATCTTCGGCAAGGAGAAGGCCGCCCGCTCCGCCGCCGTCAAGGTCCTCAAGGAGGAAGCCAAGGCCGCCCTCCTCGCCGAGCTCGGCGAAGGCAAATTCACCGACGTCGACCTCAACGTCGTGTTCGAGGATCTCCAATACGTCGCCTACCGCCAGACCGTGCTCGCCAAGGGCGTGCGCTCCGACGGCCGCGACGCCAAGTCGCTCCGCCCGCTCCGCGCCGAGGTCGGCGTCCTCCCCCGCGTGCACGGCTCCGCCATGTTCCAGCGCGGCGACACCCAGAACATCGCCCTCGTCACCCTCGGGCCCACGAAGGAAGCGCAGGACATGGACGGCCTCACCGGCGGTCCCACCTCGAAGTCCTTCATCCTCCACTACAACTTCCCGCCGTTCTCCGTCGGCGAAGCCGGCCGCTTCATCGGCCCCGGCCGCCGCGAAATCGGCCACGGCGCCCTTGCCGAGCGCTCGCTCGTCCCGGTGCTCCCGCCCGAAGACGTGTTCCCCTACTCCATCCGCGTCGTCTCCGAGATCATGGCCTCCAACGGCTCGACCTCGATGGCCTCGATCTGCGGCGGCTGTCTCGCCCTCATGGACGCAGGTGTGCCGATCATCGCCCCTGTCGCCGGCATCTCCTGCGGCCTCATGACCGAGAACGGCCCCGACGGCTCCATCACCAAGTGGACCACCATCACCGACATCCTCGGTGAGGAAGACCACTTCGGCGACATGGACTTCAAGCTCGCCGGCACGACCAAGGGCATCACGGGCTTCCAGCTCGACCTCAAGATCAAGGGTCTCCCCTTCGAGATCGCCAAGACCGCGATCTTCCAGGCGCGCGACGCCCGCATCGAGATCTTGAAGACGATGCTCGCCTCCCTCCCGGCCCCGCGCAAGGACCTCAGCCAATACGCGCCGCGCATCCAGACGATCCAGATCGATCCAGAGAAGATCGGCCTGCTCATCGGGCCCGGCGGCAAGACGATCCGCCGCATCACCGAGACGACCGGCGCGCAGATCGACATCGCCGACGACGATTCCGGCAAGGTCTTCATCTACTCGAACAATGCCGACGCGATGAACCGCGCCATGCAGGAAATCGACGCCCTCTGCGGCGGCGGATCCCAGATCGAGATCGGCAAGATCTACACCGGCCGCGTCACCGGCACCAAGGAGTTCGGCGCCTTCGTC
>JAMPXH010000058.1 GCA_023701285.1 Candidatus Didemnitutus sp.
GAATGGGGCTCGTTGCGTGCGACGGCTCGTTCGGAGAACTCGCCCTACCGGGGCGAAAAGCGGGGGCGATTCCGTCCGATCAGCAGTTGCGCCCGGCCCGGTCAGGCCTTGGCGAGCAGGCTGTGGCGGCGGCTGTAGCCGAAGTAGATGATCAGGCCGAGGCCCATCCAGATGGCGAGATTGAGCCAGGTGATGAGCGGGAGAAAATACATCTGCAGGGCGCAGCTGCCGATGCCGAGGATCGGCACGAGCGGGACGAGCGGTGTCCGGAAGGGGCGGGGCAGGTCGGGCCGCGTGCGGCGGAGCACCCAGACGCCGGCGCACACGAGCGAAAACGCCAGCATGGTGCCGATCGAGATCAGCTCACCGAGCAGATCGAGCGGGAACAGGCCGGAGATGACGGCGCAGGAGATGCCGGTGATCCAAGTCGTGATGTGCGGCGTGCCGTATTTCGGGTGGATCTTGGCGAAGGACTTCGGGAGCAGGCCGTCGCGCGACATCGAGTAGAAGATGCGCGGCTGGCCGAGGAGCGAGACGAGGATGACGGACGTGAGGCCGGCGAGTGTTGCGGCCTCGATGAGGTAACGGAAGAAGGCCGGCGCCTGCACGTGTTGCAGCGCGTGGATGAAGGGCGCGTCGACGTTCAGCTCCTTGTAGTGGACCATGCCGGTGAGGACGATCGACACCCCGACGAAAAGAACGGTGACGACGCCGAGCGTGCCGAGCAGGCCGATGGGCAGGTCGCGCTGGGGATTCTTCGTCTCCTGCGCGGCGGACGACACGCAATCGAAGCCGACATAGGCGAAGAAGATGGCCGCCGCGCCGCGGAAGAGACCGCTCCAGCCGTATTCGCCGAAGGTGCCGGTGTTCTCGGGAACGAACGGCACGAGGTTGGCCTTGGCGACCTCCGGATGCTTGAAAAGATACCAGAGGCCATAGCCGATCAGCGCGACGAGGATGCCGACCTTGATGAAGACCATGACATCGTTGAAGGAAGCGGATTCCTTGATGCCGATGTAGAGGACGTAGGTGAGCGCGAGCGAGATGAAGACGGCGGGGAAATTGATGATGGCTCCGGTGGTCGAGAGTTTGCCTCCGACCACCTGCAACGGCGCGCTGGAGAGCGCCGTGGGCAGGGTGATGCTGAACTCCGCCAGGATGTCGCGGATCGCGCCCGACCAGCTGACCGCCACGGCGGCGCCGGAGAACAGATATTCCAGCACGAGGCACCAGCCGACGACCCATGCGAGCAGTTCGCCGAGCGTCGCGTAGCTGTAGGTGTAGGCGCTGCCGGAGACGGGGATCATCGAGGCAAGCTCCGCGTAGCAGAGGCCCGCGAAAAGGCAGGCGATGCCCGAGATGATGAAGGAGAGGGCGATGCCCGGGCCGGCGTATTGGGCGGCGGAGGTGCCGGCGAGGACGAAGATGCCCGCGCCCACGACCGAGCCGATGCCGAGGCTGACGAGGTTGAGCGGGCCGAGCGTGCGCTTGTAGCCGTGCTCGGCGCGAGCCTCACTCTGGAGGTCGGTGATGGATTTCGTGCGAAACAGGCTCATGCAGGGCAGGGGACGTGTGTTGGGTTCGCCGCGAGGGGGTAAGGGGAAGGCGCGTCGTTACTGAGTGTCCGGCCGCGGGCTGGCAACACCGGAGCGGCGGCGAGCCCCGGCTGATCCCGCCGGGCGAGGAAGCCCGGCCGGCGGGCGTCGGGTTCCCGGGGATGGGCAACAAAAAAGGCTGCGGCGGAATCGCACGCAGCCTTGGCAAAGCGGGAAGCGGACCGGATCAGGCGCGACCGCGACGGCTCTTGGGACGCTCGTCTTCTTCCTCGGCGTCTTCGTCGTCGAAATCCTTCTCGGCGCCGTCGTCCTCGTCTTCTTCGTCGTCCTCGGATTTCTTTTCGCCGTCCTCTTCCTTCGCCTCCTCCTCGTCCTCGTCCCACTTGAGGGAGGCGTCGTTCTTCATGCGCTCATCCTCTTCCTCCTCGATCTCGGGGAGATCGTCATCGTCCTCATCGGCGGCGACGCGCTTCTCGGTCTCGTCGTCTTCGTCGCCGTAGCCGGCGGGCACGAAGTCGAGGATGGCGGTGAGCTCGCTGAAGAGGTGGACGGACTTGCCTTCGATGAAGTCGTTGTTCTGGGCCTCGCGGATCTGGTCCTCGACCTCGTCGACGGTGAGCTTCTCCTCGAAGTCGAACAGGTCGTTCAGCAGCTTCACGCGGAGGCGCGTGAGGTGATCGAGCAGGTCGGCGTAGGGCCCGTTTTCCTCGTCGATGATGTCGGGGAGGGCGAAGAGCTTCTCGTCGGACTCGAGCAGCGACTCCTTGGTGCGCTTCAGATTCACGCGGCCCTTGCCGAGGTCCTTCGTGATGCGGAAGGAGATGAAGGCGCGCTCGAAGATGTCGGGGTCGAAGCCGTATTCACGCAGCGGCTCGATGGCCTCGATGAGATGATCGACCTGGCGCGGATCGATGATGCTCAGCGCGTCGACATCCCAGTGCACCGGATCGCTGACCTCGTCGACCCACCAGTTGTGGTCTTCGCCGAGCCGCACAATGCACCATTCGAGTTGGGGAGTTCCTTTCGCCATAAGTGATAAACTTGACCGGAAAAAGGACGCGCGGGGGGCAGTGTCAAATACTGAAACACTATTTTGCGCAAAATTTTCCCGACTTTGGTAAGTCGCCGGCTGACATATCGGTTGTCGCGCTTGAAAGCGGCCGGTGCGCGCCTCATGGTCCGGCCACGCATGGGCCGCTACTACGACAGTTTCGCGAAACCGTATTTCTTCCGCTACACCCCGGAGGAAGCGCACGAGAAGGCGGTGCGCGCCCTGGGGCTGCTGGGGCGCTTGCGCCCGCTGTGCGCGCTGCTGGAGAGGCTGCATCAGCTCGATGCCTCGCGCCATGCGCCGATCGAGTGCTGCGGGCTGAAATTCCCCAACGCCGTGGGCCTGGGCGCGGGTTTCGACAAGCACGGCCAGGCCTGGCCCGCGGCGGCGGCGCTCGGCTTCGGCCACGTGGAGATCGGCACGATCACGTTGCACGCGCAGGACGGGAATCCGCAGCCGCGCGTATTCCGTTTCCCCGCGCAGGAGGCCGTGATCAACCGCATGGGGTTCAACAACCACGGTGCCGCCGCGCTCGCGGCCCGGTTGGCGAAACAGGCCGCGCCCGGACAGCGCCGCATCCCGCTCGGCATCAATCTCGGCAAGACGAAGGTGACGCCGATCGACCGCGCCACCGAGGATTACCTCGGCAGCTTCCGCCTGCTGGCGGATCATGCCGATTACGTGGCGATCAACGTCAGCAGCCCCAACACCCCGGGACTGCGCGAGCTGCAGGACGCGTCGTGGCTCAAGCCCTTGCTCGGCGCGCTGGTCGCGGAAAACGCTGCGCGCGTCGCCGCGGGCAAGCCGCGCCGGCCGCTCCTCCTCAAGATTGCGCCGGACCTTACCTTCCCGCAGATTGACGCGGCACTGGAGGTCATTGCCGATCTCCGACTCGACGGCATCATCGCCACCAACACCACGTTGGCGCGCCCGGGCTTCTTCGCGACGGTCAACGAAACGGGCGGACTCAGTGGCAAGCCGCTCCAACGGCGGGCCACCGAAGTCATCCACTACATCAGCCGCGCCACGTCCGGCCGGCTGCCGATCATCGGTGTCGGCGGCATCCACGACGAGGTCTCCGCCGCCGAGAAACTCGATGCCGGCGCCACGCTCGTGCAGATCTACACGGGCATGATTTTCCGCGGACCGTTCTTCGCGCGCGAGATTGCGGTCGCCCTGGCGGAAAGGCAGCGCCGCGAGGGCCGCGTGTGAGCGTGGCGTGCCCTGAGTCCGCTGACTGAAGAGACGATGTCCCGCCCCGTCACGCTGCTGCTCGACAACGGCTCGCTCGCTCCCGTGGCGACGCTCCGGTTGCGCGAACTCGCGTCAGCGCTCGCGGCGCGGGTCGGTGCGCCGGTCGAGCCGGTGTCGCTCCTGCATTCCTCCGCGATCCCGGCCGACGCGCTCGGGGGCCGTCCGGCGGAGATCTTCGAGCCGGCGGTGGCGCGCAGAGCCGCGGGTGGCGCGCAGGATTTTTTCGTGGTGCCGCTGTTCTTCGGGCCGAGCCGGGCTTTGACGGATTATTTGCCGGAACGCGTCGCGCAGTTGCGCGTGCGACATCCTGGTCTGCGCGTGCGGGTGGCGCCGCCGCTGTTTGATCCGGCCGATCCGCGCTTGGCGAAGATCCTCGCGGACCACGTGCGCGCCGTGCCGGTCGAGGCGGACAGTGGTCCGCTACGCGTCGCGCTCGTGGACCACGGCAGTCCCGTGCCGGTCGTCACGCGCGTGCGCGATGCGTTGGCCGAGCAGTTGCAGCGCTTGCTCGGCGCGGCTGCGATCGTGGCGCCGTGCAGCATGGAGCGCCGGCCCGGTCCGGACTACGCGTTCAACGAGCCGCTGCTGGAAGACTTGCTCGCGAGCGAAGGATGGAACTGCGGTCCGGTGATCGTCGCCATGCAATTCCTGCTGCCCGGACGGCACGCGGGCCCGGAGGGTGACGTGGCGGAAATTTGCCGGCGCGTGGCCGCGGTGTATCCGCGGCTCGTGACGCGGCTCACGCCTCTCGTGGCCGAGCATCCGCTGCTGCCCGACATCCTCGCGGATCGCTGGAGGGCGGGGCAGGGGGCCGCTCCGCTTTGAGCTCGTCCTGACGCACGAAGGTCGTCGCGGAAATCTCCGGCTCAGGCGCGTGGTCGGAGAGCGGCAGGTGGTCGAGCCAATCGCGCCAGAGCTGCTGCAGGCGGCTCCGGCGTTTTTCAGACGGAGGCATGGGCGTAGGTGCGGGCCGGGGCGGCGGTCTGCCACTCGGGGTTTTGCGCGGCCACTTCGCCGATGACGACGAGCGAGGGCGTGCCTTCGGCGTCGTGCGCGAGGTCGGCGGCGCTCTCGAGCGTGCCCGCGCGGATGACCTGTTGCGGGCGCGAAGCGTCGCTGATGATGAGAAGCGGAGTCTCGGCGGCGTGGCCGTTGGCGACGAGGCGGCGCGCCAAGTCGGGCAGGCTGCGCGTGCCCATGTAGACGCACAGCGTCGTGCCGGGTTGGGCGAGCGCTTCCCAATCCAGCGGGGGACCGGACTTGCCCGCGCATTCGTGGCCCGTGGCGAGCACGGCCGCGGAAGCGAGCCCGCGTTGCGTGAGGCTGATGCCGGCTGCGGCTGCGGCGGCGCAGGCTGCGGTTACTCCCGGGATGATTTCGTGCGCGATCTGCGCGGCGCGCAGCGCTTGGAGTTCCTCGCCCATGCGTCCGAACACGGAGGGATCGCCGCCCTTCAGCCGCACGACCTGCCGGCCCGCGCGAGCCTGGCTGACCAGCAGCCGGTTGATTTCCTCCTGCGAGGCGCTGTGGCCGCCGGCGCGCTTGCCCACGTAGATGAATTCCGTGCCCTCGCGGCACAATTCGAGCAGGTCGCGGCCCGCCAAGTCGTCGTGCAGCACCACCTCGGCGCGTTGCAGCGCCTTTACCCCGCGGAGCGTGATGAGATCAGCCGCGCCCGGACCTGCACCGACCAGCCAGACGTAACCCCGCTGGATAGTCGCGCCTTCTGAAAACATTACTAGGGACATGACCTATGACATATTTGAGCTTTGCTCAGGGTCAAGAAGCGGCTTGGAGTCTCTGTGTCATGTCCGACGCCTCCTCCCTTTCCTCCGCCCCTGCACCTGTCGCTCCCGCTGCCTCCGCCGCGCCGGCGCTCGCCAAGAACGAGCTCTTGAAGCAGCGCGACCCTTCGCTGGGCGGCGCCATCGCCGCGACGCTGGCCGACCCGAACGCCGACCGTTTCTCGGAGGACGACGAGCAATTCATCAAGTTCCACGGCTTCTACCAGCAGGACGACCGCGACAAGCGGAAGACGGGCAAGCAATACATCTTCATGATCCGGAATCGCCTGCCGGGCGGCGTGGTGACGCCGGAGCAATACCTCGCGTTCGACGACCTCGCCACGCGCTACGCGAACAACACCCTGCGCATCACCTCGCGCCAAGCCTTCCAGTGGCACGGCGTCGTGAAGTCGGGCCTCGGCCCGATCATGCGCGGCATCCACGATGTGCTCTCCACCACGCTCGCCGCCTGCGGCGACGTCGCGCGCAACGTCATGGCGCCCTCCACGCCGGCGACCTCGGTGCTCGTCGAGCAGGTGCTGGAGGATTCGCGCCTCGTCTCCACCGCATTGCTGCCGCGCGCGACCGCTTATCATCAGATCTGGATCGACGGACAGGAGCTCAACCTGCACGGCGCCCGCGGCGAGGAGCCGCGCGAGCCGCAGCCCGCCGAGGATCCGCTCTACGGCCGCACGTATCTGCCACGAAAGTTCAAGACGGCCTTCGCCATCCCGCCGCTCAACGACACCGACGTCTTCACCAACTGCCTCGGCTTCGTCGCCATCGCCGATCCCGCCAACCCGGACCGGTTGCTCGGCTACAATCTCCTCGCCGGCGGCGGACTCGGCATGTCGCACGGCAACAAGGAAACCTATCCGCGGCTCGCCGACGTGCTCGGCTTCTTCCCGCGCGAGCGCATCGTCGAGGTCGCGAAGGCCGTGCTCACCGCCTACCGCGATCACGGCGACCGCACCAACCGCAAGCATGCCCGCCTGAAATACGTGCTCGAGGAGAAAGGCGCGGCGTGGTTCCGCGGCGAGGTCGAGGCCCGCACGGGTTTCCCGCTCGCGGCTCCCGCGCCGATGCCCTTCACGCGCCAGGGCGATCTCTTCGGCTGGCACCGCCAGACGGACGGCCGCTTCTTCCTCGGCCTCTACGTGGAGGCGGGACGCATCAAGGACACCGCGCAACGCCAGCTGAAGACGGCGCTCCGCCGCATCGTGGAGCAGCACCGCGTGGAAGTGCGGCTGACGCCCTCGCAGAATCTTCTCCTCGCCAACGTCCCCGAGGCCGCGCGCGCCGACATCACGGCGATCCTCGCCGAACACGGCGTGCCGGTGGAGAATCAGGCGCGTGCCGTGCGCAGCTCGTCCATGGCCTGCCCGTCGATGCCGACCTGCGGCCTCGGCTTGGCCGAGAGCGAGCGCTTCCTGCCGACGTTGCTCGACGCCTTCGAGACGGAACTCGCCGCGCTCGGCCTCGCGGACGAGGAACTCATCGTGCGCATGACGGGTTGCCCCAACGGTTGCGCCCGCCCCTACATGGCCGAGATCGGCTTCGTCGGCCGCGCGCCGAACAAATACAACATCTACCTCGGCGGCTCCGAGACCTGCCTGCGCCTGAACCGCGAATTCCGTGCGAGCGTCAAATCCGAGGACATCATGAAGGAGCTACGTCCCGTGCTCACGCGCTGGCGCGACGAGCGCCTGCCCGGCGAGCACTTCGGCGATTTCGCCCAGCGCACGATCCTCCCTGAACTCGACGCCGCCAAGGCTGCGGCCACCGCCGTCGCCAACTGAAAAACCACCCGCTTCCCGCTCATGTCCTACACCGCCGAACAGATTTCCCGCTGGAACACCGAGCTGCGCGCCCGCCCGGCCCTCGACATCGTCCGCTGGGCCGCATCTCTCGCACCCGGCCGCGCCATCGTCTCGACGAATTTCCGTCCCTACGAAGCCGTCATCCTCCACCTCGCCACGCAGGCCCGGCCGGACATCCCCGTGCTCTGGGTCGACCACGGCTACAACCTCGCCGCGACCTACCGCCACGCCGAGGAAGTGACGGCGCTGCTCAAGCTGAACCTGAAACCGTATCTCCCGCGCCTCACGCCGGCGCATCGCGATGCGGTCCACGGCCCGGTGCCTTCGCCCGACGACGAGACCGGCCTCAAGCGCTTCAGCGCGCTGATGAAGCTCGAGCCTTTCCAGCGCGGCATGCGCGAGCTCGCGCCCGCCGTGTGGATCACCGCGCTGCGCCGCTCGCAGACCGCCAACCGCGCCGCACTCGACACCGTGACGTGGGACGCGAATTTCAACACGCTCAAGGTCAGCCCGCTCCTCGATTGGGAGGACGAGCAGCTCGACGCTTATTTGCGCGAGCACCGGCTGCCGAACGAGCTCGCCTATTTCGATCCGGCCAAGGCCGACGCGAAGCGCGAGTGCGGCCTGCACGTCGCGTGGGGTCGCGAGGCCGTGGCCGGTGTGGACGCCGCGCGCTGAACCATGCTCACGCCTGCGCCCCGCGTCTCGCTCCGCTTTGCAGGGTCGTCGCCTGTCGCCGGGCGGCTCGGTGTGTGTTGTCATCCCAGCCCGTATTCCGCGGCGGCCCTGCTTCCCTTCGGCGCGCGAGCGCTTCTCCGCTAGGGCCCGCGTTCCGGCCGGCTCGCGCCGCGCGATCGCGCCCTGCGGCCCGCGCGCACTCCGGCCCAGCGCACGTATCCTTCCCATTTTTTTCACTCTCCATGAGTTCCTATCATCTCGGCCACCTCGATTATCTCGAGACGGAGGCGATCCACATCCTGCGCGAAGTCGCGGGTGAGTTCGACCGTCCGGCCATCCTGTTTTCCGGCGGCAAGGATTCCATCTGCCTGCTGCGTCTCGCCGAGAAGGCGTTCCGCCCTTCGGAGATCCCGATGCCGTTTCTCAACATCGACACCGGGCACCATTTCCCGGAGTTGAACGAATTCCGCGACCGCCGCGCCGCCGAGCTCGGGGCGCGCCTCATCGTGCGCACCGTCGACGACGCCATCGCGCGCGGCCTCGCCATCCCGGCGCCGGGCGAGATCAGCCGCAACAAGCTCCAGATCCCCACGCTGCTCGCCGCGATCGAGGAGTTCCGCTTCGACTGCCTCATCGGCGGCGCGCGCCGCGACGAGGAGAAGGCCCGTGCGAAGGAGCGCTTCTTCAGCTTCCGCGACAGCTTCGGCCAGTGGGACCCGAAGAGCCAGCGCCCCGAACTCTGGAACCTCTACAACGCGCGCCTCAATCCCGGGGAGAACATGCGCGTGTTCCCGCTCAGCAACTGGACCGAGCAGGACGTCTGGGAATACATTCGCCGCGAGCGGCTCGCCGTCCCGACGATCTACTTCAGCCACCCGCGCGAGTGCGTGCGGCGCGGCGGCCAGTGGCTGCCGGTCAACTCCCTGATCCCGCCCAAACCCACCGAGACCGTGCAGACGCTCCGCGTCCGCGTGCGCACCATCGGCGACATCATCTCCACCGGCATGATCGAATCCCCGGCCGACAACTTCGACGACATCATCGCCGAGGTCGCCGCCGCCCGCGTGACCGAGCGCGGCTCGCGCGCGGACGACCGCGCCTCCGAGGCCGCGATGGAAGACCGCAAGAAAGCAGGCTATTTCTAACATGAGTTTCGCCCCCGCCACCGAGGCGCCGACGCCGTCCGCGCCGACCTTTTCTCCCTTGCCCGCGACGCCTCCGTCGCTGGTCGACATCCTCCGCTTCAACACCTGCGGCAGCGTCGACGACGGCAAGTCCACGCTCATCGGCCGCCTGCTCTACGATTCGAAATCGCTCATGGAGGACCAGATCGAGGCGCTCGAGCGCTCCGCCGACCTCACGGGCGAGGGCCGCGTCAACCTGGCCAACCTCACCGACGGACTGCGCGCCGAGCGCGAGCAGGGCATCACCATCGACGTCGCCTACCGCTACTTCGCCACGCCGCGCCGCCGCTTCATCATCGCGGACACGCCCGGCCACGTCCAATACACGCGCAACATGGTCACGGGCGCGAGCACCGCGAACCTGTCCATCATCCTCGTCGACGCCCGCGCCGGCGTCATCGAGCAGAGTCGCCGCCACACCGCCATCGCCGCGCTCCTGCGCATCCCGCACCTCGTCGTCGCGGTGAACAAGATGGACCTCGTCGGCTGGAGCCAGGCGCGCTTCGACGAGATCCGCGCCGAGTTCGCCACCTTCCTGCCGCGCCTCGGCATCAAGGACGTGAAGTTCATCCCGCTCAGCGCGCTCAACGGCGACAACGTCGTCGAGCCGTCGCCGCACACGCCGTGGTATGCCGGACCGACGCTGCTCGCGCACCTCGAGACCGTGCACATCGGCAGCGACTGGAATCTCGAGCACTTCCGCCTGCCCGTGCAGTGGGTGAACCGGCCGAACCAGCCGACCGATCCGCGCCTGCACGATTTCCGCGGCTGCAGCGGCCAGATCGCCGGCGGCGTCGTGCGCGTCGGCGACCCGATCATGGCCCTGCCCGGCGGCCTCGTCTCGCGCGTGAAGCAGATCCACACCTTCGACGGCGAAGCGCAGGAGGCGTTCTGCCCGCAATCCATCACGCTCGTGCTGGAGGACGACATCGACATCTCGCGCGGCGCGATGCTGGTGAAGCCGGACTTCCTGCCCGGTGGCGACACCGAGTTGCGCGCGCGCCTCTGCTGGATGCACCCGCGCGCCCTCACGCCCGGGCGGAAATTCCTCCTCAAACACACGACGCACACCACCCAGGCCGTCATCACCGAACTCGTCAGCCGCCTCGACCTCGCCAGCTACGAGCCGCAGCTCGCGCCGGCGGAGTTCGGGTTGAACGACCTGGGCGAGGTGCGGCTCCGCACAGCGCGGCCGCTGTTCTACGACGGCTACGCCGAGAACCGGCTCACGGGCTCGTTCATCCTGATCGAGCCCGGCACGCATGCGACCGTGGCCGCCGGCATGTTCCACCCGCCGACCACGCCCGCGCGGCCAGAGCTGACGGACTACACGATTTGAGCGCGGTGGCCGGGCGGACCGTCATCGCCGGCAGGACAATTCCGCCCGTGCAATGCCCCATGGGTAGCGGCGGTCGTCCCGACCGCCATGAGTAGCACGCCGTGACGCTCGGGCCGACCGCCGTCACCTAAGCCTTGCGACCTCGCCGCTCGCGTGCGTAACGTTCCCGACCTTTGAAAATCACCGTCAAACTCGATTACACCTGTCGCATCCTGTGCGAACTCGCGCGGCATCACGCCGGCGGCGAGCCGGTGCGGATCGACGATCTCTCGAAAGTGGAGGAGGTGCCGGCCAACTTCCTCGCGCAGATTCTCGGCGAGTTGAAGAACGGCAAGCTCGTCGAGAGTCGGCGGGGTGTGCAGGGCGGCTTCCTGCTGGCGCGGGCGCCGGACCAGATCACGTTGCTCGACATCATCCACGTGATCGAAGGCGACCTGCTGGCCCCGAGCGGCAATCACGGCGGCAAATCCGGCCGGCGCATGCGGCAGATTTGGGACGAGATCCGCGAGGCCGCGGAAGAGCGTGCGCGCGCCTACACCCTCGAGGCGATGGCGGCGCGCACCGAGGCCGAGATGTATTATATCTGAGTCACGCGCCCGACTGGCCCACCAGCTCGGACACGAAGCCGGTCTGGTGGCCGCTGAACTCGGTGCGCAGACGCCCGCAATACGCGTGCACCTGCTGTTCGAATTGGCGCAGGTTGAAGCTCGGGTAGAGCCCTTCGCGCAGGATCGCCCACTCGGGAGTTTGCTCCAAGGCGAGCGTTTGGTCGGCCAACGGGTCCCCGCAGGTGCCCACTTGGTTTTGCCGGCACAGGTCGCGCGCCAGGGAGACGATGGCGACGAGCGGAGCATCCTCGGTCGCGCTTGCGGGATCGTCGATCCAGCGCAGCACGTTCGCGTAGCGGCGGGGCAGGCTGCATTTTTCGGCGAAATGGAGCGCCAGTTGCGTGGTCGTCCCGCCGAGGAACAGCCGCTCGGCCTCGCTCCGCCGCACGCGGTGCCGGCGGGTGTGTTCGAGGATGGCTTGGCAGCCGGCCGGCTCGAGGTGCGCGAGCAGCAGGAGACCGAAGTCGTGCAACTGCCCGGCCGTGCGCGCGGCGGCTTCGAGGCTGTTGAACTCCAGATCGCGACACAGCAGCTGGGCGATGCGGGCGACGCCGCGTTGATACGTCCAGAAGCCGGGCCAATCGAACGCCGGGGGCAACGCCAGCGTGGCCTCCGGCGTGCAGACGAGATTGCGCGCGAGTTGCTCCAGCCGGGCCTCGCCCAGCTGACCCACGGCGAGCCGCGCGTCCTCGATGCAGGTGAGATCGTCGTCTTCCGTGCGCAGACGGTGCGCAGCGAGGAGGACTTGCACGGTCAGCCCCGGGTCGCGCGCAACCTGATCCATCAACGGATGGATCGAGGAGGGTTTCCCGTTGGCGAGCATCTGGAACCCGGCCGCGACGGACTCGATGACCGGACAGCCGGACAGCGCCTCCGCCCGACGGAGCAGCTGCGACCAGTCGATCACCGGACAACGTCCTTCCGCCGGTGCGGCCAGCCACTGCGCGCGGGCCAGCTCGAGCGGATCGGCGATCCGGGCCGCATCCGCGCCGAGGAAATCCGGTCCGATGCGCTGCGGGTCGAGCCAGAATCCGGTGAGGTCGGCGGCGAACTGCAGCGCGGCCAGCGCCGTGTCTGGCTCCGCGTGGCCCGCGGCGATCCGATCCAGCGCCTCCACCATGCCCCAGGCGCCGACGATCTCCGCCTGCTCGTGCAAAGGGAGCGTGAGCGCGTTCACGGCGGTGGAGTCGCGTGCCCGCAGCGCGGCGGCCAGCGGTTCGGCGGCGAGTTGCGCCGCCTGTTGCAGTGCCTCCAGCGAGCGATGCAGGTCGGCGGGCGACATGCCCGTGAGCCGGCAAAACGATTTCTCCTCCTCGAACAGGCGCGCCCTCCACGGATCGCCCTCGGCCTTGGCGATCTCGGCGTGGATCGCCTCGTCGGCGTAGGGTTTGATGAGGATGTTCTGCACGCCGGAGCCGAGGCAGCGCTTCACCAGCTCGCGATCGGCCTTTTGCGCATAGACGACCACCGGGATGTGCCGCAGCAGGGCGTCGGCTTGCAGGCTCTCGATCAGCGCCAGCCCGCTCGTCGGGGGCAGGGCGAGCTCGGTGAAAATCAGATCCACGCGCACGTTCCGCCGGAGGAAGGCGAGCGCCTCGGCGGCGTTCTCGACCGCCGCGCAGGCATGCCCGCTGCGGGTCAGGATGCCGTGCATGGCTTTCCTGGCCACCATCCCGGGATCGACGAGCAGGATATGCGACATGGGAACGCTGTGCGTCCGCCGCAAGAGGGACACACGGTGCATCCTTGGCCATCGGCCGGTTTTCGTCGGACTTGAGCACAATCAGGAGGCGGGCTCCGGCGCCCGGCACGCACGCGGCGCCGGGCGGATGCCGCGATTGTTTGACAGCACCCGACGGACCGGAGATTTGATAATTATCAGACATTTCGTCCGACCTCTTCTCCGATGCGTCCTTTTCCTTCCTTCCGTGCGCCTTGGGCGCTGTTGTGTGGCGCCTTGCTCGCGCTTGGCGCCGCGTCGGCCGGCCACGCCGTCGTGCGCCGGGTGAGCGACGCCGCGGGGTTCAACGGCTTGCCGGCCTTGAATGCGGGCGACGTGGTGGTGCTGGAGGACGGTGCCTATGGCGAGTTGAACAAGACGCTCGTCAGCACGATCGCCAGCGACGCCGAGGCCCTCGCCAATCCCATCCGCATCCACGCGGCCACGCCCGGCGGGGCGGTCGTGACGCAGCCTTCGCGGATCACGTTGCAAGGTCGCGGCATCGTCCTCGCCGGGCTCGATTTCGCCGCGGGCAGCGGCATGTATCCGAACGCCAACTCCGACCCCGTCTGGATCATCAAGCTCGATGCCAACTCCCGGCACATGACCGTGAGCAACGTCCGTTTCCGCGACTGCGTGGCCGGCGACGACTACGGGCACTGGATCTACGTCGAGGGGTTCAACCACACGATCGAGTATTGCCACTTCAGCGGCAAGACCACGCGCAACGCCACCGTCGCCTTCAAGCGCAACACCGCCGAGGCCGGCATCGCGACGCCGCGGCAGCACGTGCTGCGCTACAACTATTTCGGCCCGCGCGAGTGCTCGACCAGCCAGAACGGCTACGAATCCATCCGCATCGGCGACAGTTCCTCGCAGGCGCACGACATGCGCGTGACGGTCGAGCGCAACGTTTTCTACCGCGCGATCTGGCGCGACGACGGCCAGAAGCCGAATGACATGGAGATCATCTCCAACAAATCCCGGGGCAACCGCATCCTGCGCAACACGCTCCTCGAGAGCTACGGCCAGATCACGCTCCGCCACGGCGACGCGTGCCTCGTCGAGGGCAATTTCATCTTCGGCGGCGGCGCCTACGCAGGCGACACCATCGTGCTCGGCCCCGCCAACTCCAACCAGGGCGGCGTGCGCGTCATCGGCCAGGATCATCAGGTGCGGAACAACTATTTCGTGAACCTCACGGGCACGAACCTGCGGGCGGCGCTCTGCGTCATGGCCGGCGCCACGACGTGGGACGACGGCGACGGCTCCGGTGGCGACAACGGTTACGAGTCCGCCGCCAACGCCGCCATCGCGCACAACACCTTCATCAACTGCCGCGAGATCAACCTCGGCTACGTCGACACCGGCTCGCTGCAACCGACCGGCGTGCGCCTCTTCAACAACGCCTGGCAGGGCGCCGGCAGCAGCAATGGCGTCGTGCGCAACAGCGCGTTCACCCCCGCCGGCTCCGGAGGCAACTACTTCTATCATCCCGATGCCGACACCGGTTGGAACGGACTCGGCGGCACCTACACCGCGAGCGCCTCGCCCCGGATCGACGAGGTCGTCGATCACTACCGGCGGCCGGCGGCCGGCAGCCCGCTCCTCGATGCGGCCCACGCGACATTGGTGGCGACGGAGGACATCCGCGGCTTGGCGCGGCCCGCGACCGGGCAGGACATCGGTTGCCACGAGCGCGAGGCCGGCGAGGGCGGCTTCCGTCCCTTGCTCCGGCACGAGGTCGGGCCGGTCTTCGACGGCGGCCCGGCCGGCACTTATCCCGACGGTTCCAGCCCGACGCCTTACCAATCCTTCCGCACGCGCCATGGACTCGACGCGACGAGCGGCGCCCCGCTGGCCGATCCCGATGCCGATGGGATCGTGAACGCCGTGGAATTTTTCCTCGGCACCGATCCGACGCTCTTCTCCGCCGGTGATCGTCCGACCCTGAACCATCTTGCCGGCGAGAATGGTGGGCAGTGGCACCTCACCTTCCGCGCCGTTGCCGCGCTCGGCGCGGTGACGTGGGCCGTCGAGCACAGTGGCGATCTCGTCAACTGGGACCGCGCCCAGGACGGCGTCGCCGGAGTCAGCATCAGCAGCACGCCCGCCGGTGCCGAGTGGAACCAGATCGCCGTGATCTTGCCCGCCGCCGCCACGCCGTTTTTCGCGCGGTTGAGCGTCACGGTGCCCTGAGCCGGACTCATGCAGTTGGACGCCACTCCCGACTGATGAGCTCCTGACAATGGGGTGGTCGCCGCTGTCCCAGCGGCGACAGGCGTCGGTAGGGACACCGACGCCCACCTCCTGCATGATCCCGGCTGAGCGTGCGGTCGCTGCCGGCCGCACTTCCGCAAGGCCTCGCTCGACAAACCGCCGCCGGCGGCCAGCGTGGGCGCACATGGCCAAGGCGACGCGAAAGCAGCGACTCACCAAGAAGGTCTACCAGGCGCGGGCGAAGCAGCTGCGCGCCCGGCTCGTGCAACTGCAGGTCGAGCTGAAGCAGGTGCCGTTCAAGGTGCTGCTCATCATCGCCGGCCCCGAGGGCGCCGGGCGCGGCAATCTCCTCAACACGCTCGCGGAGTGGCTCGATCCGCGCGGGGTGGAGACGTTTTCCTATCATCCGCCGACGGAGAGCGAGCAGGTGCACCCGCTCCAGTGGCGTTTCTGGCGCAGTTTGCCCGGCATCGGCCGCATCGGGCTCTACGCCGGCTCGTGGTATACGGAGACCCTCCGCGAGGAGGCCCGCAACAAGCGCGCCCTCGCGCACGTTGCGCACGAGGCGGAGCGCATCCGCGACTTCGAGCGGCTGCTGGCCGACGGCGGCACGCTGATCGTGAAGGTCTGGCTGAACCTTTCGAAGGAGGCGCAAGGCCGCCGGCTGCGCACGCTCCGCGCCGACCCACTCACGGCCTGGCGCGTGACGGACGAGGACTGGCATCATCACCGCAGCTACAAGCGCCTCGGCAAGACGGCGCGGCTCATCCGGCGCATCACCGACCGTCCGGGGGCACGCTGGCACGAGGTGGAGGCGGAGGACGAGCGCGCCCGCGATCTTGCGGTTGCGCAGTTGCTGCTCGCCCAGTTCCGCCAGCAGCAGCGGCACTTCGCGCGTCTGCGTCCGCCCGTGGCTCCGGCGGTGGTCGAACCCCTGCGGCCCTCCGGCCGGCGCCGGTTGCTCGCCCTGCCGCTCGATCAGGAGCTGGCGGAGCGGGATTACGACGCGCTGCGCGAGGAATGGCTCGGACGCCTGAGCCGGGCGGCACGGGCGGCGTTCGCCGCCGGACGTTCGCTGGTCTTCGTCTTCGAGGGTTGGGACGCCGCGGGCAAGGGCGGCGCGATCCGCCGCCTGACCAGCGCCGTGGACCCGCGCGATTACAGCGTGATCTCCGTGGCGAAGCCGACGCCGGAGGAGAAGCACGCGCACTACCTGTGGCGTTTCTGGCGCGATGTGCCGCGCGACGGGCGCATGGCGGTGTTCGACCGTTCGTGGTATGGCCGCGTGCTGGTGGAACGGTTGGAGGGCTTTTGCCGCGAGGACGAATGGAAGCGCGCCTACGGCGAGATCAACGCCTTCGAACGCGAACTCACCGACCATGGTGCGATCGTGATCAAATACTGGCTGCACATCTCCCACGCGGAGCAACTGCGCCGTTTCCGGGAGCGCGCCACGACGCCGCACAAGCGGCACAAGCTGAACGACGAGGACTGGCGCAATCGCCGCAAGCGGGCGGCCTACGAGATCGCCGTCGGTGACATGCTTGCGCTGACCGACCGGCCGGCCGCGCCGTGGCATCTTATCCCCGCCGACGACAAACGCTACGCCCGCATCGAAGTCCTCAGCACCGCCGCGCGACAGATCGAGGCGGCGCTGGAGGATTGAGCGACGGTCCCACGCGCCCGCGGCGCGTCAGAGCCGCGGCATCGTTAGGCCGCCGTCGACCATGACGACCTGGCCGGTGCTGAAGGGGAAATCGCCGCGCGCGAGGGCGGCGACGGATTTGCCGATGTCGGTCGGGAAACCCCAGCGCGGCTGCACGCAGAGACCGCCGGCGATGAGCTTGTCGTATTTCTCCGTCACGCCGGCGGTCATGTCGGTCTTGATCACGCCCGGGCGCACTTCGTAGACGGGGATGCCGTCGGCGCCGAGGCGGGCGGCGAAGAGCTGCGAGAGCATGCTCAGTCCGGCCTTGGCGATGCAGTATTCGCCGCGGTTGATCGAGACGACCGTGGCCGAGATCGAGGTGATGTTGATGATATAGGCAGCGAACGAGGCGTCGGCTTTCTTCGCGGCGACCATGTCGCGGGCGAATGCCTGCGTGAGGAAGAACACGCCGCGGAGGTTCGTGTTCACCACGTAGTCGTAGCTTTCCTCGCTCGTCTCGAGCAGGTCGGCGCGGACCTTGGGCGCGACGCCGGCGTTGTTGACGAGGAGGTTGATGGACTTGCCGCCGGTGAAGGCGCGGGTGGCGGCGAGGATGGACTCGCGGCCTTCGCGGCTGCCGACGTCGCCGCGGGCGTAGCCGACCTTCACGCCGTAGGCACGGAGTTTGGCGAGGGCTTCGGCGACGGCGGATTCCTCGCGGACGCCGTTGATGACGAGATCCCATTTTTCGGCCGCGAGGGCTTCGGCGATGCCGAAGCCGATGCCGCGCGAACCGCCGGTGACGAGAGCTACTTTAGCCATGGGAGAGTTTTTTTATCTCACGCAGAGGCGCGGAGACGCAGAGGGAAACAGGGTTTGGGATTCGGAACTGCAGGAACGTTGAAGGGACATCGGAGGCGAGAGACGGCTTTTGTCTCTGCGCCTCCGCGTCTCTGCGTGAAGCGAATTACTTCAGCGGCGTGACGTCGACCCACTGGCGCTTGGCCCAGGAGTCGAGGGCGAGTTCGGCGAGTTGCACGCCCTTGGCGCCTTCGTGGAGGGACCACGGGAAAGCTGAGCCGGTGACGACGTGCTTCAGGAAGAGCTCCCACTGGATTTTGAAGGCGTTGTCGTAGATGCCCTGGTCCGGGACGCGCACCCAGCCGTCCTTGTATTTGATCGGGCTGTCGATGTCGGGATTCCAGACGCAGCGCGGCGTGGCGGCCATCGACTGGGCCTTGCAGTCGCGCAGGCCGGCGACGGCGGTGCCGTGCGTGCCGTCGACGTGCAGCGTGAGGAGATCGTCGCGGTCGACGCGGGTCGTCCACGAGGAATTGAAGTGGCAGATGACGCCGTTGGTCAGCTCGAAGGTGGCGTAGGCGGCGTCGTCGGCGGTGCACTTGTAGGGCTTGCCGGCTTCGTCCCAACGCTGCGGGATGTGCGTGGCGCCGAGGCAGGTGAGGCTCTTGATGTCGCCGAAGAGATTCTGGATCACATACTGCCAGTGGCAGACCATGTCGACGATGATGCCGCCGTCGTCTTCCTTGCGGTAGTTCCACGACGGGCGCTGGAGCTTCTCGTGCTCGCCGGTGAAGACCCAGTAGCCGAACTCGCCGCGGACGGAGAGGATCTTGCCGAAGAAGCCCTGGTCCATGAGCCACTTCAACTTCACGAGGCCGGGCAGCCAGAGCTTGTCCTGCACGACGCCGTTCTTGAGGCCGGCGGCGGTGACTTCCTTGGCGAGGGCGAGCGCCTCGGCGGAGGTGGTGGCCGTGGGTTTCTCGCAGTAGATGTGTTTCTTCGCGGCGATGGCCTTGCGGACGCCGATCGGGCGCTGGCCGGTGAGCGTGGCGTCGAAGTAGATCTGGTTCTCGGGCTTCGCGAGCTCGGCGTCGAGGTTGGTGGAGACGCGCGAGACGCCGGTGCGGGCGGCGAGGGCTTTCAGTTTCTCCTCGCTGCGGCCGACGAGCACCGGGTCGGGCATGATGACCTCGGAGTCGGAGAGCTTCACGCCGCCCTGGTCGATGATCGCCTTGATCGAGCGGATGAGGTGCTGGTTGGTGCCCATGCGTCCCGTGACGCCGTTCATGATGATGCCGATTTTGTGAGTCTTCATTGGGGAAAGGAGGGAAGAGGGAAGGAATTTTTCGTCACAGAGGCGGAAGGAGGGACACCGAGATCACGAAGAGTGGTTTGGAACTCTGTGATCTCTGTGGTTCTCTGGTTTGTTCTCTGTATCGCAGGTTGGGAGTTTAGGATTTGGAGTTTGGCGTTTCGGATTCTTGTGGCTTGAAACTTGGTCCTTGGCAGTGGCGCGCTCAGACGTGGTCGCGGTAGGCTTGGACGATCTTGGCGAGGAATTCGTCCTGATCGGTGGCCCAGAGGCGGGTGGAGAAGATCTCGACTTCGTTGAAGCCGCGGTAGCCGGTGGCTTCGACCCAGGCGCGGATCTGGCGGAGCGGGATGCAGCCCTCGCCCATGAGACCGCGGTCGTTGAGCATGTCGACGGTGGGCGTGCGCCAGTCGCAGACGTGGTAGGCGAAGAGGGCGTTCAGCTGCGCGCAGCGGGCGATCTCCTGCTCGAGTGCCGGGTCCCACCAGACGTGGTAGGTGTCGAGCGCGACGCCGACGAGGGGCGACTTGAGCTGCGCGACCATGTCGTTGGCCTGCGCGAGGGTGTTCACGGCCGAGCGGTCGCCGGCATACATCGGATGCAGCGGTTCGATGGCGAGCTTCACGCCGGCGGCCTGGCAATCGGGCAGCAGCGCGGCGATGCCGTCGACGATCTGCCGGCGCGATTCGGTGAGCGGCTGACCGGGGACGGCGCCGCAGACGAGCACGATGAGCGGAGCGCCCAGCGCGTGGGCCTCGGCGATGGCCTTGCGGTTGTCGTCGAGCGCCTTCGCGCGATCAGCGGCGGTGGCGGCGGGGAAGAAGCCGCCGCGGCAGAGCGAGACGATGGACAGCCCGTGGTCGCGGAGGAGTTGGCCGGTCTTGGCGATGTCGCGGCCCGCGAGGGCGTCGCGCCAGACGGTGATGCCTTTGACGCCAGCCGCGGCGAACTTCGCGGCGGAGGTCTCGATCGCCCACGGCTTGGTGGTGATCGTGTGGATGCAGAGTTGGTCGAGAGAGGCAGAGTTCATTTTGAAACCACGGATTCTGGTTTAATCACTAATGGCCACTAAGGACTCACTAATTGGGGGAAGTGGTTTGGGATTAGTTACTGATTAGTGTGGATTAGTGGTTTCCAACTCAGCCCTTCAGGCAGCCGAAGAAGGTGTAGTGGGGCTTTTTCTCGATCAGGCGCTGGAGGGTAAGCGCGGCTTCGCGGATGTGGTAGTCGCCCCACATGCAGGCTTCGCCGCACGGAACCTTCCGGCCGGCGGGAATGTGATCCCAGCCGTTCGGACGGTGATAGACGCTGTGGAGGAGCAGGCCCTGATGCTGCGGGTCGGTGCCGAGGTAGGCGTCGCTGAGCAGCGTGCGCATCGTGGTGAGGCCGGCCTGCCAGTATTTTTTGCCCTCGGGCGTGGTCTCGCCGAGGTAGCGGCCGAGGCGCAGCAGACCCTGCACGCCGATGGCGGCGGCGGAGCTGTCGACCGGCTCGTGATCGTTGAAGATCTCGGCGTTGCGCGCGCGCCAGTCGCCGAGCTGGTGCAGGTTGGGCGCGCCGCCGTCCCAGTAGGGGATGCCGTCGAGCGCGGTGTTGGCGATATACCAGTCGCAGGTGGCCTGCGCGCCCTTGAGGAGGATCGCCTCCCACTTGGCGCGGCCGCCAAGCGGCTCGAGTTCGGCGTCGCTCACGGTCTGGAGGAATTCCAGCTCCTCGGCGAAGCCGACCATCGCCCACGAGAGCCCGCGCGTCCAGGTGGTGAAGCCGGAGAATCCCTGCTGCGAATTCGGGCAGCGGAAGCGGCCGTCGTTGCGGTTGAACACCGCCTCGTGCGTCGTGCGGCCGCGCTCGGCGGGCACGTCGTAGCTGTCGCGGCCCTCGCCGTAGTAGATGGAGTATTTCGCGGTGGACTCGATGTGCTGGAGGCCGCGGTCGAGGAGCGAGTGCGCGGCGTCGTTCTCGCCCATGAGGCGGTGGCCGAGCTGGTGCGCGACCATCAGGATGCGGACGGAGCGGATCGTGTCGACGAAGAGGGAGTGCGGGCCGTTGAAGGAGTAGATGTAGCCGCCGCCGCCGAAGACGGTGGACCAGCGAGAAGCCTGGACGGCACCGGAGGCCTTGAGGGCGAGCTCGCAGAACTCGACCTGATTGGCGGGCAGCTTGCCCTCGCGCTGCAGGCGCAGCCAGTTGCCGTAGGTGCTGAGGTTGTTGAACCCGTGGTCATGCACGCCGACGTGCGAGACGTGCGAGGCCATGCGGTCGACCGTGAACTTCGCCGCGGCGTCGGCGAAACGCTTTTCACCCGTCGCGTCGAATTGGAGGAAGCCGGAGCCGTAGTTGAAGCCTTCGGTCCACTCGGTCCAGCCGCGCGCGGTATACTTGCCGGCGACGGTGAAGACGGGCGAGCCCTTGGCGGGATCGTAGGTGTTGAAGATCGAATCGATCTTCCGGCCGGAGAGTTGCCAGAAATTCTTGAGCGCTGGCGCGAGGGCCGCGGCGGGGAGGGACGTGTCGATGCGCATGGGGAGGGAAGGGAAGTGGTGGGGGAAAGGGCGCGGAGGCGGCTGCTCAGTAGCGCTTGTCCTTGCGCAGATGCAGGATCACGAACTGCGAATCGGCCAGCGCCTCGTAGGTGTGCTGCTGGATGGCGTCGAACTGGATGCTCTCGCCCGCGCTGAGGATGCAGTCCTCGTGCGGGAGGCTGAGGCAGAGTTTGCCCTCCGTGACCCAGCAAACCTCAGTGTCGTCGTGGTGGATCTCGGGGCGCGAGACCTTGGCGCCCTTGGGCGCGGTGCCGAGCAGGCCGACGACGTTGGCGTATTTGATCTGGCGGAATTTGAATTCGCCGGAGCGGTAGTGCTTCTCGCCGGTGCGGTGGGCCAGCGGGGATTCGGCCAGTGCCATCAGATCGGTCGCGCTCAGGCCGAAAGCGCGCGCGAGCCGGAACAGCGTCTCAAGCTCGGCCGACTGCTGGTTGCGCTCCAATTTGGAGATCACCGCCACCGAGACGCCCGATGCCTCCGAGAGGTCCGCGAGGGTCAACTCGTGCTGCTCGCGCAGGCGGCGGATGACCGAAAAATCGAATTGGGGTGTCGCCGAAGCCATTTTCGCTGACGAAAAGAAAACATCATAAAATGGCTGTCAACGAAAATAGATAAAACGCGCGATCGCTGCCATCTCGCCCCAGATTCGGGAGGAATCCACGCGGTTGAATTTCGGCGCTTGCGCAGCTGGAATTCTTGGCCCAAGTTGCGGACCGATTTTGCTTCGGTGCGGTAGCCAAGTGGTAAGGCCGAGCTCTGCAAAAGCTCTATTCGGCGGTTCGATTCCGCCCCGCACCTCCAATTATCTATCTAAGAGTAAGTTAGATTAAATTTCGAAGCGCGAATGACTGATATTCTGTCAGCAAAATGTAACAAACTCCGCGCAAGTTTGCCAACATCTGCTGAAACCCCGTGATGGGGGGCGAACTTCATAGGAAAAGTAGCACCAGAATTGAATTTTCATCCCAAATGCACCCAAGGTAATGGTCTATCGTCAGGGTTGTCCGGGTGTGAATAGGAGTGTCGATTTTGGATGTTTGCGCGGTCGCGATCATTGCAACTGAATGAATAACACTGGGCAATCCGGTTGGCGGCTTGTGGGAAGGGGGCAAACTGTTAGGCCCAGCATCCACACTTGACGCCAAGGACGAAGCGGAGACATTAGCTTATGGCGCCCTGCTTGCCCGAATGCTGACGCTCGCGTCAGAGTCTCATGTAGGTCAAGTGGGGCGTCTGCTTTTCAGGGTTTCGCGTGCGCGGGGTTAATCCGATACTCCTTGGGCACGAATCGCCAATGTGCGTAAGGTGCGGACCACGAATCGAAGTGGCCGCCCATGAGTCCGGTGCTGATGCCGATGTTGAAGTGCTTCTTGCCCGTCGTTGCACAGATGCGCTTATGGATGTGTCGATACAGCTTCTCTTTCGCGACGGTGCGTTTTCCCCGGCGATGCTGGCCCTCGGGGATTACTTGGTGCATGTTATTCAACCGAAAGCTAATCGCGCCTAAGACAACATCCAAGCATTGCATCAAAACGTGATCGTGTGAGCGGACCTCCGTGATGTCGGACTGATCGAGAATTACGCCGGGTGTGTGTCTAAAGGTCATCGAGCTGAGTCCGCCGACGAAGCCTCGGAACTTCGCGACCTTCTCCTTGGTTTCGCCCATCTCATCCAAGTAGATGCGAAGACGCGGCGACGTTGGGTGTGCTGGCATATCGGTCAGGCCGAATGCGTGCTTAAGAAACTGGTAGTAGAGGATAAAGTATTGTTCCGCCAACTGCTCTTTGGACAGGCCCACCGGCTCATGGATATTTTGCGTGAACATCACGCGCATGTGAACGCGGCCTGCTTGCATGTGCGCGAAGAACGCATCCATCATGCTCTCGTAGCGCTCGACTAAGTTCGCGTCGACCTTGGTCCATTTTACTTCGCTGGTTAGGCCGAGCGATCTTAACATGCTCTTGAGCGATGCGTTTACGGCATCGATGTGGTCAGAAGACACGCGAACTCCGCCGTAGAAATTCGAGAAGAACGGTCCGCGTCGAATCGACTCGTCACAGAAGAATGTGTATTCTGATGGCATCCGCTCAGGCCTAAAATCGCAGCGAGAAAAACTGTTCGGAAGTAAAATCGCCACGGCCGCCCTAACTCATTTTCTTGCGTTTTTCTTTTTATCCCGTGGGCGGGCGAGCGCGCGCAACGACGTGCTACGCGTTCTGTGCTCTAAGCGCTACCGCGAACCAGCGATGCGGGCAATACCCGGCCGCCTTGCTCATGAGCTGAGCAACCCTAACACGATGGTCACCACAATAAACCCGCCAACAATCAC
>JAMPXH010000059.1 GCA_023701285.1 Candidatus Didemnitutus sp.
GATCGTCCGCACGCTGGAGGAATACGCCGACGGCGTGCGCCGCTCGTTCGCAATCTGGGCCGAACGTCAGCTGACCATCGACCTGCAGTTCCGTTTTCTCGAACGCATCGTGAAGGGCGCGCAGGCCTCCGAGCGCGGCATCTACCAATTCGTGCTCACCGGCCCCGACGGCAAGGTGCAGCGGTTCCACGGTCAATTCCACACCTTCGCGCGCAAGGTCGACGGGCGCTGGCGCTTCGCCGTCGACTACGACTCGAACGAGGGCGGCACCATCGACGAGGCGCGCTACCTCGCTGCCGCCGCGGTGGACGATCTCAGCCGTTTTTGAAGCGGCCGGCCTTCCCTGTGCCGCGCAAGCCGGCGCCGCTCACTTTCCTTCGTGCCCCCACGGCGCGGGCGGCGCCGGGATGGGCTGCGTGAGGTCGAACTCGACGGCGAAACGCCGGTTCTCCGCGTCGCGACGCAACGCGTAGGTGAAGATTTTTCCGCCGTCGACGCGCATCGTCCAGATGTTGGTGCGCGCAGCCGGGATGAGTTGGGCGGTGAAGTCGTCCGCGTGGAATTCCTGCGCCTCAGCCGTGCCGGCATCTTGGGTGTCGCCGCCGTATTGCGTCACGGCGTCCTCACTGCCGTCCTCGTGCCGGTGATCGTGCTTGAGGCGGAGACCGGTCGGCGTTCGCGTGATGACCCAGGTGCGCGAGCGATTTTCGCCGACGTGGAAAGGGATGCGGATCTCGTTCTCGCCGCACTGGCGCACATGCATGACCATGCGCTGGCCTTGGAAGGCCGCATCGGACGCGGCCGTGCCCTCGGTCATCCGGCCGGCGAAGGCCTGGCCGCAAAGGCGTTGCAGGGATTGCCAAAACTCGTCCTGCGGGGACGCAGCCGAGACGAGGCTGGGCACGAGGAGCAGACAAACCAGGAACCAGCGGGCGGGGATCATGGGCGGCGAGCATGGCGCTGGGCGACGGTTTGGCGAGCCCCGGTCGCCGGCCCCTGTCCGCCTGCCGCCAAACCAAGGCAAGCTTCAGCCAACTTCCGCGCAGGGGCGGCGCTTGACCCTCGTCGCCGCCCGCACAGACTCCGAGGTGCGCCCGAGACGCTTACCGGATACCGCGTGTTACCACGGCCTCCGGCGGACCAAGCGCCTTGTCAGTGACGCTTAGCTTCAACCCCGCTCTGTCACCATGACTTGGAAAATCGAGATCACCGAACCACACAGCGGTGAGCTCGGGGAGGCGATCGAACACGCCGACCACGAGCTCGCCATGGAGGAATACTCCTACGAACAAGGCCGGATCCTCGAGGTGTTTGTCCACAATGCCGATCACGGCCCGTGGCACATCTTCACCGACCTGGACTCCGGCCACCGCTTCAAGATCCCGCCCGAACGCTATCGCAAGATCGCCGACGTGCAGGTTGCCTGAACCCCAACCCTGTTTCAGCTCAGAAGCCCGTCACCGCCTCCGCGGTCGGCGGGCTTCCTGTTTTCGTGGGTCGTGCGGCGCTGCTGCGGCCGAGCCAGGCGACCCGCGAACGTCGCGGCGCCTCCGCGGTGCGACGCAAATTCATCCCCCCAAACGAACAGGGCGGGCTCCACGCTGCCCGCCCTGTCGTTTGGTGCCCCGCCGCAGCGGGGCCTAAGTCCTCCCGTCAAAAACGCCAACCGTAGCCGACGGAGATGAGCCATGGATCGAGTTTCGCCTCGGTGAGGCGCGCGCCACCCGCCAGCACGTCGCTGCGGATGACCACTCGTTTCAGGTCGAAATTGAGGTAAGTCTTCTCGGTGAGTTTGTAGTCGAAGCCGGCCTGCAGCGCGACGCCGAGGCTCGAGTTCTCGAGATCGAGCGGCACGTTCGCGACGGCGAGTTTCACCTTGGAAATGAGCGTCAGGTTCAGGCCCGCGCCGATATACGGCTGGAACGCCGCGTCCGGGCTGAAATGATATTGGGCCATCAGCGTCGGGGGCAGGTGCTTGAACGTGCCCAGCCGGCCGACACCCTTCAACGACACCTCATGGCGCTGCGGCACGGTGAGGACGAGCTCGGTGCAGAAGTTCGGCGTGATCCAGTAGGCGATGTCCAGCTCGGGGATGAACTTGCTCTCCACCTCGACGGAATCGGCCGCGAAGTTCGTCGCGAGCGCCGTGAAGGCGTCGGACTTGTTGGCCGTCTCGACGTAGGTCGCACGCAAGCGCACCGTCCAAGTGCCGGCCGCCGCGCCGAACGTCATCGGGGTCGCCAAAAGGGCGGCCAGCGAGGCCACCGCGACAAAACGTTTGGTGAGGAAAGCTTGGAGCATCCGGCACATCCTAGCGCAACTTGCCGCGGCTGACCTCGCATCGATTGGTCAATACACTGCGCTTATTGCGTGCGCAGATTTTGCGAAGGCCAGAAGCACAAGGAATAAAGCGCGTTGCGACACACTGAGCGGGCGCCTCCACGCTCACCTCACGCCGGTCGCGGGTCGCCTCGAGGCACGCGATAATTGGCGTCGAACGCCGCGTGGGCGCGGGCTCCCCAGGCGCAATTGCAACCCGAAGCATTTCGCCGGAGGCCGGCCCGCGCCGCCATGACCCGGCGTGACTTTGGTCACGTATCCAGCCAGCGTCGCACCTGCTACACTCCGGCCATGAGTCTCGCCTTCCCCGATCGCCCGCCTGCGCAGCATCGCACCGAATACTACGGCGCGTTCGCGTTCGGCAGCGTGATCCTGACCTGCTTCCTCAGCTTCGTCGTCGCCCGGCGCATCTCCGGTGAGGATTGGCAGGTTGCCGCGACCTTCACGCTCGGCGGCCTCTACGCCGTGCTCGGCATCCTCGGCGACTCCATCTCGGCGCGACTCGGTCGCCACGGCCGGACGATCAACTTCGCCGTCCTGTGCGTCATCGTGACCGTCATGATCTTCGTCAGCCCGGTGCGCGGCTTCTTCGGGATCATCGTCCTGCCACTCGTCTCGCAGGCCATCTTCGACTTCAACTGGAAGGTCGCGCTCGCCGCCGGCGGCGGGCTCTTCGCCGCGAGCGTCTCCGTCTTCGGTTATTATTTCGGCCCGCGCGCCATTCCCGAGGCGGCCATGAGCTACACCGCCGCCTTCGCCTTCACCGCGGCCTTCACCATCATCACGAAACAGGCCCTCAACGCCCGCGAGCGGGCGGAGAAACTCCGCCACGAACTCGAGGGCGCCAACGCCAAGCTCCGCGCCTACGCCGCCCAGGCCGAGGAACTCGCCACCACCCGCGAGCGCAACCGCCTCGCCCGCGAGATCCACGACGGCGTCGGCCATTACCTCACCGTGGTGAAGACCCAGCTCGACGCCGCCGCCGCGCTCTTCGCCACCGATCCAGCCCTCGCCCGCACCAACATCGACAAGGCCGCCCGGCTCACCGCCGAGGCCCTCGACGACGTGCGCCGCTCCGTCGGCACGCTGCGCACCGACGCGCCGCGCCCGCCCCTCCCCACGGCGATCCAACGCCTCGCCGCCCAAGGCGAACCGCCCGCGACCGTCACCATCCAAGGAGAACCCCGCACCCTCGAGCCCGCCGCCGAGCACGCGCTCTTCCGCGCCGCGCAGGAAGGGCTGACCAACATCCGCAAACACGCGCGGGCGACCCACGCACTCCTCGCGCTCGATTTCCGCGCCCCCGCCTGCGTGCGTCTCGAAGTGTCCGACAACGGCCGCGGACGCCCCGACGACGCCCCGGAGTCCGGCGGCTTCGGCCTCACCGGCCTGCGCGAGCGCATCGCGCTGCTCGGCGGCACGGTCGAATGCGGCAACCGTCTCGAAGGCGGCTTCGCCCTGCGCGTCGAACTCCCCACCCCGCCGGCATGAAGAAGCTCCGTCTCCTGCTCGTCGACGACCAGTCGCTCTTCCGCGAAGCGCTGCGCACTTTGCTGGCCCTGCAGCCCGACTTCGAAATCGTCGCCGAGGCCGAGAATGGCGAACGCGCCCTCGCCCTCGCCAAAGCCCACCGCCCCGACGTCGTGCTCATGGATCTGCGCATGCCCGTGATGGGCGGCGTCGAAGCCACCCGGCGCCTCGCCCAACTCGTGCCCGGCGCCCGCGTGGTGGTGCTCACCACCTTCGACGAGGACGAGGAGATCTTCGAGGCGATGCGCGCCGGCGCGCTCGGTTACCTGTTGAAAGCCTGCTCGGCGGAGAAACTCTGCGAATCCGTCCGCGCCGCCGCCAAGGGCACCTCGGTGCTCGAGCCGAGCGTCGCCGCGAAGATGATGGCGGAACTGAACCGCCTCTCCGCCCGCGAAGGCAAAAAAATCTCCCAGCCGCTCGCCGAACCGCTCTCCACGCGCGAACTCGGCGTCCTCCGCCTCCTCGCTGCCGGCCGCAGCAACAAGGAGATCGGCGTCGAGCTCGGCATCACCGAGGGCACGGTGAAGAACCACATGACCAACGTGCTGGGCAAACTCGGCGTCCTCGACCGCACCCAAGCCGCCCTCCGCGCCCGCGAGCTCGGCCTGATCTGAGCTCGCACTACCGCGCTGTGCTCCGCGCGCCCGCAGCACAGCGTGCGGCCCCCTGAGCCTGATCCGCCCTGACCCCCCGTCATGCCCGGGCATGACCATGACCCTGACCTCCGGGCCATCCGCCCGGACCGCGATCCTGCTAGGCTTTGAGCATGTCCTCGTTCGCCGCCGCATGCCTCGCCGCCCTCCGTTCGCTCCGTCGCTCCCCCGGTTTCACGGCGCTCGCGCTGGGCATGCTGGCGCTCGGCATCGGCGCCACCGTCGCCATCTTCTCCGTCTTCCGCTCCATCGTGCTCAGCCCGCTGCCTTACCCGGAGCCCGCCCGCCTCGTCGGCCTGAGCGCGGCCAACTCGGCCAAGGCGCTCACGATGCCGGCCCTGTCCGCCTCGGATTTCCGCGACTACGCCCAACGCGCCCGCGCCTACGCGCAACTCGCGGCGTATCGCCCCGACTTCGTCTCCTACGCCCCCGCCGGCGGCGATCCGGTCCAGCTCGTCGCCGCGCACGTGACGGAGCACTTCTTCGCCACGCTCGGCGTGGCGGCCGCGAGGGGCCGGACCTTCGACGCCGGCGAGTTCTCCGCCGCCGCGCCGCGCACCGCGATCCTCAGCCAGAGCGCGTGGCGACGCCACTTCGGCGGCCGGGCCGACGTCCTCGGCACGACCGTCATCCTCAACGACGTGCCGACCACGCTGATCGGCGTCATGCCCGACCGTTTTCGCGAACCGGAATTCGCCGACGTGTGGCTGCCCTTCCCGGCGGAATCGCCGGAGTATTTTGCGCGCGACTCGCGCTTCTGGACCACAATCGGCCGCCTCGCCCCGGGACGCTCGCTCGCCGACGCGCAAGCCGAGGCCGCCGTCCTCGCGGACACGCTCGCCCGGGAATACCCCGCGACGAACAAGGGCTGGACCGCCACCGTGCAACCGCTCCTCGAGATGCGCATCAGCGGCCTGCGCCGCACGCTGCTCCTCCTCGGCGGCGCCGTGGGCCTCGTGCTGCTCGTCGCCTGCGTCAACCTCGCCAACCTCATGCTCGCGCGCGGCGTCGCCCGCCTGCCCGAGCTGGCCGTGCGGCTCGCCCTCGGCGCCACGCCGCGGACGCTGGCGCGGGCCGTGTTTCTCGAAAGCCTGCTGCTCTCCCTGCTCGGCGGCGCCGCCGGCATCGGGCTCGCGCACGTCGCTTTGCCCGCCCTCGCCGCGCAACTGCCGGCCGCGCTCGTGCCGCGCGCGCACGAGATAGCGGTCGACGGCACCGCGCTGCTCTTCGCGTTCGGCGCCTCCGTGTGCACGGGGATCGTGTTCGGCCTGCTGCCGGCCTGGCAGGTCTTGCGCACGGATGTGAACGAGACGTTGAAATCCGGCGGCTCCCGCGGCGGCACCAACGGCTTCGCGGCCCGCGCGCAGGGGGCGCTCATCGCCGGCCAGGTCGCGCTCACGCTCGTGGTGCTCTCCGGTGCGGCGCTGTTGATGAAAAGCCTGCTCAACCTCCAGCGCACCGACCCGGGCTTCGACGCGCGGCAGATCCTGACCGT
Source organism: Candidatus Didemnitutus sp. (assembly GCA_023701285.1). Taxonomy (GTDB): domain Bacteria; phylum Verrucomicrobiota; class Verrucomicrobiia; order Opitutales; family Opitutaceae; genus Didemnitutus. The sequence goes on from JAMPXH010000059.1 coordinate 6,019, forward strand.
GCGGCTCGCGCCGCCGCCCTCGAAATGGGAAACGCTGCGCGAGCTCGCCGCGTGCTACGACCGCGCCCTCGACGAGGTGCGCCGCGTGCCGGGCGTGGAGTCGGCCGCGGTGAATTCCAGCACCCCGCTCACCGGCATCACGCTGCGTTATCCGTTCTGGGTCGAAGGCCGGCCGCGCACCGAAGGCAACGCCGACGACGCCGTCTTCAACTCCATCACGCCGGACTACCTGCGCACGCTGCGCATCCCGCTGCGCCAGGGCCGCGGGCTCGACGAGCGCGACCATGAGACCGCCGCGAAGGTCTGCCTCATCAACCAGACGCTCGCGCAACGCCTTTTCCCCGGCGAGAACCCGCTGGGCAAACGCATCCAGACCCTCCCTTGGCTCGCCCGCGAATACCGCGAAGTGGTCGGGGTCGTCGCCGACGTGAAGCAGGACAACCTCGCCGACCCCGCGCCCGCGCAGATCTACGTGCCGCTGGCGCAATCGCCTTGGTTCTTCGCCACGATGGTCATCCGCACGCAGGGCGCGTCAGTCTCGGCCGCCACCATCCAAGCCGCGCTGCGGCGCGCCGATCCGACCGCCTCGATGACGATCCGCACGCTGGAGGACAGCATCGCGCTGACTTCGACCGTGCCGCGCTTGCGGGCGCTGTTGTTCGGCCTGTTCGCGCTCGGCGCGCTCGGATTGAGCGCCTTCGGCATCTACGCGAGCATGGCCTTCACGGTGAACCAGCGGGGGCGCGAGATCGGCGTGCGGCTCGCGCTCGGCGCGACGCCGCTGCGGGTCCTGCGCGAGGTGCTCGTCCGCGCCGGCCGCCTCGCGCTCGCGGGCGTCGCCGTCGGGCTCGGCGGAGCGCTCGCGCTCGGTCAGCTGCTGCGCGGCGTGTTGCACGGCGTCGAGCCGCACGATCCGTGGGTGCTCGTCGGTCTCGCGGTGTTCATCCCGCTCGTCGCGCTGGTCGCCAGCGCCCACCCCGCGCTCCGCGCCGCACGGCTGAATCCCATCCGCGCCTTGCAACAGGAATGAAGCCCGGCGCGCTCCACATCACCCTCCATCCTCCTTCCTTTTTCCCATGAAAATCCACCGCTCCCTTCGCGCCGTGCTCGTCGCCGGCCTGTTCCCCTTCGCCTCCGTTTTCGCGGCGGCCGATCTCAGCTCGGCCGCCGACGCGCTCAAGGCCGGCGACCTCACGGCTGCCGAGACCGCGCTGGCTCCGCTCGTCGCCGGAGAGTCGCCCGACGCCGGCGCGCTGCATTTGCTTTCGCAGGTCCGCGTCGCGCAGAAACGCGCCAAGGAGGCGATCGAACTCGCGGAGCGCGCCACCAAGCTCGATCCGGCCAAGCCGGAGTATTTCTCGCAGCTCGGAGTCGCGCTCAGCGTGCGCATGGGCGAGGTCGGCTTCATGCAGCAGGCGATGATGGCGGGCCGCATGAAGGGCGCCTTCGAGAAATCGATCGAGCTCGACCCTGCGCACGTGGCCGGGCTGATCGGACTGGTGCGCTACTACACCAACGCCCCGGAGATCGCCGGCGGCAGCCTTGCCCGCGCCAAGGAATTTGCCCTGCGCGTGCAGACACTCGCCCCGGTGCAGGGCGCGAGCGAGCTCGGCCGCATCGCCGAGCGCAGCGAGGCCTGGGCCGAGGCGCTCACGCATTATGAGACCGCGCTGGCCGCACGCCCCGATTCCGCCGGCCCGCTCGTGGCTGCCGGCCGCGTGCTCGCCAAGCTCGGCCGCCCCGACGAGGCGCGCGCCCGCTTCGCGGCCGCGTTGCAGGTCAATCCGGACTTCGCCGCCGCGAAGCAGGGACTCGAAGCGCTCGCCCAGTCCGGCACCCGCTGAGCCCGGACCGGCCGGAAACTCGTGCCGCCCGCCCGCTCCCGCCTTTCCAATCGCGGGAGTTCCTGCCAATCCTGAGCCATGCCCATCGACCATGCCGCCCGCCGCGCCCGCATCGCCCCCGCCCTTGGTTTGACCGACGAGCTCCTTGTCGTCGGCGCCGGTCAGCCGGTGCCGAAGCCCGAGGTGAGCGAGCAGCATTTCCCGTTTGTTGCACACCAGGAGTATTACTACCTCGCCGGACACGCCGAAGCCCCCGGCGGCATCATCGCCTACGACGCGAAGACGCGGGAGTGGACCTCCTTCGTTCCCGAGGTCACGGAGATGGAGCGGGTCTGGGACGGCACCGAGCAACTGCCGGGCGAGTTGCTGGCGCGTTTCCCCTCGTGGCTCGCTGCGCGCGCCGGCCGGCGCATCGCGGCGCTGGGCGCGCCTATCGCAGGCGTGGTCGCTGACGAAGCCCTCAGCATCCGCACCCGCGAAGCGCTGAAGCACGCGCGCCGCGCCAAGGAGCCGGGCGAGCTCGACCTCATGCGCCGCACCGCCGTGGCGACCGCCGAGGGCTACGCGGCCGTGCAACCCTTCCTCGCCCCTGGTTGCAGCGAGCGCCGCATGCAGATCGAACTCGAGGCGGGTTTCTTCCGCGGGGGCGGCACCACCACGGGCTACGGCACCATCGTCGGTGTCGGCGCACAGGCCGCCGTCTTCCACGGCTCGCCTTCACCGCAGCGCGTCGCCCGCGCAGGCGATTTCATCCTCATCGACGCCGGTGCGGAGATCGACCGCTACGTCATCGACGTCACCCGCACCTATGTGGCCGGCGGCAAGCCCAGCGCGTTCCAGCGCGACCTGTGGGCCGCGGTCCGGCAGGCCCACGCCCGCGCGTGCGCCCAGTGTGTCCCCGGCGCGGAGTGGAAGGACATCCATTTCGGCGCCGCGATGGACATGATGGGGAGCCTCGTCGACATGGGCGTGCTCAAAGGCCACGCCGCTTCGCTCGTCGAGCAGGAGGCGCACATGCTGTTTTTCCCGCACGGCGTCGGCCACATGGTCGGCCTCGGCGTGCGCGACGGCAGCGGCCTCGAACCCGGCCGCACCAAGGACCCCCGCGCCTGCCTGCGGAGCCTGCGCATGGACCTGATCCTGCGTCCCGGCTACGTCGTCACCGTCGAGCCCGGCCTCTATCTGATCCCGGCCTTGATCAACGACCGCGAGCGCCGCGAGCGTTACCGCGATGTCGTGAACTGGACGCTGGTCGAGCAACACCTCGGCCTCGGCGGCGTGCGCATCGAGGACAACATGCTCGTGACCGCAGGCGCGCCGGAGAACCTCACCGCCGCGATCCCGCACCAATTCTGACGCTCAGCCCACTTTCAGCCAGCGGCGCATGCCGACGCCGACGATGACCAGGCTGAGCAGCGAGCTCACCGGCATGATCACCGCCGCAATAAGCGGGTTCATGTGACCGAGCGCGGCGATGGTCACGGTGGTGCAGTTGTAGGCGATGGAAAAGACGATGAGCACGAGCTGCGTGAGCCGGCGCGTGTCGTTCACCGCGAACATGCGGCGCAATCCGTCGAGTCCGCGTCCGAGGTAATAGAAGTCCGCCTTGCCCTCCAGCACGCCGCGATGAATCACCGGCGTGCCGCGCGCGAAAGCCGCGTCGAAGGCCAGGCTGTCATTCGCGCCGTCGCCGAGCATGAGCGTGTCGCGATCGTCGATCCGCTGCACCCAGCGCGCCTTTTCCTCCGGCGTGGCACCGGCGATGGCGTGCTGCGCCGGCATGCCCAGCTCGGCCGCCATGCGCTCCACCTTCTCGCCGCGATCGCCGCTGAGGATGTAGGTTTCGTAGCCCGCCGCGCGCAGCGCCGCGATCTCCTCCGCCGCACCCGGCCGCGCCGAGTCGGTGAAACGAAACCGCGCCAGCACGACCCCGTCGCACGCCAGTTCCGTGTCGTGTGCCCCGCCGTCATCTTTACGTATTAAGTAAGAATTGCCGGCGACGTCGTCACGAGAGGTGGCGTCGTCAACCTTACTTAATACGTAAGGTTGGGCGGAGGGGCGCCAGCCGGGGCGGCCGAGGGTCCAGAGGCCGAGCGGGGTGCGGAGGAAGACGCCCTGGCCGGTCTCCTCGCCGACTTCACCGGGAGCGGGTTCGAGGCCGGCGACATGGCCGGACGCGAGCAAGTTCTCCGTGAGACACTGGCTGACCGGGTGCGGGTTGTCGCGCACGAGGGCGAGGAGCGCGGCGCGGGCGGGGGCCGCGAGTCCGGGCAACACCTCGGGATTCGCGAGCACCGGCGTCTCCAGCGTGAGTGTGCCGGTCTTGTCGAAGATGAGTTTGCGGATGCGCGTGAGGCGCGGGAACAAATCGTTCTCGCGCACGAAGACGCCGAAGCGCCGCAGCGCGACCGTGGCCATCTCGTCGGCCAGCGGATAGGCCAGCCCGATGGCGCAGGGGCACGAGACGACCAGCACAGCGGTGACCGCGGCCCAGGTCTGCGCGACGTCGTGCGTGAGCGTCCACCAGCCGATGGCGGTGAGCGCCGCGACGGCGAAGATGCCGATGAGATAGCCGGCGACCACGCGCTCGAGGAGCCGGTGCCGGAATTGATCGCGTCCCGTGGGACGCAACAGCTGCGCCAGCAACGACGCGCTCCACGGCTGCGCGGCGCGCAGGCGGATGACGCCGCGGCCGAGATTGACGGCACCGGCCGGCACGCGCGCGCCGGCGCGCACTTCGCGCGGATCGGCCTCGCCGGTGATCCACGCGGTGCCGAGCGTGGCGACGGTGGATTCGAGCTGCGCCTCGACGGGCACGACCTGGCCGGAGCGAATGGAAAACAAGTCGCCCGCGGCGAGTTCCTCGACCGGGCGGTCGACCGCGCCGCGCGGCGTGTCGACGCTGACCTTGTGCGGGCGCGCGTTGGCCGTGAGCAGACGCCGGCGGTTGCGCTCGACGGCGGCGACCTGCGCCCAGCGCCCGACCAGCATCAGGAAGATGAACGTCGCGACGAAATCGAAGTAGATCAGCGTGTGTTCACCGGCGATCCAGCCATACACCGAGCCCGCGTAGGAACCCACGATGCCGACCGCGATCGGCAGGTCGATGTGAAGCACGCCATCGCGGAGGGCGCGGAAGGCGCGGCTGAGGAAATACGTGCCGCCCGTGAGCAGGCTGAGCGTGGCGAAGGCCATGGCCAGCGTGGTGAAGAGCCCGGCGTAGGCGAAGCCCTCCTCCATGCCGAAGTAGGCCGGCAGGGCGAAGAGCATGACGTTCATCATGAACGCTGCGCACAGACCCACGCGCCGGATGAGCAGCTTGCTCTCGGGCACGGCGGGCTCCTCGCCGGGCGGACCGACGAGGTAATTGAAGGATTGGAGCGAGCGGGCGAAGGCCGGCGCGTCGAACACGCCCTGCTGCCAGCGGAAGCGCATGCGCCCGAGCTGCGCGTCGGTCTCGATGAAGAGCGCGCCCTTTTGCTGGTGAAACACTTTCTCGATCAACCACACGCAGCCCGCACAGGAAATGCCCTGCACCTCGAGCGTGAGTTCCGGCGCGGCGGAGGACGCGCCGCCTGCCGCGCCGGCGGATTCCGCGGCGGCCTGCGCCTCCGCCAGCCACTGGTAATCGCGCGGCTGGAAGACGACGGCGTCGGCGGGCGCGATGACGGCATCCTTGATGCGGTAATAGCCCTCGAGCCCGTGCTCGTGCACGAGCCGATGCACGTAGGCGCAGCCCGAGCAGCAGAAGCCGCTCTCCTGCGCGCTGCCGCCCTTGAGCGGCGCGCCGCAGTGACGGCAAAGGTGGACGGGGGCGGCGCCGCGCGCGGCGGGTCCACGCACCCCCGCGCCGGTGAGCGCACCCCCGTCCACCAAGTCAGAAAGCTGTGCTTCGGCCGCCGCCGGGGAGCGCGGTGGCGGGTCTGCCCTGAAATTCTTTCGCGTGGAGGAAGTCATTTCAGTGGCAGACGAAGTTGTTCGGATCTGGCCCGTCGAACCCGATCGTGCCGCGCAGGCGCCAGATCAGGATCGCGGCGACGGCCAGCGCGAGGATGGTCTGCGCCCGCGACAACCAGAGCGGGCCGAGCTTGGCGCGAATCCAATGGAAATTGGTCTGGGCCAGCCAGAGCAGCGGGACGGTGCCGAGGCCGAAGGCGAGGAGCGTCTCGGCGCCGCGCAGCGCGGAACCGGAGAGCAGCGCCAGCGAGAAGAGGAAATAGAGCGGGCCGCAGGGCAGCAGCGGCGTGGCGAATCCGAGGGCGGCGGCGGACGAAGTGCGCGAGCGCCCGCGCAAACGCGTGGCGACCCAGCCGTAGAGGCGCCCGAGCACGGGCAGGCGCGGCAGGCGCTGGTCGAAGCGGATCGCCACGGCGATGAAGAACAGCACGAGCAGCCAAGGCAGGTAGCGCACGACATCGTCGCTCAACCACGCGAGCGGCAAGCGCCCGATGCCTCCCGCCAGCGCGCCGAGCGCGCCGTAGCCGGCGAGGCGCGAAAGATGATAGACGGTGCTCACGGTCTGCGCGTCGGCGCGGTCATGGGCGGCCGGCATCACGGCGCACGCCAGCGGCCCGCACATGCCCACGCAATGCAGGCTGGTGACGAGGCCGGCGACGAAGGCGGTGCCCGGACCGCTGATGCCCGCGAGTTCCATGGTCAGGGTTTGCGGTGCGCGCCGGGGGCATCCGGCACCGATTCGATGGTGATGCTGCGCGCCGCGGTGAACATCGCGACCCACAGCAGGGCGAGGAACATGAACGCGCCGCCGACCCACAACCACAGCGAACGGCCGGAGGACTTGGCGGCGGGGACATCCGCCGGAACGGAAGCGGGTTCAGCGCTTGATGCCACGGGCTTGGTCCTCCTCCTGCAACAGGCGCGCGTCGGGCCCGAGGAACTCGACTTCGCGCCGGATGGTGAACGATTGCGCCTCATCGGTGATGAGCAGCGTGAACTTGAAGGGTCCGGTATAGTGCTTGCGATCGGCGAGCAGCACGAGCGGCGTGACCTGCTCGGCGAGCGGGGCGATCGTGATGGGCTCGGTGAAACCGTTTTGCGCCACGCCTGGTGGAAGGCCGAGGACCGACACGACGAAGCGCGTGGGCACGTTGGCCTTGTTGAGCAGGCGCACCATGAACTGATTCCGCACGTCCTCGCGGTCGACGAAGTAGGCGGCGCCGGTCATGCGGACGACGGAGAAGTTGACGGGCTTGACGCCCGAGAAAGCGAAGGCCGCCACCGTGGCGCCGATGATCAGCAGGATGAAATAGACGATGATGCGCGGACGGATCCAACGGGTCTTGCCGCCGGCGAGGGCGACGAGCGAATCGTAGCGGATGAGGCCGGTGGGGCGCTTCACGCGCGTCATGACCTCATCGCAGGCGTCGATGCAGGCGGCGCAGCCGATGCACTCGAGCTGGAGGCCGTGGCGGATGTCGATGCCGGTGGGGCAGACCTGCACGCAGCGGTTGCAGGCGACGCAGGCGCCGGCGTCGGGCGTGCCGACCTTGCCGCGCGGTTCGCCGCGCTTGGCGTCGTAGCCGATGGTGATGGTGTGGTCGTCGGACAACGCGGACTGCAGGCGGCCGTAGGGGCAGATGACGATGCAGAGCTGCTCGCGGAACCAGGCGAAGTTGAAATAGAGGATGCCGCTCGCCACGACCATGAAGAGGAACGCGGCCCAGTGTTCGCCGGGCGCCGTGGTCATCATGTGCCAGACCTCGGGGATGCTGACGAAGTAGGCGAGGAACAGGTGCGTGATGACGAGCGAAGTGAGGACGTAGAGCGCGTGCTTGAGGACGCGCTTCGCCAATTTCCTCCCGGTGAGCGGAGCGGCGTCGAGTTGGCGGCGTGTCTGGGCGTCGCCTTCGATCATGCGCTCGATGCGCCGGTAGATGTGCTCGAGGAAGACGGTCTGCGGACAGGCCCAGCCGCACCAGACGCGACCGAGGAGGGCCGTGATGAAGAAAAGGGCGAAGCCGAGGCCGGTGAGACCGAAGAAAAGCAGCCAGGCGTCCTGCGCGGCGAGCGTGTAGCCGAAGAAGTGGAAGCGCCGCTCGGCGAGATCGAGGAAGACGGCGGGGTAGCCGTCCACCGGAATCCACGGCAGGAGCAGGTAGATGGCGATGAGCACCAGCCCGGTGTGGCGGCGCCAGCGGGTGAACCAGCCGTGGACGTCGGCCGGGTGCAGGAAGAGGCGCGAGCCGTCGTCGTTGATCGTCGTGACGAAGTCACGCGACGGGACGTGGCGCGCAGGGGCCGCAGGCTTGGGCGGAGTCGGCCGCGGGGACGAGCCCGGGCCGGACGGAGGAGGATTGGATGCAGCGCTCATGGCGTGGTTGAGCGTGGACGACTGACGCCCGGCCGGGGGGCCGGGTTGAGCGCGCGCCGCAGGCACGCGCGCCGGGTGAAAATTACTGAACGACTTCGACCGTGATGGGCTCCCCTTGCTTGTGGTGGCTCAGCACATAGGCGACGACTTCGGCGACCTTCTTCTGACCGAGGACGGGCTCCCACGCGGGCATGCCCTTGGTGAGCACGCCTTGGGCGACGGTCTGGTAGATTTCCTTCGGCGTGCCGCCGTGAATCCAGGCGGTGTCGACGAGGTTGGGGCCGACGGCGGCGGGGTTCTCGCCCTTGCCCTTGAGGCTGGCGAGGTGGCACTGCACGCAGAGGGAGGCGTAGGTTTGTTTGCCGGCGTCGGTGAAGACGGCATTCTGACTCATTTCCCAGAAAAGGGCGTCGTTCTTGACGTCGATGGAGGAGGACATCTTGGCGGCGGCGATGCGCGCCATCTCGGCGTCGACCTGCGAGCTGTCGGACGGGACGATACGCGCGATCTCGTGGGCGAACCAGTAGGCGATCCAGAACGCGATGGCACCGTAGAGGGTGTAGAGCCACCAGTTGGGCAGGCGCTTGTCGTATTCCTGGATGCCATCGTAGGTGTGCGGACGGAGTTTGTCGTCGGCGCCCTGATCGGCGGGATGCTGCGGATGCGGAGTCATCGGTGTCGGGATCTCGAAGGGATGGGAGGCGGCGGCCGGAGAACGGCGCCGCCCGGCGGGATCATTCGTTTTCGAAGGGGAGACGGGAGAGCTGCTCGGCCTGCGCAGGCTTCATGCGACCCGCGCGCCAAGCGGCGGCGAGGTAGACGAGCGAGGCGATCGCGAGGGCGACGACCGGGAAGATGAGCTGCCAGTCTTCGTAGATGATGCGGCGGAGCATGGTGGGATTCTCCTGGTTGGACGGAGGGTGAAGGTGAGGGCGGTTATTTGGCGGCGGCTTGGGGCGCGGTGGGCGTCCACTTCTTGCCGAGCGACTGGAGGTAAGCGGTGAGGGCGATGATCTCCTTGTCGGGAGCGACGTAGCGGCCCTGAGCCTGGAGTTCCTTCGCGATTTCCTCGGCCTGCGATTTCGCGAGCGTCTGGATCATCGAGTCGGACCAGGACGGGAACGGCACACCGAGGGTCTTCTGCACGCTGATCTTGCGCGGGAGCGCGGCGTAGTCGGTGTCGGCCTCGAGGAGGTGCGGGTAGTTCGGCATGTTGGAGCCGACGGAGATGGAGCGCGGATCGCGCATGTGGTCGTAGTGCCAGGCGTGGTTGTATTTGCCGCCGACGCGGGCGAGGTCCGGGCCGGTGCGGCGGGAGCCCCATTGATACGGGTGATCCCAGATGGATTCGCCGAGGCGCGAGTAGTCGCCGTAGCGCATGACGTCGGGCACGAGCGTGCGGATCATCTGCGAGTGGCAGGTGTAGCAGCCTTCGCGGACGTAGATGTCGCGGCCGGCGAGTTCGAGCGGGGTGTAAACATCGGCGACGCGGTCCTCGGTCTGGAGGTGGCGGTCGATGGTCAGCATCGGGATGATCTGGATCATGCCGCCGGCGGCGACGGCGAGGAAGGTGAGGACGGTGAACGGCAGGGCGTTCACGAGCAGCTTGTCATACCACTCGCCCCACTTGGTGCCGCGGGTCTGGAAGTGGCCGATCGCCATGAGGACGGTCATGACCGTGGCGAAGAGGGCGAGGAGGTTCAGCCAGCCGGTGGTGAACATCCAGACGCAGGCGGCGACGGTGCCGAGGGTCGTGTAGACGACGGGCGCGTTGAGGTAGCTGCGCTTGACGGTGAGTTTCTCCTCGGCGGTGTATTCCTCGGTGTAGACTTCCATCGTGCCGTTGACGGCTTGGGCGCCCTTGATGGACTTGAAGACATTATAGGCGAGCAGGATGAAGCCCACGAGGTAGAGGCCGCCGCCGACCACGCGCAGGAGCATGAGCGGGCGGATGGCGTTCAGCGTCTCGAGGAAGTTCGGATACTTCAGGATCGTGCCGCCCTCGGCGGTGGCGTTGAGCATGAGGCCCTGCGTGATGCCGGAGGCCCACATGGCGCCGAGGTAGAGGAGGATGCCGAAGGTCCCGAGCCAGAAGTGGATATTGGCGAGGGATTGCGAGTAGAGCGGCTTGTTCCAGAGGCGCGGGACGAGCCAGTAGAACATGCCGGCGGCCATGAAGCCGTTCCAGCCGAGCGCGCCGCCGTGCACGTGGCCGATGATCCAATCGGTGTAGTGGCCGAGGGCATTGACGGCCTTGATCGACAGGAGCGGGCCCTCAAAGGTCGCCATGCCGTAGAAGGTCACGCCGGCGGCGAAGAACTTGATCACGGGATCGGTGCGGAGCTTGTCCCACGCGCCGCGGAGCGTGAGGAGGCCGTTGAGCATGCCGCCCCAGGAAGGCGCCCAGAGCATGAGCGAGAAGGTCATGCCGAGGAGTTGCAGCCAGTTCGGCAGCGCGGTGTTCAGCAGGTGGTGCGGGCCGGCCCAGATGTAGAGGAAGACCAGCGACCAGAAATGGATGACCGAGAGACGATACGAATAGACCGGACGACCCGCCGCCTTCGGCAGGAAGTAATACATGATGCCGAGGATCGGCGTGGTGAGGAAGAACGCCACGGCGTTATGGCCATACCACCATTGCACGAGGCCGTCCTGCGCGCCGGCGAAGACCGGATAGCTGTGCACCCACGATGTCGGGATCGAGAGGTGGTTGACGATGTAGAGCATCGCCACGGTGATGATCGTCGCGATGTAGAACCAGATGGCGACGTAGAGGGACTTCTCGTTGCGCTTGGCGAGGGTCCAGAAGAAGTTCACCGCGAAGACGACCCAGATGAGGGCGACGGCGATGTTGATGGGCCAGATGAGCTCGGCGTATTCCTTGCCGCGCGTGAGGCCGAGCGGGAGCGTGATCGCGGCCGCGACGATGATCAGCTGCCAGCCCCAGAAGTGGAGGTTCGACAGGAAATCGCTCGCGAGGCGCGCCTTCACGAGGCGCTGCGTCGAGTAATAGATGCCCGCGAACATCATGTTGCCGACGAAGGCGAAGATGACGGCGTTGGTGTGCAGCGGGCGCAGCCGGCCGAAGCTGGTGAACTCGAGGCCGAAGTTGGCCTGCCAGAAATTCAGCTGCGTCGCGATGAGCACGCCGACCAGCATGCCGACGATGCCCCAGATGATGCCGGCCAGCATGAACTGGCGCACGATCTTGTCGTTGAACTCGATGGTAATCTTCTGTCCTTGCATGGGAGAAAGAGGCGGGCGTTTAGGCTTGGGGTGAAGGGCGGCGGGCGCCGGTGGCGGCCGGGGCGGATTTGGCTCCGGCGGAGCGGGGCGTCTCATCCGCCAGCGGCAGCAGCGACTCGCGCTCCGGGCTGGCAAAGCGATGACGACGTTGTTCGCGCGCGAAAAGCACGACGAAGAAACCTGCCAATAGCAGGCTGAAGAAAACCGTTACGGGTATTACAGACATGGCGTGGAATGTCGGCCCCCAGCCTAGGGGAAACGCCTTTCGCCGGCTGTGCATCCCTTGTCAAAAATCCCCCACACATTGCAACGGATGCGCGGTGTGCGGCCGCGATGTCGGAGTTTCCGCCAGATATGCGCAGCTTGGGCCAACTCATGCGAGGCCCCGGAACGGGCGCGGTGGCATCATGGCGCCGTGGACGAGAGCGAGATACAACGGCTGGAGGCACTGCGGGCTGCGCTCAAGCGCGAGTGGGAAAACCTGCTGCGCTCCGAGCCCGCGCCCTCCCCGCTCGGCAATCCCGACGTTCTGGTCTACCTCATGGACGAGACCATGAACCAGGTCATCGCCGGCCTGCGCCAGCGTCCGCTGGAGCACTGGACCCAGCATGCTCGCGCGCTGCGCGTGCCGCTGCACCGGCACTGCGAGTGCGGTTTCAATCCCCTCCTGAAATACTACGCCACGGGCGAGATCGCACTGCATGTGGTCGTGGCGCGCGCGGTGGCCGAGCATCAGGAGGAGATCCTCACCTGCTACCATCTCTACGCGCAAAAGGAGATCGATACCCTCTGCGCCGTCTGCCAGCAACGCGAGGCCGGGCACTGCAAGACCGGGCATCACGACAACATCGCCACCGCGGGCGGCGGCATCTGAGCCCGGGACCGGGCTCTGCGCGCCGCGCATCCGATCGCGCAGCGAAATAACACCCCAAACCACGCGCCGGCCGGCGCGCACGGGCGCTCAGGCGGCGCCCGTCGAGACCGCGCCGCGCTGCAGCTTCTCGCGCCACGTGGTGGGCGACTCGCCGACGATCTTGCGGAACACGCGGTTGAACTGCGACAGGGACTGGAAACCCGCCTCGTAAGCCGCCTCGCTGATGCGCTTGTGCGGGTTGATGAGCAGGTTCTTCACCTTCTCGATGCGCACACGCGCGAGGTAATCGGTGAAGGTCAGGCCGGTGGCCTGCTTGAACATCTTGCAGAAATAGAACGCGCTCGTGTTCACCGCACCGGCGACCTGGCGCAGCGAGAGTTCCTCGTCCTGATGCTCGGCGATGTAGGCCTTGGCGCGCGCCACCATCGGCGACTCGGACTGCTGCGCCGAGACCATGAGCTGGTTGCTCAGCGAGGCGAGGTGCTGCGCGAAGATCGTCAGGAGCCGGAGCACGGCGTCGAACTGCTTCTTGTCGAGCACGCGCGTCTGGAAATACGCCTCCTCGACCCGCTTCAGGTCGGACTGCACGCCCCAGTTCATCAGCTCGCGCGAGATCTTGTTGAAGTCGCGGGCCGTGGGCTTGGTGACGAACACCTGGCCGGTCTGCAGGAACGCCACGAGATTCTCGCCCACGCGCACGGGCACGGCGGCATCGCACAGGCCGGCGAAGCATTTCAACGTCTTCGGCTCGAGCTTGGCCTCCTCCTCGACGCGCTTCTGCAACTGCAGGCAGGCGGAGCAGGTCTGGTTCGTCTGCGCCATCAGCGCGCAGAACGGCGCCTCCTTCGGGTCCTCGTGGTGCGGCAGGTTGAACGCCTCGATCGGCCGCAGGTTGATCGGCATGCCCGTCGTGTCGCGAAACGCCTTCTCGTAGTCGCGATAGATCTGCGACTTTTTCAGTTGATCGACCAGTTCCCTGCTTTGGCGGGCGTTATCCTGCGGTGATGACACGGGGCGGATTGAAAGTCTCCGCAATAAACGCGCAATGTTCTTTCCGCGGGGGGTAGACCCTAATAGGAAATGTTTCGACCGCTAAAAGGATTCGCACCTCGCCCGCCCCGGCCGTGAAACTCCCGTCGCCCGCCGCTACTCTCCCACCCCGCCTCGTCCGGCTGCGGGATGGACGGGACTATCGCCTCCGCCCACTGCACCGGGGCGATGCCGCGCGGCTCGCGGAGATGTTCGCCACGCTCTCCGCCGAGAGCATCCGCGCCCGCTACGGCTACCTCATCCACGACATGACGCCCGAGCGCGCCACGCGGCTCGTCGACGTCGAACCCACCCACGAGATCGCGCTCGGCATCTTCAGCCTGCGGGCGGACGGCCGCGAGGACCGGCTCTGGGCGATGGGCCGGCTCGTGCACGCGCCGGATCACCGGACGGCGGAGTGCGCGTTCATCGTGCACGACAGCCAGCGGCGGCTCGGCATGGCGTCCTGCCTGCTGCGTTACCTGCGCCTGCTCGGGCGGCGGCGCGGGCTGCCGCGGCTCTTCGCCCAGGTGCGCCGCGAGAACAAGGGCATGCTGAACGTCTTCAGCCAGGGCGGCGCCCGCCTGCACTTCTCGGCGGATAGCGATGTGGTGGAGATAGATATCCCCCTGTGGCGCGCGAAGAATCTGTTCGACAATCCTCCGCCCGCTCCTTCGATTCCCCGCATGTCCATGCCGGTGAAAAAGGGTTTTTCGCTCGTCGAACTCGTGATCGACCTCGTGCTCGTCGCGGGCTTCTTCACGTTCTTCTACTACGTGCTCCAGTCGCACGTGCCGTCGAACGACCCCACCATGGTGCGCCTCTGGGCCACCCTCGCGGCCGGCTGCATGAGCGGCGTGTTCTGGCTCGCGCTGCAGATGATGAAGACCGTCTTCCGCTTCCAGCGCGCGAACCGCAAGTGACGCCGCCGGCGGCGCCCGCCCTCTCTTGGCCGCCTCCTCTTCCACGCCCCGTCCGCGCACCACCGTCGCCGCGGAGGATTACCTCGAGAAGATCGAACAGCTCATCTCGCGCAAGGGCTATGCCCGCGTGGTCGACATCGCCGCGGAGCTGAAGATCTCGCAGGCCAGCGTCACGGCCATGGTGCAGAAGCTCGATGCCGAGGGCTTCGTCAAATACGAGAAATACCGCGGCATGGTGCTGACGAGTTCGGGCCTGGAGGTCGCCCGCCGCATCGCGCACCGCCACCAGTTGCTCACCGATTTCCTCCGCGTCATCGGCGTGGGCGACGAGAAGATCATCTACGACGACGTCGAGGGCATGGAGCACCACATCAGCCCGGAGACCTTCCAGGCGATCGAGACCTTCACCCGCTACCTCGAGAAGAATCCCGGCGTGGCCGCCAAGATCGCCGCCTCGGCCCGCAAGTAATCCGCGGTCCGCCTTCGCCCCGCCCGACGACGCCGCGCCGCGCTCTCCGGCCTCCGCCTGCGCTCGGGCGCCGCATCCGCCACCAGTCGCGGCGCGTAGCCAAGGTGACATGTCCGATTCTCCTCGCACCGTTCTCATCCTCGGCGCCACCGGCGGCATCGGCGCCGCCCTCGCCCGTCAACTCCACGCGGAAGGCTGCCGGCTCGTGCTGGCCGCGCGCGATGCCGCCCGACTCGCCGCCCTGGGCGACGAGCTGGCGGCCGAGACGCTGACGCTCGACGCCACGGATGCCGCGGCGGTTGATCAGGCCGTGGCTGGCATCGTCGAACGACAAGGCCGGCTCGATGCGGCCGCCAACTGCGTCGGCTCCATCCTGCTCAAACCCGCGCACCTGACCACGCCGGAGGAATTCTCCCGCACCCTCACGCTGAACCTCGGCACCGCGTTCAACCTCGTGCGTGCCGCGACGCGGGTGATGAGCCGCCAGTTACGCGCGCCAAGGTGTGCGGGTGAACTGCGTGGCGCCCGGCCTCGTGCGCACCCCGCTCACCGCCGCACTCACGGGCAACGAGGCGGCGCTGAAGGCTTCCACGGCCCTGCATCCGCTCGGCCGCATCGGCGAGCCGGACGAGGTGGCGTCAGCGCTCGCCTGGCTGCTCCACCCCGCGCAGGGTTGGGTCACCGGTCAGGTGCTGGGCGTCGATGGCGGCCTCGCCCACGTGCAGGCGCGCTGACGTTGCGCCGCCTTCACGACGCGTCCCGCCGCAACGCCCGTCCGGTCCGTCAGACCGTCTGGTCGCGACGCTTGCGCCGGCCGACGAAGGCCGAGGCCCAGATCGCCGCCTCATAGAGGAAGATCAACGGCACGGCGAAGAGCGTCTGGTTGATCGGATCGGGCGTCGGCGTGACGATGGCCGCGATGATGAACATCACCACGATCGCGTGGCGGCGGAATTTCTTCAGCGTCGCGACCTCGATCAGGCCCATGTAGGTCGCGAGCACGATGAGGAGCGGGAACTCGAACGAGGCGCCCACGCCGAGCACCATCCACATCAACAGGCTGTAGTAGCGATCGGCGGTCCACAGCACGGTGTAGCCGAGCAGTTCGTTCAACTCGAACGCGACGCGGATCGTGCCGGGCACGAGGATGAAGTAGCCGAACGCCGCGCCGGAGAGGAACAGCAGCAGCGCGGCCACCACCGTCGGCAGCAGCACCTTGAGTTCGCGCTGCGTGAGCGCGGGCGCGATGAATTGCCCGAAGAAAAGAAGGAAGAACGGCAGCGAGAGCACGAAGCCGCCCGTGACGCAGATGCTGATGACCACACTGAAGACGCCCATCGGGCTGTTGGTCACGAGGTCGGTCTTGAGCTGCGGATACTCGGCCCGCACGTGCTCGAGCGGCCAGTTCAGCAGGAAGGCGAAATCCTTCAGGAACCACGCGATCACGGCCACGACGAGCGCGAACACCACCGCGCACTTGATCAGCGTGCCGCGCAATTCCTCGAGGTGATCGAGGAAGCCCATCGGTTTCTCGCGCGGACTCACGCCGGTGGACGGCAGAGTCTCGTCGTCGGGGAAATCGTCGTTGGGCTCGTTCTGACTCACGGGCCAAGACTGGATGCAGGTTTGACGGTGCGGTGCAATCCCCGCTTGGCGCCGGCGCGGAGCCGATGCCGCCGGCCGACCCGCGGCGGAGATCCTCACCGCGCCCGAATGTCATAAGGTCGCCGCGCCCGCGTCTTCATCCCGCGCATGCTGCTATCCGGACGCAGGTTGGAGCACCGCTCCGCGCACTCGCAAGAAATGCAGCACAAATGCCAAGGTTGCGCCGTTGACACTGAGGCGCGCCGCGATTGCGATAAGCGCTCCGTTTCACGGTCTGTTCTCCCTGAAATTTATCACCACAATGGCCAAGAAATCCTCCGTCAAGAAGCCCGCCAAGAAGGCGGCTCCTGCCAAGAAACCCGCCGCCAAAAAAGCGGCCCCGAAATCCGCCGGACGCGCCAAGGCACCGTCCGCCAAGGGCCCCAAATACGTCTATACGTGGGGCGCAGGCAAAGCTGACGGCGACGGCTCGATGAAGCCGCTGCTCGGCGGCAAGGGCGCCAACCTCGCCGAGATGACCCGCATCGGCCTCCCGGTTCCTCCGGGATTCACGGTTACCACCGAAGTCTGCACCTATTACTACGCGAACAAGCGCACCTATCCCGCCTCGCTGCAGGCGCAGATGGAAGCCGGCGTCGCCAACATGGAAAAGATCATGGGCACGAAGTTCGGCGCCACCGAAGGCATGCCGCTCCTCGTCGCCGTCCGCTCCGGCGCGCGCGACTCCATGCCGGGCATGATGGACACGATCCTCAACCTCGGCCTCAACGACCAGACCGTCATCGCACTCGAGAAGGCCACCAACAACCCGCGCTTCGCGTGGGACTGCTACCGCCGCTTCATCCAGATGTATGGCGACGTCGTGCTCGGCGTGCAGAAGCGCGAAAACGAGGACCACGAGCCGTTCGAGACCGTCATCCACGCCTACAAGCACGAGGTCTATCACGCCGACATCGAGGACTCGAAGCTCACCGCCGACGACCAGAAGGAACTCGTCAAGCGCTTCAAGGCGCTCGTGAAGGAGCGCACCGGCAAGGTGTTCCCGAACGATCCCTGGGACCAGCTCCGCGGCGCCGCGGGCGCCGTGTTCGGCTCATGGATGAACGACCGCGCGATCGTCTATCGCCGCAAATACAACATCCCCACCGAGTGGGGCACCGCCGTCAACGTCCAGGCCATGGTGTTCGGCAACACCGGCGAAAACTCCGGCTCCGGCGTCGCGTTCACCCGCAACCCGGCCAACGGCGTCAACGAGTTCTACGGCGAGTTCCTCATCAACGCGCAGGGTGAGGACGTCGTCGCCGGCGTCCGCACGCCCGAGCCCGTCATCGAGCTCAAGAAGCAGATGCCGAATTCCTACGCCGAGCTCCTCAAGGTCCGCGCGACCCTCGAGAAGCACTTCAAGGACGTGCAGGACGTCGAGTTCACCATCCAGGAAGGCAAGCTGTTCATGCTCCAGACGCGCAACGGCAAGCGCACCGCCGCCGCCGCGCTCAAGTTCGCC
>JAMPXH010000060.1 GCA_023701285.1 Candidatus Didemnitutus sp.
AACACCCGCGATTGGGCGACCGACAAGCACAAGACCACCGACGACCGCCCGTTCGGCGGCGGGGCCGGCATGGTCATGAAGTGCGAACCGATTTTCGCTGCGTTCGAGGAGCTGCAGACGCCCGGCTGCCGGCGCATCTACCTGACGCCCGATGGCGTGCCCTTCACCTCCGCCAAGGCCGAGCAGCTCGCGAAGGAGCCGCACCTCATCTTCCTCAGCGGCCACTACGAGGGCATCGACCAGCGCATCCGCGATACGATCATCGACGAGGAGATCAGCATCGGCGATTACGTGCTCACGAACGGCACCCTCGCCGCCGCCGTGGTCATCGATGCGCTGGCCCGTTTCATCCCCGGCGTGCTCGGTGAAGAAAAGTCATTGACCAGCGAAAGTTTCACCCGCAACTTGCTCGACTTTCCCAATTACACGCGTCCCGCCGTTTACCGCGGTATGTCCGTGCCGGAAGTGCTCCTCGAAGGGCATCATGGCAAAATCGAGAAGTGGCGGCACGCGCAGCAGTTGGAAAAAACCGCGAAAGTCCGACCCGATTTACTAAAGAAACAGCAGCCATGAATCCCATCGTCCAAGAACTCTCCGCCGCCCAGGTGAAGCACGTCAAGGCCCCCTTCAAGGTCGGCGACGGCGTCCGCGTCCACACCAAGGTTCGCGAAGGTGATAAAGAGCGCATCCAGATTTTCGCCGGCGTCGTCATCGCCCACAAGGGCACCGGCATCAACGAGACGTTCACCGTCCGCCGTATCAGCTACGGCGAGGGCGTCGAGCGCGTGTTCCCGGTCAATTCGCCCAACGTCGACAAGATCGAGGTCGAGCGCGAGTCCATGCCCGGCAAGGCCCGCCTTTACTACCTCCGCTCCCGCACGGGCAAGGCCGCCATGGCCGTCAAGGAGAAGCGCTTCGAAGACTCGAAGGCCTGATGCCGGACACGGCGAGTCCCGCCGCTTCCCCGTCCCTTTTCCAAGCGAGCCGCAAGGCTCGCTTTTTTGTTGGCCGGATTTTGCGCGGGCGTGCGCCACGTCGCGCTCGTCTCGCCCGGATTAACCGCGCCCGCCCTGCAGCGCGCAACGGGGTGAGCGCGATGACACCATTTGGGCTTTGCACGGCCGTTCATCGGCGACCTAAATCACGGCTCTATTTTACCCGACATGAAGCTGAATACCGAACTCCTCGCCCAAGCCAGTGCCCAAGCCCGCGGTCTCGCCATCGACGCCGTGCACAAGTGTTCCTCCGGCCACTTGGGCCTGCCCCTCGGGGCCGCCGAGATCGGCGCGGTCCTCTATGGCCACGCGCTCCAGCACAACCCTGACGATCCCCGCTGGCTCAACCGCGACCGCTTCGTCCTTTCCGCCGGCCACGGCTCGATGTTCCTCTATTCGTGGCTCCACCTCAGCGGCTACGGCGTGTCGCTCGACGACGTGAAGAACTTCCGCGTCCTCCACAGCAAGACGCCCGGCCACCCCGAGTATCACGAGACGCCCGGCGTCGAGTGCACCACCGGTCCGCTCGGGCAGGGCATCGGCAACGCCGTCGGCTTCGCCCTCTCCGGCAAGATGGCCGAGGCGCGCTTCAACACCGCCGCGCACACCATTTTCGATCACCACGTCATCTGCCTCGCCGGCGACGGCTGCATGCAGGAAGGCGTCGCGATGGAGGCCGTGTCCTTCGCCGGCCACCAAGGCCTCGACAACCTCATCCTCATCTACGACGCCAACGACGTCACGCTCGACGCCATGGCCGACAAGACCCAGAGCGAGAACACCGCCGCGCGCTTCAAGGCCATCGGCTGGGACGTCCAGACGCTCGCCGACGGCCATGACCTCGCCGCCATTCTGAAGGCCGTCAACAAGGCCAAGAAAACCAAGACCGGCCGCCCGCAGCTCATCATCGCGAAGACCGTCATCGGCAAAGGCATCCCCGAAGTCGCCGGCACCGCCAAGGGCCACGGCGAGGGTGGGGCGAAGTTCGCCGACGCCGCCCGCCAAGGACTCGGCCTCCCGGCGGAGCACTTCTACGTGAGCCCCGAGGTGCGCGAGTATTTCAAGGCGCACAAGAGCCGCCTCAAGCGCGCCTACAACAAGTGGCAGAAGACCTACGCCGCCTGGGCCGCCGCGAATCCCGAGCAAGCCGCGCTCCTCGACTCGCGCTCCGCCACGCCCAGCGCCGCCGCGCTGCTCGAAAAGATCCCGCACTTCCCGGCCGACGCCAAGCTCGCCACCCGCGCCGCCGGCAAGGACGTCCTCCAGCCCGTCGCCGCCGCTCTCCCGCTCTTCGTCTCCGGCTCGGCCGACCTCTACGGCTCCACGTTGAACTACATCGCGAGCGACAAGGATTTCGACCGCACCAACCGTGCCGGCCGCAACATCCGCTACGGCATTCGCGAACACGGCATGGCCGCCATCAACAACGGCATCGCCTACGACGGCATCTTCCGCACGTCGTGCGCGACCTTCCTCGTGTTTGCCGACTACTCGCGTCCCTCGATGCGCATCGCCGCGCTCTCGAAGCTCCCCGTCGTCTACATCTACACGCACGACTCCATCGGCGTGGGCGAAGACGGCCCGACGCACCAGCCGGTCGAAACCGTCTCCGGTCTGCGCGTGATCCCGAACCTCGACGTCATCCGCCCGGCCGACCCGGAGGAGACCGCCGGCGCCTTCGCCGCTGCGCTCGAGCGCACCGACGGTCCCACGCTCCTCTCGCTCACCCGCCAAGCCGTGCCGATGCTCAACGACATCCCGGCCAGCGAGCGCCGCGCCGGTGTGCTCAAGGGCGGCTACGTCGCCGTCCAGGAAACCGCCCCGCTCACGCACATCCTCCTCTCCTGCGGCAGCGAACTCCAGTGGGCCATCGCCGCCGCTAAGCAGCTCGGCGCCGGCGTGCGCGTCGTGTCAATCCCGTCGTTCTCGCGCTTCGACGCCCAGCCGCAGGCCTATCGCGACGCCATCCTCCCGCCCTCGTGCCGCAAGCGCGTGGCGATCGAGGCCGGCGTCTCCAGCCTCTGGCACAAGTATGTCGGCCTCGACGGCAAGATCGTGGGCATCGACCGCTTCGGCCTGAGCGCGCCGGGCAACATCGCCATGAAGGAGCTCGGCATCACCGCCGAGGCAGTCGTCGCCGCTGCGCAATCGCTCTGATCCGGCGCCGTCGCCCCCCTCTCAAGCCCGCACGTCGTGCGGGCTTTTTTGTCGGGCCAAAACACGCCGTCGCCGGGGATTTTCACCCCTCCGTCACCTGCGGATTGGCCGTTCGGCTAGGTTTTGAAAAGACCGCTTGAGAAATTCGTTAGGAAGCTAACTTTCAGCTCCCTTACTTCCCGCATGCCTCACCTGATGCTCAAGGACCTGCCGCGCTACGAATGCCTCCTGGAGGCGGCGCGCGAGTTTCCCGACCTCGATCCCACGGCGGCGGAGGCCTATTTGCATCTGCTGCGCACGGCCGACGACGTCTTCGCGATTTCCGACGCGCAGCTGGCGGCGCATGGCATCTCCCACGGCCGCTTCGGCGTGCTGATGCTGCTCTGGCGCACCTCCGCGCCGCGCACCGGCGACGTGCCGATCACGCAGGGCCCCTGCGGCCCGCGCACCCCGGCCGAGCTGGCCGATGCCGCCGGTGTCACGCGCGCGACCATGACGGGGCTGGTGGATACGCTCGAGCGCGACGGCTTCGTCGTCCGCGAGCCGGATCCCTCGGACCGGCGCATGCTGTTAGTGCGCCTGACGCGGAAGGGTGAGAATTTCTTGGCCCGCTTCCTGCCTATCCACTTCCGCTACGCGCGCGAAGTGATGGGTGCGCTGAGCGAGGCGGAGCGCAAGACGCTCGTCCGCCTGCTCGGCAAGGTCCAGCAACAGACCGCCCGGCATCCGCTCTCGCGCAGCGCCCCGGTGGCCAAGTCCGCCTGATTTACTTCCCCGCAGCTCTCAGCCCTCATTCATATGTTGAAGAAATTCGCCATCGCTCTCGCCGGCTTCATCGCCGTCGTGGTCATTCTTGGTGCGGTCAAGGCCGCACAGATCAAGGAAATGTCCTCCATGGACCACTCGATGCCCCCGTTGTCGGTGGCGACGTCAGAGGTCCAGGCCGTCAACTGGCGTCCGACGCTCAAGGCCATCGGCACGCTCGCGTCGGTCGAGGGCGTGACGATCGCGGCGGATGCCGACGGCACCATCACGCGCATCGCAGTCGAGAGCGGCGCGCCCGTCCGTGCCGGCGACCTGCTGGTCGCCATCGACACCTCCGTCGAGGAGGCGAACCTGAAGGCCGCCCAAGCCACGGCTGAGTTGAACCGCATCAACCTCGAACGCGCCAAGGACCTGTGGGCCCGCCAAGCCATGGCCAAGTCCGACTACGACGCCGCGGCGGCCGCCGCCGAGCAGTCGCGCGCGGCCGTGGCGGCGCTGGAAGCCCAGATCGCCAAAAAGCAGGTGCGCGCTCCTTTCGACGGCCGCGCCGGCATCCGCCACGTCAATGTCGGCCAGTTCGTCGCTCGTGGCGCTGCGCTCATGCCCTTGCAGAAGCTCGATCCGATCTATCTCAACTTCAACATCCCGCAGCGTCAGCTCCCGGCCTTGGCCATCGGCCAGACGATCGCCGTCGCCGTCGATGCCTTCGACCGCGCCTTCGAAGGCCGCGTCACGGCCATCAACACCGAGGTCGATGCGTCCACGCGCAACGTCGCCGTCCAGGCCACGCTCGCCAATCCGGACGAGCTTCTCCGCCCGGGCATGTTCGCCCGCGTCGAGGTCCAGCTGCCCACGGCCGATGTGCTCATGGTTGTGCCCGCGACCGCCATCGCCTACGCCTCCTACGGCAACTCCGTCTTCGTCGTCGAGACGATGAAGGACCCCGCCGGCAAGGAATACCTCGGCGTGCGCCAGCAGTTCGTGCAGCTCGGCGCCACGCGCGGCGACCTCGTCGCCGTTACCGGCGGCCTCAAGCCCGGCGAACAGGTCGTCTCCGCCGGCGTGTTCAAACTCCGCAACGGCGCCGCCGTGCAGGTGAACAACACCGCCCAGCCCACCAGCAACCCGTCGCCCAAGCCCGCCAACACCTGAGCGGCCCGGGCTTCCCGTTGCTCCGGCGCGTCAGCCGCGCCGTGTCCACGCCTTCCCTCCCTCTTTTCCACTTCCCGTCATGGTCTCGAAGAGTTTCACCGACCTGTTCGTCCGCAAGCCCGTCATCGCGCTCGTGGTCAACATCGTCATCCTCGTCGTGGGCATCGTCGCCTACTTCCAGCTTAACACCCGCCAATACCCGCGCAGCGACAGCGCCGTGGTCAACGTCACCACGGTCTACTTCGGCGCCAGCGCCGACACCGTGCGCGGCTACATCACCACCCAGCTGGAGCGGGTCATCGCCAGCGCCGACGGCATCGATTACATCGAGTCCGAAAGCCGCGCCGGTCTCAGCACCATCAAGGTCTACCTCCGGCTCAACTACGACACCAACGCCGCCCTCGCGCAGATCAGTTCCAAGATCGACCAAGTCCGCAACGAGCTGCCGCCCGAGTCGGAGGCTCCGACCATCAGCGTCGAGACCGCCGACAACCAGTTCGCCTCCATGTATCTGAGTTTCTACTCGGACACCATGGACCAGAACCAGATCACGGACTACCTCAACCGCATGGTCCAGCCGCGCCTCTCCGCCGTGAAGGGCGTGCAGAAGGCCGACGTGCTCGGTGGCCGCGTGTTCGCGATGCGCGTGTGGCTCAAGCCCGACGATCTCGCCGCGCACGGCCTCAGTCCCTCCGAGGTCCGCCAGGCGCTTGCGGCCAACAACGCCCTCGCCGCCGTCGGCTCCACCAAGGGCTCGATGCTCTCCGTCTCCCTCATCGCCAACACCGACCTCAAGAGCGTCGAGGAATTCCGCCAGCTCGTCGTGGCCGAGCGCAACGGGTCCATCATCCGTCTCTCCGACGTGGCCGATGTCGTGCTCGGCGCCGAGAGCTACGACGAGGAAGTCCGCTTTGGCGGCAAGACCGCCACGTTCATGGGCGTGTGGGTCATGCCCTCCGAGAGCACCGTCGAGGTCATCCGCCGTGTGCGCGATGCGATGCCAGACATCCAGCGCAGCCTGCCCGCCGGGCTCGAGGCTTCCATCGCTTACGACGCTTCGAAATACATCGATGATTCGCTCAAGGAGATCCTGCGCACGCTCGTCGAGACGCTCCTCATCGTCGCCGTCGTCATCTTTCTCTTCCTCGGTTCGATGCGTTCCGTGCTCATCCCGCTCGTGGCGATGCCGCTCTCCCTTGTCGGTGCGCTCTTCGTCATGCTGGTGCTCGGCTTCACCATCAACCTGCTCACGCTCCTCGCCATCGTGCTCGCGGTCGGCATCGTCGTCGACGACGCCATCGTCGTGGTCGAGAACATCGAGCGCCACATCCGCGAAGGGCAGCGCCCGATCGATGCCGCCATCCTCGGTGCGCGCGAACTCGTCGGCCCCGTCATCTCGATGACGATCACGCTGGCCGCGGTCTACGCGCCGATCGGCTTCCAGGGCGGCCTCACCGGCGCGCTTTTCCGCGAGTTCGCCTTCACGCTGGCCGGCGCCGTGACCGTGTCCGGTTTCGTGGCGCTCACGCTCTCGCCCATGATGAGCTCCCGCCTGCTGCACGGCGCCGAGGAGGAGGAACGCGGCCTCACCGGCACGATCAACCACCTCTTCGACCGCCTGCGCAACCGCTACGAGCGCGCCATCGCCGCGAGCTTGGGCTGGGTGCCGGTGACGCTCACCGTCGCCGCGCTCTTCACCGCGCTGCTGCCCGTGTTCCTCATGTTCGCGCAGCGCGAACTCGCGCCGAAGGAGGACCAAGGCGTCGTCTTCAGCATCCTCCTGCCTTCGCCCACCGCGACGATCGACCAGAATTCGATCTACGCGAAGGAGGTGCAGAAGATCTTCACCAGCGTGCCCGAGTATGAACAGTCGTTCCAGATCACGGGCGCCAACTTCGGCTTCGCCGGCATCATCCTCAAGCCTTGGTCCGAGCGCGGCCGCACCTCCCTGCAGATCGAGCAGTCGCTGCTCGCTCCAGCGGCGGCCATCCCGGGCATGAATGTCATCATCACCACGCCCGAGCCGCTGCCCTCCGGCGGCTCGATGCCCATCGAATTCGTGCTTCGCTCCACCGCCGATCACAAGCAGATGCTCGAATACGCCGAGCAACTCGTCCAATACGCCAACGGCGCCGCCAACGCGCCCAACGCCGCGCCGACCTTCTACTTCGCCGACTCCGACCTGAAGTTCGACCTCCCGCAGGTCGAGATCGAGATCGACAAGGACAAGGTCGCCGCGATGGGCCTCAGCCTCAGCGACGTCGCGCGCGACCTCAGCTCGATGCTCGGCGGCGGCTACGTCAACCGCTTCATCAACGAGGGTCGCAGCTACCGCGTCATCCCGCAGGTCGAGCGCGGCGAGCGCCTGAATCCCGACCAGCTGCTCAATTACCACATCCGCGGCCCGCACGGTCAGCTCATCCCGCTCTCGACGATCGCCACGCTCAAGGAGACGGTGCAGCCGCGCACGCTCAACCGCTTCCAGCAGCTCAACTCCGTCAAGATCACCGGCGTCGGCCCGAGCATCGACCAAGCCTTGAAGAAGCTCGAGGAGAAGGCGGCCGAGATCCTGCCGCCCGGCTACTCGATCGACTACGGTGGTCAGTCCCGCCAGCTCCGCAACGAAGGTGAGGCGCTCTGGAAAGCCGCGGTGCTCGCGCTCATCCTGATCTTCCTCGTGCTCGCGGCGCAGTTCAACAGCTTCCGCGATCCCTTCATCATCCTGCTCGGCTCCGTGCCGCTGGCCTTCTTCGGTGCGATGCTGCCGATCTTCCTCTGGAAGACCTCACTCAACATCTACTCGCAGATCGGCCTCATCACGCTCGTCGGCCTGATCGCGAAGAACGGCATCCTCATCGTCGAGTTCGCCAACACGCTGCAGGAACAGGGCGTCGCCAAGGTCGATGCCATCCGCCGCGCCGCGGCCACGCGCCTCCGGCCCGTCCTCATGACCTCGGCCGCGACCGTCTTCGGCCACATGATGCTCATCTTCGTGACCGGCCCGGGTGCCGCGGCGCGTAATTCCATCGGCTGGGTCCTCGTCGTCGGCATGGCCGTCGGCACGCTCTTCACGCTCTTCGTCGTGCCCGCGTTCTACATGCTCATCGCCAAGGATCATCAAGCGGCGGCGGCCAAAGAAGCCGCTCAAACCGCGGTTGCGGAACCCGTCCCCGTCAAGTAACCTCCTCCTCTTCCCATGAAATCGCTTCTGCGCCTCACTCTCGTGATCACCGCGGGCGCCGCCTTGGCCGCCACCGCCCTCGCGCAATCCGCTCCGTCGCCGTTCCAACGCGACGGGCAAGCCGACCCGGATTTCGCGGTGCCGGACGCGCTCAACCTCTCCTATGCGCTGTCCTTCGCGCTCGATAACAACTTCTCCATCCGGCAAGCCAAGGAGCGCCTGCGCCAGCAGGAGGGCATCGTGCTCGAGGTCCGCGCCCAGCAGCTCCCGAGCTTGAGCGCGAGCGCCGGTTATTCCCGGCTCGATCGCGAGATCTCCAGCACCGGCGAGAACCGTTCCTGGAACGTCGGTATCACGGCTCGTCAGGTCCTCTTTGCCGGCGGCGGCGTCCGCTCGGCCGTGAAGAGCCAGCAGCTGGCCCTCGAAGCTGCGACGCTCGAGATGCAGGCGGTGATCGACGCCGCGCTGCTCGATGTCCGCACGCGCTACTACAACGTCCTGGTCTCCCGCGAACGCATCAAGGTGCAGGAGCAGAACGTCGAACTGCTGCAGCGCCAGTTGCACGATGTCCGCAACCGCTTCGAGGCGGGCACGGTGTCGAACTTCGAGGTGCTCCGCGCCGAGGTCGCGCTGGCCAACGCCCAGCCGCCCCTCATCAGCGCGCGCAACAACTACCGCATCGCCATCGAGGAGCTGCGCCAGGCGCTGGGTTTCACCAACACCGATACCGGCAACGTGGCCAAGATCCCGGAATTCGTCGGCTCCCTCGAATTCACGCCCGTGAGCTTCGAGCTGTCGTCCGCGCTCTCCACCGCCAAGGCACGCCGGCCCGACCTGCAGCGCCTGCGGAAGCTCGGTCTGGCGGCCGAGGAGAACGTGAAGGCCCGGCAGGCCAATTATTACCCGGACCTCTCGCTGGTCGGCGGTTACCAGAACTCCAAGCGCGCCGGCTCGAGCAGCTTCAGCGATGGCCGCGATGGTTTCTCCATCGGGTTGCAGTCCACGTGGGACATCTTCGACGCGGGTGCCACGCGCGGTCGCGTCGTGCAGGCCCGCTCGCAGCTCCAGCAGACGCAGCTGGCCTTCGAGGAGGCCGAGCTTTCCGTCTCCGTCGAGGTGCGCCGCGCACTCTCCTCCCTGCAGGAGGCGACCGAGCTGGCCGAGGCGTCCAAGCGTGTCGTGGAGCAGGCCGACGAGGCCGTCCGCCTCGCCGATGCGCGCTACTCCGCCGGCACGGCGACCCAGCTCGATGTGCTCCAGGCCCGCACCGACCTCACCACGGCGCGGCTCAACCAGATCGAGGCCTACTACCGCTTCAACGTCGCCCACGCGTCTGTGCGCCGTGCGATGGGGTTGCCCGACGAATCCGTCGCCGGCGAGCGCAACTGAGCGCCCGCTGGATCGGCGGCCGGTTGCGCCGGTCTGCCGGTCGATTACCGGGCCACCGGGGCGAAACCCGGTCGCCCGCGCGGCGTCTCCCGTTGCGCCGCCATAATTTTCTCCCATGCTCGCAACCATCGCCGTCGGCCAAGGTCCTACGGCTGGCCCCATGAAGCTGGCGCGCCTGTTCCTCGTCCTCTTCGCGACCTTGGTTGGCATCGCCACCTTGCTTGCGGGCTTGGCCATGTTGCCACCCGTGCAGCGCTGGGCCGTGCGGCAATGGGCTTCCGCGCAAACCGGCTACAAACTCGACGTCGCGACTGTCGCGGCCGGGCCGCAACGTGCGGTGCTGTCCGGTCTCACCTTCGAGCAACCCGGACTGAAGCTGACGATCGCGGATCTGGAGCTGCGTTATTCCGCCTGGGCTTTTCTCACGGCCGGCCGGCTGGAGGTGGCACGTCTGCACGCCACCGGCGTGCGGGTCGACGCTACGCCGTCCGGAGCGCCGGGAGCGCCGGCCGGCACCGGCGTCCCTTCCGTGGCAGCTCCGGTGATGCTCAACGGACTCGAACTCCCGTGGCAAATCGTGGCGGACGACCTGCGCATCGAAGGCACGGCGCTGTTGCCGGCGGCGGAAGGACGGCAGGCCGCGACGGCGCAATTCCGTCTCACCGGCGGCGGCATCGCTCCGGGTCGCGAAGGGGAGTTGGTGCTTGAAGCCGCCGTCGCGGACCCGACGCCTGAGGCCGTCGTGACGGGCTTGCGGGTGGATTCGCGTTTGCGGGTGCGGCAGACGGAGACGCGCCAGTTCGATCATGCGAACCTGACTCTCGTGATCGAGGCGGAGGGCAAACGCTTCACCGATCCGCCCCGTTTGAAGGTCAACGCGCAGCTCGATACCGGGGCTGCGCAGCAGGCTTACCGGCTGGAAGTCGATACAGTGCGCGCAGGCGGCGCCGAGAATCTCCTGCGGCTGCAGGCGACGTCGCGCGATGCGGCGGCGCATTTCGACGGGGAGTGGAAGATTCACGCCCGGTCGGAGCAGGTGGAGCCGTTCCTGCTCGGTGCCCGCTGGCCGCAGTTCACGGCGCAAGGAGCGGGCCGCTTCACGTTCGCGCGCGCGACTGGATCATTCACGGTGCGCGGGCAGGCGGAGGGCGAGGTGGGCGGTCTCGACGTGATCGAGCCGGGCCTGCGCGCGCTGGGAAAACTCCGGTTCGACACCGAATTCGATTTTGCGGAGCAGGCAGGGCAGGTCCGCGTCGACCGGCTCCGCGTGAACGCAATGGCGGCGCAGCCGGTGGTCTCTTTCGAGTTGAACCGCCCCCTGGCGTTCAACCTCGCCACGCATCAGGTGGAACTCGATGACGAAGCAGGTGGCGAAGTGGCCACGCTGCAGGTCCATCATCTTCCGCTGGCGTGGGCGAATCCGTTTCTGACGGGGGGACAGGTGAGGGACGGGGTCCTGTCGGGCCGGCTGCTCGTCACCCGCGGAGACGGTCGCCTGATGTTGCAGGCAACAGATCCGCTGAAGCTTGCAGGCCTCACGATCACGCAGGGTGGGCACGTGCTCTTGGAACAGACCGACCTAACCGTGCGGACGGAATTCCTGCTCTCGGCCGCTGAGTTGCAGGTGTCGGCACGCGATTTCACCCTGCGCACGCCCGCCGGCGACCGTCTCGACGGGCGCTTCTCCGCCCTCCTCCCGCGGGGCGGGGCTGCCACCGGACTTGGGTTGCAAGGCGCACTCGAGGGCGATCTACCGCGTCTGGTGTCAGGCATCGTGCCGCTCGGGCATGTGCAGGGCGGGGCGCAATGGGACGTCGTGTTGCGAAAGGAAACGGTGGAAATCCGTTCGCTCGCCGGCCGCTTGGCGGAAGGCCAATCCGGGCGGACCTTGCTCGCGGCGCGCACCAGTCAGCCGCTGACCATCGAGTTGTCGGGATATGCGGTCCGCTCCGCGGCCGACGAAGTGGAGGTGGCGCGGGTCAGTGTGGGCGCCGTGTCGCTCGGTGCGCTGGCCGGTTTGCCGGCGGATGTCCCGCTCGCGGGTGAACTCGCGCCGGTGGAGTTCGCGGCCGTCGTCCGCCAAGGGCGCCTGCATCTCGCGAGCGAGGCACCGCTGCGGGTGACGGATTTCAGCGTGTTCCGCGGGACCGACCGCGCCGTGGCGGGGTTGACCTTCGAGGCTGCGCCGACGTTCGATTTCGGCGGCGCGAAGGATTGGAGATTCCGGCTCGGCAGCACCGCGCTCCGCGAACCCTCCGGCGCGGCGCTTTCGACGATCGAACTCGAAGCCGGGGTGAATCCCGCGAGCGGGTTTCGCGGAGCCTTGAGTTTCAGCATCGATCTGGCGCGGCTGGGCAAGCATCCGCTCGGTGCGGCGATGCCGGCCTTGATCGCGGGACGCGCGAGCGGAGAGCTGCGGGCTGCATCCACGCCGGACCACCCGGACGTGACGCTGCAGGTCGAGGCCCGCGCCACTTTGAACGGGCTCGTGTTGCGCGAAGGCAACCAGTCCCTCCCGGTCGCCAACTTGGGATTTCGCGGTGTGCGCGCGGCGGACGGACGGATTTCCCTCGAGGCGCCGCTCTTGCTGGATCGCTTGGGCAAGCGCTCCGACCTGCGCATGCTGGTCGAAGCGATCGAGCGCGACGATGGGCTGCTCTTCGATGCCAAACTCACCGGCGAACACCTGGAACTCGCGGACGCGCTCGCGTTGGCCGGATTGTTCGGCGCACCTGCGCAAGTGGCCGCCACTCCGACGCCGAAGACACCTGAGCCGACTCCGGCGGATGCCCGTCCGGATGTGGAGCCCTTCTGGAGCGGCGTGCGGGGCGAACTGGCGATCGATTTGAAGTCGATCACGCGGGGCGCGGACTGGGCGATGACCGGTTTCAACGGTTACGTGATCGTCGATCCGCGCCGCATCGCCGTGCAGAAGATCGAAGGCCAGATCAACGAGCGCGCGCGTCTGGCGGCGCGCGCCGACCTGCGGTTCGCTGCGAGTGAGGCGCCGTATGCGTTGGCGGGTAACTTTTCGCTCACCGAGTTCGATGCGGGTGCCTTTCTCAAGGCATTCGGCGGCGAGCCGACGCCGGTCGTGGAGGGACTGTTCACGGTCGCCGGCGGCTTCGCGGGCGACGGACGCGATTTGGAGCACACGCTGGAGCGCACGCGCGGCAACCTGCAATTGACCAGCCGGCAGGGCGTGTTCCGCGGATTGCGGCGGGCGTCGGAGAAGGCCTCCATGGCCAGCAAGGCGGTCGAACTCGGCGCGGCCCTCGGGTCGCTCTTCGGTTCCAACAAGGTCAAGGAGGCCGCCGAGAAGGTCGCCGGGCAAAGCTATCAGGTGGATCAACTCGCCCAAGCGCTGGCCGAACTGCCCTTCGACCAGATGGTGATTCGGCTGAACCGCGACGACGATCTGAATTTCCGTCTCGAGGAGCTGAGCCTGCTCACGCCCGAGGTGCGGCTGCACGGGCGCGGCAGCATCGCCTACGTGGCGGGGAAGACCTTGCTCGAACAGCCGCTCAGCGTCACCTGCAGCCTCGCCGCGCGCGGCAAGATCGAGCAGCAACTCGCCCGCTTGCGCGTGCTCGACGGGACCAAGGACGAACTCGGCTACGCCCGCATGCGCGACGCCGGCAGCATCGGCGGCACGCTGGCGCGCCCCGACGCCCGCGCTTTCTTCCTCAAGCTGGCGGATTCGAAGCTGGGCGATCTGCTCTCCGGATCCAACTGACGGTGCGGCGTCGCGCCCCGGCATCGACCGGCGGACGTGCGGGTTGGCCGGGCCGGGTAGGTGCGTCATCCCCGGCGCAGGCATGAGCATTCTTTGCCAAGAAGTGCGCCTCGAACTCGCTTTACCCTCGGAGGCCTCCGGCTAGCCTGAGGCTCCCCAAATACAACGGCGCGGCCCGTTGCGGGTCGGCCGGATAAAAACGGAGACTCCAACCTATGAATGGCACGCGTCCGGGAGACATCAGGAACTTCGCCATCGTGGGGCATGCTACAGCGGGCAAAACCATGCTCGCTGAATCGATGCTGCTCTGCGGTGGCGTGATCCAACGCATGGGCAGCATCGCCCAGGGCACCACGGTATCGGATTACCACGTGGGTGAACAACAGCGGCACATCTCGATCCACGGCACGCCGCTCAACTGCGAATGGCAGGGGCGGCGTTTCAATTTCATCGACACCCCCGGCTACCTCGACTTCGCCAGCGAGGGCATCCACGCGTTGCGCGTGGCTGATTCCGCCGTCGTCGTCATCCACGCCGGGCACGGCGTCGGGGTCGGCACCGAGATGATGTGGGATTACGCCGGCCAGTTCGGCATCCCGCGCATCATCGTCGTCAACGGCTTCGACAAGGAGAAATACGATTTCGACCTCATCCTCGCGGACGTGCGCGAGCACTTCGGCGCGGGCGTCTTCCCGCTTTCGCTGCCCGTCGACGCCGGTCCGGGCTTCCATCGCGTGCTCGACGTCATGCGAAGCGAGATCGTGAGCTACGCGACGGACAAGTCCGGCAAATACACCGAGGAGCCGGCCACCGGCGAGTGGAAGGGAAAGGCCGACGCCCTGCACAAGGAACTGATCGAGCACGTCGCCGAGAGCGACGACACGCTGCTCCAGAAATTTTTCGACGAGGGCGGCCTCTCCGAGGAGGTGCTGCGCACGGGCATCCATCCGGCCATCCAGAAGCAGGTCTTCATCCCGTTGATCGTCACGTCCGCGGAGACGAACGTCGGCGTCGCGCGCCTGATGGATTTCATCGCCAAATACGGTTCCTCGCCCGAGGACCGCCAGACCGTCGGCGCCACGGACGCCAACGGCGACCCCTGCCTCGTGTCGCTCAGCGGCGCCGAGCATGTCGCCTACGTCTTCAAGACGCTCACCGACCCGCAGAGCGGCGATCTGTCGTTCTTCCGCGTCTATTCCGGCGACGTGCACCCGGGCATGGATCTCTACAACAGCGACCGGCGCATCACCGAGCGCATGGGGCAGCTCTACCGCCTGAACGGCAAGCTCCGCACACCCGTGGAAAAACTCCACGCGGGCGACAT
This sequence comes from Candidatus Didemnitutus sp., assembly GCA_023701285.1. Classification (GTDB taxonomy): domain Bacteria; phylum Verrucomicrobiota; class Verrucomicrobiia; order Opitutales; family Opitutaceae; genus Didemnitutus. The sequence goes on from JAMPXH010000060.1 coordinate 14,700, forward strand.
CGGCGCGGCCGTGAAGCTCAAGGACACGCACACCGGCAACACGCTGTGCGACCCGAAGCACGTCGTCAGTCTGCCGAAGGTCGTTTACCCGATCCCCTACACGCAGGCCGCGCTGAAGCTGAACGCGCCCGGCGACGAGGAGCGGCTCGCGGCCGGCCTCGCGGCATTGCACGAGGAAGATCCCGCGTTCACGTATCACACCGACGGCGAACTCCACCAGTTCATCATCGCGGCCCAGGGCGAGATGCACCTTGAGGTGCTCTTCGAGCGCCTGAAACGCCGCTACAAGGTCGACGTGTCGCTGGAGCCGCCGAAGATCCGCTACCGCGAGACGATCCGCGGCAAGGGCGAGGCGCGTTACCGGCACAAGAAGCAGACCGGCGGTGCCGGGCAGTTCGCCGAGGTCTGGATGCGCATCGAGCCGGGCCCGCGCGACAGCGGCGTCGAGTTCAACGAATCGCTGGTCGGCCAGGACGTGGATCGCGTCTTCGTGCCTTCGGTCGAGAAAGGTCTGCGCAGCGCGGCCGGCGAAGGCATCCACGCGGGCTACCGCGTGACCGACGTGAAGATCGACTTCTACGGCGGCAAGATGCATCCGGTGGACTCGAAGGACATCGCGTTTCAGATCGCGGGCTACTTCGCGTTTCGCGAGGCCTTCCAAGCCGCGCGTCCGGTCCTGCTGGAGCCCATCCACGAGTTGGAAATCAAGTTGCCCGAGGAATTCGTCGGCCGTGTGGTCGGCGATCTCTCCGGGCGCCGGGGCAAGATCCTCGGCATGGACGTCGCGGGCCGCCTGCAGATCGTGAAGGCGCAGGTGCCGGCGGCGCAGCTCCATCACTATGGCACGGTGTTGCGCTCGCTGACGGGCGGGAGGGGCATGCACGCCGAGAAATTCAGCCACTACGAGGAGATGCCGCCCGATCAGGAGAGAAAACTGGTCGACGAATACCAGAAGGCGCGCGCCGCCGGCACGGCGGGCAATCACGCGCATCACTGAGCGACCGCTGCCGCCTTCGGGAGGACCGTCCTCCCGGGGGCGTGCCGGCCGGCGGACGACGCACGCTCAGATGCTCCAGTCGAATTCCTCGGCCGTGGCGATGACGGCTTCCTTGCGCTGGCGGGGACGCACGACGAGGTCGGTGTCGCGGTAATAGGCGATGCTGTTCGCCGGCATCGACTCGAGCAGCCACACGTTGGCGCCGACGACCGAGTGCGCGCCGATGCGCGTGCCGCCGCCGAGGATGGTGGCATGGGCGAAGATCGTGACGTGGTCCTCGATGTCGGGGTGGCGTTTCACGCCTTTCACGGGCAGGCCGTTGGCGTCGGTCTCGAAGGATTTCGCCCCCAAGGTCACACCTTGGTAGATCTTCACGTGGTTGCCGATGCGCGCGGTCTCGCCGATGACGACGCCGGTGCCGTGGTCGATGAAGAAATGCGTGCCGATCTGTGCGCCCGGGTGGATGTCGACGCCGGTGCGCTCGTGCGCGTATTCGGTGAGCATGCGCGGCAGCAGCGGGACTCCCTGCCGGTAAAGCACGTGGGCGATGCGCTGGAGCGAGACGACGAGCACGCCCGGATAGGCGAGGATGATCTCCTCGATGTTGCGGGCGGCAGGGTCGCCCGAGTAGGCCGCCTGCACGTCGGTCTGCACGATGCGGCGGATTTCCGGCAAGGCGGAGAGGAGGTTGGTGGTGTGCTGCTCGGCGAGCACCGCGGCGTCCGGCAGCGCGGCGTAACGGAGGCTCTTCTCGATCTCGGCGCGGAGGCTGCGTTGGATCTGGGCGAGGGTTTCGTCCAGCCAGCGCGGCACGTCCTGTTGTTTCAATCCGCGGGCTTCGAAGTAGCCGGGGAAAAGCACGTGCATGAACTCGCGGGCGAGTTGCGCGACGGAATCCTGCGAGGGCAGGTTCGGGCCGTCGAGGTGGTTGATGCCGCCATCGCGGGCGTAGGAATCGAGCAGAGCTTGGGCGATGGGGTGGGTCGGCATGGCTGGGCGGATAGCATCGCGCAAAATGGCCGCGGGTCAAATGCGCGGCGCGTCAGCGCCGGGAGGCGCCGGGCAGAAAAAAGCCCGCTCGGTGAGGAGCGGGCTGGAGAGAGAGGAAACTCAGGCCTGGGTTTCAGGCTTGGGCCCGGTCGGCGGCGCTTCCGGGGCCGGCGCCTCGGCGGCCGGCTGTTCCGGCGTGGCAGCTGACTCGGCCGGAACCTCGGCCGGAGCGGCGGGCGCTTCGGAGGCGGTCTCGGTCGCTTCGGCCGGCTTGCTCACGGTCTCGACCGGTGCCTCGGGGAAGTCCACGGGATCGTGTTCCTCGCCGTGCTCGTCGGCCTTCTTGCCCGCCTGCGGGACCATCGGCGGCGGGGCGAAGAGCTTGCCGTCGGAGAATTCCGTGACGTAGCCCTCCATCACGAGCCAGCGCAGGTCGTTGTTCATCTTGCGCAGCTTCTCGGCGTCTTCGGGCGAGAGGGTGATGGTCGGCGTGACGGGAGCGGGGACCGGCTCGGCGCCTTCGGCGGCGGGCGTCGCGGGGGCGGCCGGTGCGGCAGCGGCGACTTCGATGCCGAGGAACTTTTGCGGCAGGTCCTTCACGTGCATCATCGGGTTCTTTTCGATGAAGTCGATGAGGGCGGAGATCGTCTCGGAGAACACCTGGCCGGGGACGCGGAAGCGGCGCTTCACGGCGCAGACGTAGGAGACGCCGCGCGAACCCTTCTTGAAGATGGTGAAGCCTTCGCGGCGCAGACGGCCGCGGAGCGCGTTGGCGGTGTCGAGCGGGAAGCGGCGCTGGCGCTCCACGTGGCCTTCGACGGCCCGCTTGATCTCGCCGGGGGGCAGTTTCTCGATGAGCTTGCCGTGGAAGCGGACGTTCTCGACCGCGCGGACAACCTTTTCCTTGGCGTTGGTCAGCAGGTAGGCGCGCGCCTCCTCGATGCTGTCAAAGCTCGGGGCGGCAGGAGCCTCGGCGACGGGCGCGACCTCGGGAGCAGGCGTCGCTTCGACCGGAGCGGTCTCGGCGGCGGGCGTTTCCGGAGCCGCTTCGGTGCTGGCGGCGGCGGGAGCCACGGCCTTCGGCGCGGGAGTCTTCCAAGTGTAGCGCGTGGCCTTCTTCATCTTGTCCTGCCACTGCTGGACAACTTCCGGCTCGCGCACGGAGATGATGGCGTCGCGGAATTTCTCGAACGGCATGCGGCCGAGCTTGGTCGCATGGTGCTGCTGGATCAGCTGCTGATACTTGTGGTAGTTCGGCGGCCCGAGCAATTCGCCGGTGATGCTGCATTTGTTGATGATCGGGAAGTTGCCCTTCGGGGCCTCGATTTCGACGTCCTGCGTGTCGAAGAAATTCGCGAGGTGATTCTTCAGCACATGCTGGACCGCGGCCTCCTCGGTGTCGAAGGGCAGGTGATCCGGCATCGACATGTAGAGCGGGCCGGGCTTCGCCGCGGGGGCGGAAGGCGTCTCGCCTTCGGCCGGAGCGGCGCCGCGTTCCGGCGCCTTGCGTTGGATCACGATGACGAAGCGGTCGTTCTTCTCGAGGACGGCCTTGGTGATCTCGAACAGCTGGAAGGTGCGGCAGGAGGCGCGCACGGCCTTCACCATGGCGGCGAAACCGACGTCCTCGGGATAGCAGGTCGAGGTGAAATACGGGCTGATGTAGGGGCCGCGCTCCATCGGGGAGCCGCGTTCGCCGCCAAAGTCACGGCGCTCACCGCCGCGGAAATCGCGTCGCTCGCCACCGCCGCCGCCGGGGCCGCTGCGGAAATCGCGGCGCGGACCGCCGCGGAAACCGTCGCCGCGCGGGGCGCCACCGCCACCGCCGCCATAGGGACGCTCGCCTTGCGGAGCGCCGGCCGCCTCGCCGGGAGCCCCAGGGGCGCCAGCCGGCTTGCGGAAGCCGCGACGATCGCGCGGAGCGCCGGCTCCGCCGCGGTTGCCTCCGTCATCCCGCCGCTCGCGCCGTTCGCCGCGATCGAAGTCGCGGTCGCGTCGGCCGCCGGGGCCGACGGGCTTGACCGCGGTCCACTGGGTGCCGAAGGTGAAATCTTGCAACTGAGTCAGGTCGATTTTGTTCAGACCAGGATCGTTGCTCTCGTTGGCGGGCTTTGGGTCGTCCATGAACGGGCGGTAAACGGGTGTGGTTACCCGGTATGAGTCTGTTGAGGTGCTTGGTGTTCCGCGGGCTTAGGTCGGCGCGCGAAGTGGGCGGGAGTGTCCCACGCGGAAAGTTCAACGCAAGCGCATTTCAGGGCTTTACAAGGCGCGTGCGATTTACCTAATTCGCCCTTCCTTCTTTTGCAGATGCTCAGGTGGTGGAATTGGTAGACACACACGTTTGAGGGGCGTGTGCCGTAAGGCGTGGGGGTTCGAGTCCCCCCCTGAGCACCATTTTCGGCCGGCGTGCCGGCGAAATCGTTAAGAAGCAAAACTCCGCTGCAGTCGCGGCTTGCGGCCTTAATGCAGCCGGAGCCGGTGCCGGTCGCCATCCTCGATGGAAAGCGTGAGGTGCTGCGTGTCCGAAGGCAGCCACGGCGCGATCTTCTCCGGCCATTCGACGGCGAGCACCCAAGGGCTCACGAGAAATTCGTCGAGCAACAGCGCCTCGATCTGGTGCTCGTTCTCGAGGCGATAGGCGTCGAGGTGCACGAGCGTGCGGCCTGCACCGCGGTAGACGGAGTAGATGGCGAAGGTCGGGCTGGTCACGTGTTCGTGCACGCCGAGCCCCTCCGCGAAACCTTGCACGAAGGTCGTCTTGCCCACGCCCATGTCGCCGTGCAGGGCGAGCGTGGTGTCGCGCGGCAACGTGGCGGCGAACTCCGCCGCCAGCGCGCGGGTTTCCGCAGCCGAGGTGGTCGTCACGCCGGCGCGGAGTCTAGCGGAGATGCTCATAGCCGTTGTAATCTCTGAGGTTGATGGCACCCGCGAGCGCGGCGCGATCGGCGGCGCGCACGAAACCGCCGATGTGACTGAGCGGCACACTCGGGAAACGTGTTCGCCACGCGCGCTCGAACGCCGCTCGATCCGCATCGCGAGCGACGACGATCAGCAGTTCATAATCCTCGCCGTCACCGAGTGCATGCGCCAGCGGCGCGGTTCCCGTTTGCGTCGCGCGGCGCCGGGCGGCGCGGCTGACCGGCACCGCCGGACCGCACAGCGCGGGCGCGAGTCCGCGCGGTGTGAGCGAGCCGAGGTCTTTTGCGAGGCCGTCACTCAGGTCCATCATCGCGCGCACTTCGGTGCGCCGGGCGAGCCAAGCGCCTTCGGTGAGGCGTGGGGTGAACTTGTAGTGATGACCGAGCAGCGAGCCGCCCAGCGCGCCGGTCACGTAGAGCGCGTCACCCGCACGGGCGCCACTGCGCGTGACCGCGCGGGAACCTGCGGCCTCGCCGTGCAGCGTGAGGAAGGCACCGAAGAATCCGCGCGGCCCCTGCGTGATGTCGCCACCGACGATCCGGACGCGGAAGGTGCGCGCAGCCGCGGCCAGCCCGCGGTAGAAATCGCGCAACCAGCGCGCGTCCGTCTCGGGGGCGAGCGCGAGCGAAAGCACGGCGGCGACCGGCCGCCCGCCCATCGCGGCGATGTCGCTGAGGTTGCGCTTGAGCAATTTGGCACCCACAGCGCGCGCTGGCACGGTGTCGTCGAAATGCTGTCCGTGGATCACGGGGTCGGTCGTGATCAGCATCGGTCGACCGCTCGAGGGCACGACGGCGCAGTCGTCACCGATGCCGAAAGGGGAGCGCGGCGAGGCGTCGCCGAGCCAACCGCGGATGGCGACGATCAGGCGCTGCTCGCCGAAGGCGAGGACGGAATGGCGGCGCTGGGCAGTGAAGAGCTTCATGTGCCCGGCAGGCCCGACAGGACGACGAGGACCGTGTTCACGTTGAACAGCGCGTGGGCGAGCACCGGCACGCGCAGGTCGCCGGTGCGCTCGTAGGCGAGCGCGAGCGCGACGCCGAGCAGCGCAAGCGGCACGAAGCCGGCCCAGTTCTGATGCAAGGCGCCGAATAGCACGCCGCTCACGCCGAGGGCCAGGCCGCGGCCGAAGCGCTGGCGGCAGAAGCGGTAGATCACGCCGCGGAAGATCAGCTCCTCGTTCAGCGGCGCCAGCACGCAGGCGACGAGCAGCATCGCCACGAGCACGGCGGGATTCTGCGTGCCGTCGAAGATCGCGATCAGGTCCTGCGGTGCGTCGGGCAGCCCGACGGCGCGCAGCAGGCTGGTCCAAAGAAAACTGGCCAGCGTGAGCACCGGCAGGGCGAGCGCGAGCGTCACGCAGCCGTGGGCGGCCAGTTTGCCCAGCCCGAGCCGGTGCGTCACGGGCGGGGGCGGCGGCTCGCCGCCGTATTCGGTGTGCAGCTGGCGGCGGACGAGATGAAAAAACGGCCACGCGAGCAGCGCCACGCCGTGGAAGCCGAACCCGTAAAGCGCCACCTCGAGGCCGCTGCGGTCCGGCGAGGCCTTCACGGCCGCGCCGAAAAAATGCAGGACCATGCCCTGGCCGACCATGCCGAGGAGGAAGAACAGCACCACGAGCAGCGTGACTTCCGGGCCGCTGATGGACCAGTGCGTCAGCCGGTTGGTGCCGAAGACGCGCGCGCGTTGCTCCGGCCGGCCGAGGAGGCGGGCCAACGCCAGTCCGCCGCCGGCGAGAAGCAGGATCTCGAGGGCGACGATGACGAGTTGGGACGCGCTGAGAGGCATTCGGACGACTCAACCGGAAACGCCGCGCGTGTGAAGCCCGGAAGCGGGCTCAGCGCGCCGGGGTCTTCTTGCCGGTGTCGGCCGGCTTGGTCGCGGGCGCCTTCGGGGCCGGGGCCTTGGGCTCCGGCGAGAGCCAGACGCGGCGGAATTCCTGCAACGACTCCTCCGCCACGCGGGCGTCGCGCAGCACGAGCAGGTTCTCCCAGTTGTTGGCCTTGGCGTTGTTCGTCCAGTTGTAGCTGCCGAGCGTGACCGTGAGGCCGTCGTAAACGGCGAGCTTCTGGTGCATGACGCCGCGGCCCTTGCCGGTGCGGAACACGACGCGCTCGGGGCCGAGTTGCTCCTTCAGCGTGTTGGCGATCGAGTTGCGTTCGAAACTCTGCGTGCGGTCGAGCACGATGCGCACGTCGACGCCGCGCTGGGAAGCCGCGATAAGCGCATCGCCGAGTTCCTTGTCCGTGATCGAATACATCAGCACGTGGATGCTCTTCTGCGCGGCGTTGATCTCGCGCACGAGGACCTTGGCGACCGGGTCCTTGCGCGAAAAATAAATCTGCGGGTCGACGGCCCAGGCGGTGACGAGCAGGAAGCACAGGGCGAGCCCGGCGAACAGGGAGCGGAGTTTCATCGGCGCGGAGAGGTGACGGCGGGGAGTCCAGTCATCCGCCGCCCGGGTGTCGAACCGAACTTTCCACTGCGCCGGGCCGAGGTGCGACCGGGCGCTGGACGCGGGTTCATTCCACGATGGCGCCGTCGGCGAACACCGTGCGTCCGCCCACGATCGTCCGGCGGACGCGGCCGGTGAGGCGGTGTCCATGCCAGGGCGAATTGCGGCTCTTGGACTGTCCCTTGGTGGCGTCGTAGGTCCAATTCTCCAGCGGATCGAAGAGGCACACGTCGGCGGCGGCGCCGTCGGCGAGGGTGCCGGCGGGAAGCTTGAGCACGTCGGCGGCGCGGCGCGTGAGGAGGTCGATGACGGCGGGGAGCTTGAAACGATTCTCGCCGACGAGCACCTGCAGGCAGACGGGCAGCGCGGTCTCGAGGCCGAGGATGCCGTTGGGCGCGTAGTCAAACTCGCGGTCCTTCTCGTCGGGCGAGTGCGGCGCGTGGTCGGTGCCGATGCAGTCGAGCGTGCCGTCGCGCAGGCCGGCGATGATGGCGCGGCGGTCCGCCTCGGTGCGGAGCGGCGGGTTCATCTTGAAATGGGTGTCGTAGGTCGCGAGCGCGTCCTCGGTGAATGCGATATGGTGCGGCGTGGCCTCGGCGGTGATGCGGATGCCGTCCTTTTTCGCGCGGCGGATCAGTTCCACGGACATCGCGGAGCTGATGTGCTGCATGTGGATGTGCGCACCGGTGTAGTGGGAGAGGATGATGTTGCGCGCGACGATGATGTCCTCGGCGGCGTGCGGCCAGCCCTTGAGGCCGAGGCGCGTGGAAACGGCGCCTTCGTTCATCGCGGCTTTCTCGGTGAGCGAGTCGTCCTGACAGTGGTCGAGCACGGTGAGGTCGAACATCTTGGCGTATTCGACGGCGCGGCGCATGAGCTCGTTGGACTGGATGCAGAGGCCGTCGTCGGTCAGCGCGACGGCGCCATTGGCCTTGAGCGTGCCGTGAGGGGCGAGTTGTTTGCCCTGCATGCCGGTGGTGATGCAGGCCGTCGGGTAGACGCGCACGGCGGCCCTGGCCGCGGCGCCTTTGACCAACTGGAGCGTGCCGGCGTTATCGATCGGCGGCGAGGTGTTGGGCATGCACACGACGGTCGTGAAACCGCCGGCGGCGGCGGCGCGGGAGCCGGTGAGGATGTTCTCCTTGTGCGTCTGGCCGGGCTCGCGGAAATGGACATGGATGTCGACGAGGCCGGGGCACACGACGAGGCCCTTGGCGTCGATGACGCGGGCCTGTTTCTTCTGCACGTTCGTGAGGCGGGGCACGAACTGGCCATCGACGGCGAAGACGTCGCCGATCTCGTCGCGCTTCGCGGCGGGATCGATGACGCGGCCTTTTTTGATCCAGAGAATGTCGGGCATGGTGGCGGAGGCGGAAGGAGCGGGAAGGGCGGAGTGGGTGAGGGCGCGCGGCCGGAGGCGCGGGCGCGCGGGCATCATTCGACCGGGGCGACGTGTTCGGGTTGGCCGCCGGCGCAG
>JAMPXH010000061.1 GCA_023701285.1 Candidatus Didemnitutus sp.
TCGCCCTACCGGCGCCGCCATCCCCGTCCAAGGTGTTAGCCGCTGTCCCAAGTGGTCGCCGCTGTCCCAACGGCGACATGGCTCCGAATCCCGAGCGGCACGCGCAAAAAAAGGCGCCGGCAGCGACGCCAGCGCCTTGCTGAAATCTGCGGTTGCGCCGCTCAGCCCTTGTAGGCCTTGGCGAATTCCTTGGCGAAATACGTCAGGATGATGTCGGCCCCGGCGCGCTTGATGGCGAGCAACGACTCGCCGCGCGTGCGCACGAGGTCGAGCCAGCCGAGCCGAGCCGCAGCCTGGATCTGCGAATACTCGCCCGACACCTGATAGGCCGCCACGGGCACGCGCACGGCGTCGCGCACCTCGCGGATGATGTCGAGGTAGGCACCGGCAGGCTTCACCATGACGACGTCCGCCCCCTCCGCGACGTCCAGCAACACCTCCTCGATCGCCTCACGGCGGTTGGCGGGGTTCATCTGGTAGGTCGCCTTGCTGAGCAGGCGCGTGCCGGCCGCCTGCGCGCTGCCGACGGCATCGCGGAACGGGCCGTAGTAAGCCGAATTGTATTTCGCCGAATAGGCGATGATGCCCGTGTCCGTGTAACCGGCGGCATCGAGCGCCCGGCGGATCGCACCGACGCGTCCGTCCATCATGTCGGACGGGGCGACGAAATCCACGCCTGCCTCGGCCTGCAACACGGCCATCTGGGCGAGGATCGCGACCGTGCGGTCGTTGTCGACGTTGTCCTTCTCCGCGTTGAGCACGCCGTCGTGGCCATGCGTCGTGTAGGGGTCGAGGGCCACGTCCGTGACAATCGACAGCTCCGGCACCGCAGCCTTCACGGCGCGGACGGCGCGCAGCACGAGCGTCTCGCGGTTGAGCGCCTGGGTGCCGTTCTCGTCCTTCAGCTTCGGATCGAGCTTGGGGAAAAGCGCCACGGCCGGGATGCCGAGCGCGTGCAGTTCCTGGCACTCCTTGACGAGGTCCGGGATGCTGAGACGGAAGACGCCCGGCATGGAGCCGATCTCCTCGGGCGCCGGCGTGCCGTCGACGACGAAGAGCGGCGCGATCAGGTCGGCCGGGCGCAACACGGTTTCCTCCACCATCGCGCGGCGGCTGGCAAAGCGACGCAGGCGGCGCGGGCGGCGGGTGAGTTCGAGCGGGGAGTCCTTGGGCATGGAGCCATCACGGTAGCCGCTCCACCCCGTCCCGGCTATGGAAATTTTGCCCTTCGCACCGCGGATTTTGACCGGGAAACACAGCCGGCCGGACCGCCGGCAAGCACAGATTCGCGAGCGCTGCGTCCCGCGGGTTCGGGGCCTTGACGTGACCGGCAAGGTCGCGTTTGCCATCGCGGCGGTTTTCCGTTTTTCAACTTACCTTTCGCCCCATGGCCATCCGTCTCTTCGATTCCCTCACCCGCAGCCCGCAGGAACTTCGCCGTCCCGATCCCGCGAACCCGCAGGACTTCTTCACGTTCTACAACTGCGGCCCGACGGTCTATGCGCCGGCGCACATCGGCAATTTCCGCACCTTCACCGTCAACGACGTCCTCCGCCGCCTGCTCGAGCTCGAATACGGCCCGGACAAGGTGAAGCACGTCCGCAACCTCACCGACGTCGACGACCGCACCATCGGCCAGGCCAAGAAGGAGCAACGCCCGCTCGCCGACATCACCCGGCACTGGACGCAGATTTTCCACGAGGATTGCCGCGCCCTCAACCTCCTCCCCCCGCATGCCGAGCCCACCGCCACCGGCTACATCAAGGAGCAGGTGAACATGATCGAGGTGCTCATGCAGAAGGGCTGCGCCTACCGCGCCGCCGACGGCTCGGTCTATTTCAAGATCGCCTCCTTCCCGGGCTACGGCGGCCTCTCGCGCATCAAGGAACGCGAACTCAAGGTCACCAACACCGTCGCCGACGCCGACCACAAGGACTCCGTCTCCGACTTTGCGCTCTGGAAGGCCTACAAGCCCGAGGAGGACGGCCTCGTCTCCTGGGCCGGTCCCGACGGCGCCGCCGCCGGCCGGCCCGGCTGGCACATCGAGTGCAGCGCCATGAGCAAGGCGATCCTCGGCGACACCATCGACCTCCACAGCGGCGGCATCGATTTGCTGTTCCCGCACCACGAGAACGAGATCGCCCAGAGTCAGTGCTGCAACGGCACGACTTTCTCCCGCCACTGGTATCACAGCGAGCACCTGCTCGTGAACGGCACCACGATGTCGAAGTCCAAGGGCAACTACTACACCGTGCGCGACCTCATCGCGCAGGGCCACTCGCCGCTCGCCATCCGCTACGCCCTCCTCGCTGGCCACCCGCGCAAGCAGCTCAACTTCACCCTCGAGTCGCTCCACGCCGCCGAGAGCGCGCTGAAGAAGCTCCAGGTCATCGTCACCGTCTTCCACGATCCGAAATACCGCGTCGCCGGCAACGGCACGCCCAGCCGCCTCACCGAAGTCCTCGACCTGCTGCGCGACGATCTCAACACGCCCGGCGCGCTCGGTGCGCTCTTCAAGCTCGGCCACGAGATCAGCTGCGGCATCGGCGGCGGCCCGACCAACGCCGACGTCGCCACGCTCGACCAGATCCTCGGCGTGCTCGGCCTCGAAGCCACCCAACTTGCCGCCGCCAACGCCGCCCCCAAGGCCGACGCCCCCGACGAGGTGAAGGCCCTCGCCGCAAAGCGCTGGGCCGCCAAGGTCGCCAAGGACTTCGCCGCGGCCGACGCGCTCCGCAAGGAACTCACCGCCGTCGGCTGGTCGATGCTGGACGCTAAGGATTCCTACAAACTGGAACCGCTCAAGAAATAGCCGCCCCGCAGATGATGACCGCGACGCGCCGAAGCCCTGAGCCTTTCGAAGGGCTCGACCGCAAGGACGGCTACAGCCTCGAACCACTGAAAAAGTAAGCGATCGCACGCTGCGCCCTGCACGTCGCGCTGCGTGGCGCTCTCGCCCCCGCCCCGCCGTGCGCCGCCGCGGAGCGCCGCGCGAATCAGCCTTTCGGTCGCGCCTCCACCACCTCGATCCGGCCGGCGGTGCTGCGCCAGCGGATGTTCCAATCCGCGACCGTCATGCCATACACCCGATCCGCGTCGGCCGCGTGATACGCCGGCTGCAAATCCAGCGCCAGCAACTGCCGCACGAGCGTCGCCACGCCTTCCGGCAATCGCGTCGCAATCTCCGGCGGGATCACGACGTCGTGCGCCGTGCGCATCGCCGGCGCCTCCCGAGCCCAATCGGAACGCGCCTCGGGCTTCGCCTCGCACCACGGCAGATACGGCTTCACGTCGTAGACCGGCGTGCCATCCACCGCATCGATGCCCGCGACCCGCAGCGCCCCGACCTCGATCGCGCGGAGTTCGACCAGCGAGAGCCCGAGGCCGTTCGGCCGCGCCGGGGAGCGCGAGGCGAAGACGCCGACCCGCTCGTTGCCGCCGAGCCGCGGCGGACGCACCGTCGCCGAGCCGTCCCACGCCGGGTTGCAGTGGAAGCCCGTGATGAGCCACACGTGCGAAAAATTCTCGAGCCCGCGCACGAACTCCGGTGCGGCGAACTCCGGCAAAAATTCCACCCGGCCCTCGGCCGCCGGCACGAGGCCGGATTGGCGCGGCACGCCGAATTTCTCGGCGAACGGCGTGCGCAACACGGCGATGGGACGGATTTCGGGCACGACGCACTGGCACCGGAAAATAGCCTAGGGCGCAAAGCCCAAATTCCGCGCGTTGACATGCGGCGCGTTTCCCGGCGGTGTTTTTCGTTCCGGCCCTCCAATCGTAAGGAGGACCACAACCAACGCTCACCATGTCCATGACTCCCCTCGAGGAAATCCGCCACTCGTCGTCGCACGTGCTGGCCACCGCCGTCCTGCGTCTGTTCCCGGATGCCAAGCTCGATATCGGCCCTCCGACCGACAACGGCTTCTACTACGACATCGACCTCGACCACAAACTCACGGCCGAGGACCTCGCCAAGCTCGAGGAGGAGATGAAGAAGATCATCGACGAGAACCAGCCCTTCATCCGCAAGGAGGTCCCGCGCGCCGAGGCCGAGCAGATCATCCGCTCGCGCGGCCAGGAGCGCTACAAACTCGGCCGCCTCGCCGACATCCCCGAGGGCGAGGCCATCTCGTTCTACCAGAACGGCGAGTTCATGGACCTCTGCGCCGGCACCCACGTCCGCTACACGAAGCAGATCAAGGCCTTCAAGCTCCTCTCCATCGCCGGCGCCTACCACCGCGGCGACGAGCGCAACAAGCAGCTCCAGCGCATCTACGGCACCGCCTTCGCCTCGAAGGACGAACTCGCCGCCTACCTCACGCAGCAGGAGCAGGCCAAGCTCCGCGACCACCGCAAGCTCGGCAAGGATCTCCAACTTTTCCACATCGACGAAGACGTCGGCCAGGGCCTGATCCTCTGGACTCCCGCCGGCTCCATCGTGCGGCAGGAGTTGCAGAACTTCATCTCCACCGAGCTCCGCAAGCAGGGCTACAACCAGGTCTTCACGCCGCACATCGGCCGGCTCTCGCTCTACAAGACCTCCGGCCACTTCCCCTACTACAAGGAATCGCAGTTCCCGCCCATCGTGGAGCGCGACTTCCTCGACCAGCTCGTCGCCTCCGGCTGCTCCTGCGCCGAGATGTCGAACCGCATCGAGGCCGTCTCCCAGAAGTTCGCCGCCGACCTCAACGCCCGCACCGGCAAGGAAACCATCGCCAAGGATCGCGTCCTCCCCGACGACCAGCTCATCGACGGCTTCCTCCTGAAGCCGATGAACTGCCCGCACCACATCAAGATCTTCGCCTCGCAGCCGCACAGCTACCGCGACCTGCCCGTGCGCCTCGCGGAGTTCGGCACCGTTTACCGCTGGGAACAATCCGGCGAGCTCAACGGCATGACCCGCGTCCGCGGCTTCACCCAGGACGACGCCCACCTCTTCTGCACGCCCGAGCAGGTCGCGCAGGAAGTCCTCGGCTGCCTCTCGCTCGTGAAGACCGTGCTCACCACGCTCGGCATGCAGGACTACCGCGTGCGCGTCGGCCTGCGCGACCCCGACGGCAAGAAGTTCGCCGGCGACCCCGAGAAGTGGGACCTCGCCGAGAACGCCTGCCGCGAAGCCGCCAAGACGCTCGGCGTGCCCTTCACCGAGGAGCCCGGCGAAGCCGCGTTCTACGGCCCGAAGATCGACTTCGTCATCAAGGACGTCATCGGCCGCGAGTGGCAGCTCGGCACCGTGCAGGTCGACTACGTGCTCCCCGTGCGCTTCGGCCTCAGCTACATCGGCGCCGACAACACCGCCCACACGCCCGTCATGATCCACCGCGCCCCCTTCGGCTCGATGGAGCGTTTCTGCGGCGTGCTCATCGAGCACTTCGCCGGCGACTTCCCGCTCTGGCTCGCCCCCGAGCAGGTCCGCCTCGTGCCCATCTCCGACAAGGTGATGGACTTCGCCAAGACCGTGCTCGCCGAGTTCCAAGCCGCCGACCTCCGCGTCGTGCTCGACACCCACTCCGACAAGCTCGGCGCCAAGATCCGCCGCGCCGAGTTGGAGAAGGTGCCCTACGTGCTCGTCCTTGGGCAAAAGGAAGCCGAGGCCATGAGCGCCTCCGTGCGCTCCCGCGCCAAGGGCGACGAAGGCGTCCACAAGATCGCCGACCTCGTCCAGCGCTTCAAACACGAGATCACCACCCGCGCGCTCCCGGAGAAAAAAGCGCCCGCGCCCGCCGCGCCGAAGGCCTGAGCCGCCGGCTTTCAGCTCTCAGCGATCAGCCCCCGGGCCGGTCGCTGGGAAAGCTGAGCGCTGCCGGCCGACCCCTGACCGCTCATGAGCGAAGCGACCCCCGAACTCCCCGCCTGGAAGGACGAACTCGACGCCATCGTCGGCGCCCGCGCGCACGGGCAGTTCAACCAGCTCCTCCCGCGCCTGCAGGACCTCGACGCGCGCCACCCGCACGTCGCCGAGATCGCCTACCAGATCGCGTGGACCTGCGACACGCTCGGCCGCCTCGAGCCGGCGCTCGCCGCCTACGAAAAGGCCGTCGCGCTCGGCCTGCCGCCCAACGAGCTCTCCAACGCCCTCATCGGCCTCGGCTCGACCCTGCGCCAGCTCGGCCAGCTCGAGCGCTCCGCCGAGGTCCTGCGCACGGGCAAGCTCCAGTTCCCCGACAACCGCGAGTTCGATGTCTTCCTCGCGCTCACGCTGCACGCCCAAGGCCAGCACGCCGCAGCCCTCTCGCTCGCGCTCGAAACCCTGATCGACACGACCGACGACCCCGGCCTGACCGCCTACGGCCGCGCCCTCCGGCACGCCGCGGTGAAACTGGCGTCGTCCTGAAGCGGACGTCTGCTCTTCTTCACCGAAACTACAGAGCGCCCAATCCGGGAACACGGAGTTTTCCTCCGTGCCCTCTGTGTCCCTCCGCCTTTCCTCTGTGTCGAAAAAGCAAGCGCGCGAACTACTGCACCGTCCCGTTCGTCCACTCGCCGTTCACCAGCCTGCGCAACCCCAGCGGATTGGCGTTCTGCAATTCTAGCGGCAGCAACTCGTCGGCGAAATTCTGATAGCACACGAGCCGCGCCCAGCGGTTGAGCGCCCGCGTGCCGACCGATGTGCTGCGCCCGCCGTCGCTCGTCGCCGGATACGGTCCTGCGTGCACGATCGCGTGGCTCACCTCGAGACCTGTCGGGTAACCGTTGAGGATCACGCGCCCGGCCTTCGCCGCGAGGAGTTCGATCAGCTCGCCCTGCTGCGGCGCCTCGGCGGCGCCCGCGTGCAACGTGGCGGTGAGCGAACCTTCGAGCGACCGCGCCACCTGTAGCATCTCCGCCCGGTCATTGCACCAGACCACAAGCGAGCTCGGTCCGAAAATTTCTTCCGACAACGCGTGGTTGCCCACGAAGAAACGCGCCTCCGTCTCGAACCACACCGGCGCGGCCGAGCAATGCGACGTGGCGTTGCCGCGCGCGATCACGCGCACCCCGGTCTGTTCCGCGCGCGCCGTCGTGCGGGCGACGAAGGCGTTGCGGATGCCCGGCGTCAGCATCACCCCTTCGATCGTCGCCGCGAGCCGGGCGGCGAGTTCGCGCACGAGACGCTCCGCCGCCGGCGTGCGCTGAAGCACGATGACGCCGGGATTCGTGCAGAACTGCCCCACCCCGGCGAGCGAGGACGTGTAGAGTCCCTCGATCAGCGCCGGCGTGCGCTCCTCCACCGCGCCGGGCAGCAGGAAGACCGGATTGATGCTGCCCATCTCTGCGTAAACCGGGATCGGCTCGGGCCGCGCCGCCGCGAGATCGGCCAGTGCGCGCCCGCCCGGCAGCGAGCCCGTGAATCCCACCGCCTTCACGCCCGGATGCCGCACCAACGCCTGGCCGACACTGAAGCCCGCATCGAACAGCAGCGAGAACGTGCCCTCGGGCAGACCGCAGTCGCGCACCGCATGCAGGACCAGCCGCCCGACCAATTCGCTCGTGCCGGGATGCGCCGGATGCGCCTTCACGATCACGGGACATCCCGCCGCGAAAGCCGAAGCCGTGTCGCCACCCGCCACCGAGTAGGCGAAAGGGAAATTGCTCGAGCCAAACACGACGACCGGCCCCAGCGGGCGCAGCATCGAGCGATGATCCGGTTTGGGCAGCGGCGAGCGGTCGGCCTGCGCGGTCTCGATGCGCACGTCGAGCCAGTCGCCCCGCTCCGCCGCCTCGCCGTAAAGCCGCAGCTGCCCGGCCGTGCGCGCCACCTCGCCCTTGAGCCGCGCCTCGGGCAGCCCGGTCTCGAGCCGGGCACGTGCCACGAGGTCGGCGCATTTGGCTTCGAGACTGTCCGCGATGCGGCGCAGGAAGGCGTTCCGCTGCGCGCCCGGGAGCTTGGCCCACGCCGGCGCCGCCTCCACGCCGAGCTGCACGGCGCGACCGACATCATCGGCGTCCGCCGACGCGAAGCCGGGCTCGAGGCGTTCGCCCGTCGCGGGATTGATCGCCTTGAAGACGTCCCCGCCGGGACCGCTCGAGCCAAAACCGATGAGATTGCCGCCGTCAGGTTTCATGGAGGTGGATGATGGGGGTTAACGACGAAATACCCGCAAGACACGAGAATCTTCGCCCCGTAGCGGGCAGCGCCAGCGTCCCGCCCGGTAGCGGGAAGCGCCGCAACCCGCGCCACCCAGTAGCGGGGAGCGCCAGCGACCCGTCCCGACGACGACGGCTCGCTCCGCGCTCGCCGCCACCCGCTGCCGCACTTCTTTTCCTGTCTTTCGCGGTGACTCAAAGCTGGGGCCTTTCCTGCAACGCCTGCTCCAGCACCGCCCGAGCGTGCTCCAGGTCGGCGCCGGTCAGCTCCAGGCGCGGCGGACGCACGTGCGGCGTGCCGCGCCCGACCTCGGCCTGCACCCATTTGATGAGCTGCACGAACTTCGGCACGGTATCGAGTCGCAGCAACGGCAGGAACCACGCGTAGAGCGCCATCGCGCGAACCTTGTCGCCACGGCTCGCGTGGTCGAACAAAGCCACGCTCTCCACGGGAAACGCGTTCACCAGCCCCGCGATCCAACCGACGGCTCCAGCATAGATACCCTCGACGATTGCGTCGTCCATGCCGACGAGCACGTCGAGCCGGCGTCCGCAGAGCGCACGGATTGCTGTCACGCGGCGCACGTCGCCGCTCGATTCCTTCACGGCGTGCAGGTTCGCGTGCTCCGCCGCCAGCTCCGCAATTTGCTCGGGCAGGAAGTCCGTCCGGTAGGCCGGCGGGTTGTTGTAGAGCAGGCACGAGAGCGGCGTCGCGGCGATGACCGCGGCGACGTGCGCCTTCATCTCCCGCCAGTCGCTCGCATAGACATACGGCGGCAGCACCATCAGGCCCTGGGCTCCGGCAGCCTCGGCGGCGCGCGCCAGCGCCACCGCCTCGGCGGTCGTGAGCGAAGCAATGCCGAGCACCACCGGCGCGCGATCACCAACCGCGGCCACCGCTGTGCGCACGATGGCGATCTTCTCGTCGAAGCTCAGCGTCGCGGCCTCGCCGAGCGAGCCGCAGCACACGAGGCCGGTGCAGCCGCTGTCGATCATCCACCGACCATGCGCCG
Organism: Candidatus Didemnitutus sp.; assembly: GCA_023701285.1. GTDB lineage: Bacteria > Verrucomicrobiota > Verrucomicrobiia > Opitutales > Opitutaceae > Didemnitutus. The sequence goes on from JAMPXH010000061.1 coordinate 9,081, forward strand.
CCAAGGCCCCGTGATCGACCGACAGGTCGGCCTTCAGATTCGTCGTGATGGCGGGCAGGACACCTTTCCAGTTCATGCGAAGCGATCGGGGTTGAGCAGCGTGAGATCGATGCTCGGCGCGCGGCCGGTGAGGATTTCCGCCACGAGTTCGCCGGTGACCGGCGCGAGCGTGACGCCGAGCATGGCGTGGCCGCAGGCGGCGACGAGATTGGGATGCCGCGCGAAGCGCCCCACATACGGCAACCCGTCGGGCGAAACCGGCCGGTAGCCGAACCACGGTTGGACGCCCGCGAAATCCGCCGCGGTGAAATCCGGGAAATACGCCTGCGCCGCCGCGACGATCTGCTCGAGCCGCTCGGGTCGCACGCGGCCGTCGTGACCGCTGAGCTCCATCGTGCCGCCGAAGCGCAACCGTTCTCCCATCGGCGTCACCGCCACGCGGCGCTCGGTCAAGATGAGCGACTTGGTGAGCCGGAAACGGGGCCGCTCCAGCGTAAGGCTATAGCCCTTGCCCGGCTGCATCGGCAGGCGGATGCCCAGCCCGCGCACCGTGTCCGGCGCCCACGAGCCGGTCGCGAGCACGTAGTCATCCGCCTGCAGTTCACCCCGGTCGGTCGCCACCGCGGCGATCCGCCCGCCCTCGGTGCGCCAGCCGGTGATCGCGGTGCCCCAGCGAAAGACGACGCCCGCGCGCTGCAGCAGCGCGATCAGGTCGGGCACGAGCTGGCGCGGCGTCAGATGCGCATCGATCGGGAAATACACCGAGCCGGCGACCTGCATGCGCACCCCGGGTTCGAGCGCGGCCGTCTGTTGTGCATCGAGCACGCGTGCCTCCACGCCCACGGTGTTGGCGAGCCGCGCGAGGCCGTGTTCCTCATGGTCGAGGCACTCCTGCGTCTGACAGAGGCTCAACAACCCCTCGGTCCGCAGCGCGAAGGAGTTCCCCGTCTCCGCCGCGAGCGCCACGAAAAGCGCGCGCGCTTCGAGACAGAGCCGGGCCAGCACCGGTGCCGCGCGGTCACGATGCGCCGGCGTGCAATGCCGCGCGAACAGCCAGCCCCAACGGATCAGGTCCGCGTCGAGCCGCGGCTGGATGTAGAACGGGCTGCGCGAACTGGTCATCCATTTCAGTCCCTGCCAGACCATGCCGGGCGCGGAGAGCGGCGCCACGTGGCTCGGCGACACGTAGCCGGCGCTGCCGTGCGCGCACGAATCCGCGCCTTCGGCGTTGCGCTCCACGACGGTGACTGCGCAACCGGCGCGCGCAAGCGAATGGGCGGTGCAAAGGCCGACGATGCCTCCACCGATGACGATGACGGAACGCGATGAGCTCATGATGAACGGATGCCCCAACGGAAGGGATCGGCCGGATCGAGCAGCAACACGCCCTCGCCGCAGACGTGCGCGGTGCCGGTGATGGTCGGGATGATCTTGTCGCCAGCGCGACGGTAGCGTCCGCGGAAGACGCTGCCGACGATGCTCTCCTGCACCCACTCGGCGCCCTCGTCGAGTTTCCCGTCGGCGGCGAGGCAGGCGAGCTTGGCGCTCGTGCCCGTGCCGCAGGGTGAACGGTCGTAAGCCCCGCCCGGGCAGAGCACGAAATTCCGGCTGTGCACGCCCGGCGACGGCGACGGGGCGAACAGCTCCACGTGATCGACCGCGGGGAATCCCTGCGCGTTCGCCGCCGCGCGCACCCGCGCGGTGTAGTCGAGCAACGCCGCCGTGCGCGCGGGCTCGAGCGCCTGCCCGTGTTCCTCGACGAGGAAGAACCAGTTGCCGCCCCACGCCACATCGCCGCGCACCTCGCCGAGGCCGGGCACCGCCAGCGTCACGTCCGCCGCCTGCCGGTGGCTCGGGACGTTCTCCACGGACACTCTCCCGTCCGCGTGCAACTCCGCCGTCACGACGCCCACCGGCGTGTCGATGCGCACGACGCCGGGCTTCAACCGCCCGAGGTGCGCCAGCGACGCGACAACACCGATCGTGCCGTGGCCGCACATGCCGAGGTAGCCGACGTTGTTGAAGAAGATCACGCCGCACGCGCAGTCCGGCTCATGCGGTTCGACCAGCAACGCCCCGACCATCACGTCCGACCCGCGCGGTTCATTCACCACCGCCGAGCGATAAGGATCGAACTGTTCCTGGAAAATCCGCACCCGCCCGGCGAGCGGTCCCGGGCCTAGATCCGGACCGCCCTCGATCACCAGCCGCGTGGGCTCGCCGCCCGTGTGGGAATCCACGATCCGGATGCGGAGTGTGCCGCGCGGCTCCATGCGGGAGATTCAGAGCGCCGCCGGCCCCTGCTGCGCGTTGTCGATCCGCGTGACTTCCTCGAGCGGCAGGACGAAGACCCGCCCGTCGCCGGGCGATCCGGTGCGTGCGGCCTGCACGATGGTCTGCACGACCCGGTCCTTCTGCTCGTCCGCGATCGCGACCTCGATCCGCACCCGCGGATGGAAATCGACGCTGTATTCCGTGCCGCGAAAAGTCTCCGTGTGACCCTTCTGGTGGCCGAAGCCCTTCACCTCCGCGACGATCATCCCCTCCAAGCCGATGCGCGCGAGCGCCTCCTTCACTTCCTCGAGTTTGAACGGCTTGATCAGCGCGACGACGAGCTTCATGGGGTGCCGCGAGGATTCCGCCCCGCCCCGCCCGGGGCAAGTCTAACCTCGACGCGCGCGGGGCGCCGGCGCGCGCCGCCCCATGACGCGTTTGCCCGTTGCCAGCCGCCGCGCCGCCCCCGCAAGCTTGCCCGCCATGTCCGCCCCGCAGGACCTCAACATCGACTACGTCGCCCAACTCGCCCGCCTCGCCCTGACCCCGGAGGAGAAGGCCACCTTCGCCGCCCAGCTCGGCAACGTGCTCCACCACATCGAGCAACTGGCCAAGGTCGACGTCACCGGCATCGAGCCGACCGCCCACGCCTTCCCGGTCGAGAACGTCTGGGACGCCGACGTCGCCCGCCCGGGCCTCGCCGTCGCCGACGCCCTGCGCAACGCGCCCGCCCAACGCGAAGGCATGGTCAGCGTGCCCAAGGTCGTCGAATAACGCCCCGCGCCCGCACCGCCCATGTCGACCCCGCTCCCTTTCCAGTCCCTCGCCACCCTCGCCGCCCGCCTCGAGCGCCGCGAACTCTCCGCCGTCGAGCTGATGCAGACGCTGATCGCACGCACCGAGGCGCTTGAGCCGCGCGTGCACGCCTTCAACTCCCGCGACGCGACCGACGCCCTCACCCAGGCCGCCGCCTCCGACGCCCGCCGCGCCGCCGGCCAGGCGCGCGGTCCGCTCGACGGCATCCCAATCGGCCTGAAGGACGTCATCGCCGTCACCGGCCAGCCGCTCACGGCTTCGAGCAAGATTCTTGAGAACTTCGTTTCGCCTTACGACGCCACCGTCACCCGCAAGCTGAAGGACGCCGGCGCGGTCCTCTGGGGCCGGCTCGGTTGCGACGAGTTCGCCATGGGCTCGTCGAACGAGAACTCCGCCTTCGGCCCCGTGGCCAACCCCTGGGACCTCACCCGCGTGCCGGGCGGCTCCTCCGGCGGCAGCGCCGCGGCCCTCGCCGCGGGCGAAGTGATCGCGTCCCTCGGCTCCGACACCGGCGGTTCCATTCGCCAACCGGCCGCGCTCTGCGGCCTCGTCGGCCTCAAGCCCACTTACGGCCTCGTCTCGCGCTACGGCCTCGTCGCCTACGCCTCGTCGCTCGACCAGATCGGCCCCTTCGGCCGCACCACCGAAGACGTCGCCCTCGTGCTCCGCGCCATCGCCGGCCACGACCCGCTCGACTCCACGTCGTTCAAGGCCGACGTGCCCGACTACCGCGCCGCCCTCGCCGCTCCCGCGCCGCACCGCATCGGCATTCCGAAGGAATATTTCGGCGAGGGCCTCGATCCCGAGATCGGCGCCGCCGTGGAAGCCGCAGTGAAGTTCTACCGCGACCGCGGCTGCGAGGTTAAGGAGGTTTCGCTGCCTCACACCCAGTATTGCCTCGACGCCTACTACGTCATCGCGACGGCCGAGGCGTCGTCAAACCTCGCGCGCTTCGACGGCGTGCGCTACGGCCACCGCTCGAAGGCCGCGACCGACGCCATCGATCTCTACGCGAAGTCGCGCGCCGAGGGCTTCGGCGCGGAAGTGAAGCGCCGCATCATCCTCGGCACCTACGTCCTCTCGAGCGGTTACTACGACGCCTATTACCTCCGCGCGCAGAAGGTCCGCACGCTCATCCGCCGCGATTTCCTCCGCGCGTTCGAACAGGTCGACGCCCTGCTCACGCCCACCTCGCCCGTGCCGGCGTTCAAGCTCGGCGAGAAGGTCGATCCGCTCGCGATGTATCTCCTCGATATCTACACGATCGGCGTGAACCTCGCCGGCCTGCCCGCCGCGAGCGTGCCCTGCGGCTTCACCCGCGCCGGCCTGCCCATCGGCCTCCAACTCATCGGCCAGCCCTTCCGCGAAGCCGACCTCCTCGCCCTCGCCCACATCTACGAGCAGGCCCACGAGTGGCATGCGCGGACTCCGCAAATCTGAACTTGGTCACAGAGGAAAACCAGAGAGCCACGGAGAGCACAGAGATGCATCAGGACGCCAACCAAGTAACCGAACAGATCATCGGCGCAGCCATTGAAGTGCATCGCGAACTCGGCCCCGGATTGCTGGAATCGGCCTATCAACGCGCGCTCGCGCACGAGTTGCGTCTTCGGGCGATCGATTTCGAGGAACAGAAATCCTGTGCCGTGCGATACAAGGACCTCCTGATCGACGACGCCTATCGCCTCGATTTTCTTGTCGCAGGCAGGATCGTCGTCGAACTCAAGACGGTCGACGCGTTGCTCGACATTCACGACGCTCAAGTTCTCACCTATTTGAAATTCACCGGCTGCCAGGTCGGCCTCCTGATGAACTTTCGCTCCACTGCCCTCACGCGCGGCCTCCGTCGCCTTGCTCTGTGACCTCTGTGCCCCCTCCTTCCGTCTCTGTGTCCCACTCCGATTCCTCCTCCTTCGAAGCAGTCATCGGCCTCGAGGTGCACGTTCAGATCAAGACGGCCTCCAAAATGTTCACGCGGGTCGCCACCGGTTACGGCGAGCCGCCGAACACGCTCACCGACCCCACCGTCCTCGCGTTGCCGGGCGCGTTGCCGGTGCTGAACAAGGCCGCGCTCGACGCCATCATCAAGACCGGCCTGATGCTCGACTGCGAGATCGCCACCGTCACGCGCTGGGACCGGAAGAACTACTTTTACCCCGACAGCCCGAAGAACTACCAGCTCTCCCAATACGACCAGCCCGTCTGCCGCCACGGCACCGTCGAGATCGAGCTGCCCGGCGCCTCGCTCGCCGTCATGGGCGAGCACAAGAGGATCGAGCTGACCCGCATCCACCTCGAAGAGGACGTCGGCAAGCTCAACCACGAGGCCAACGACTCGCTCATCGACTACAACCGCGCCGGCACGCCCCTGATGGAGATCGTCACCGAGCCGGTCATCCGCTCGGCCGACGAGGCCTTCGCGTTCCTCACCTCGCTGCGCCAATCGCTCATCTACGCCGGCATCTCCGACTGCGACATGGAGAAGGGCCAGATGCGTTGCGACGCCAACATCTCGATCCGCCGCACCGGCGAGACCAAGCTCGGCACCAAGGTCGAGCTGAAGAACCTCAACTCGATTTCCTACGTCCGCGACGGCATCGTCACCGAGATCAAGCGCCAGATCAACGTCGTCACCAGCGGCGGCATGATCGTGCAGGAGACGCGCCTCTACGACGGCGAGACCGGCCGCAGCGCCTCCATGCGCTCGAAGGAAATGGCGCATGACTACCGCTATTTCCCCGACCCTGACCTGATGCCCGTGCGCATCGATGCCGAGTGGAAGGCCCGCCTCGCCGCCGAGTTGCCCGAGCGTCCCTTCGCGAAGCAAGCGCGCTTCATGGAGCAACTCGGCCTGCCCTACTCCGCCGCCTCCGTGCTCGTCCGCGACCGCGCGCTGGCCGATTTCTTCGAGCAAACGGTGAAGCTCGGCGCCAAACCCGCCGCCGCCGCAAACTGGATCGCCAACGACCTGCTCCGCGACCTCGCCGCCCGCGGTGTCGCCCTCTCCGCCAGCAAGGTCACGCCCGCGCACCTGGCCGGCCTCGCACAGTTGCTCGACCAAGGCGTCGTTTCCAGCACACAGGCCAAGGAAGTCTTCGCCGACCTGGCGGAGACCGGCGACCAACCCGCCGCGATCGTCGACCGCCGCGGCCTGCGCCAGTCCAGCGACACGGGCGCCCTCGCAGGCTGGTGCGCCACCGCGATCGCCAACGACCCGCAGTCCGCCGCTCAGGTCCGCGCCGGCAATGCGAAGGCGATCAACGCGCTGAAGGGCGCCGTGATGAAACTCTCCGCCGGCAAGGCCAACCCCAAGCTCGTCGACGAGATCCTGAAGCAGCAGCTCGCCAGCTGATCCACCCGCCGCCCGGCCCGCTCACCGGGCGCGTCGTGCCGCTTCGGCCCAAGCGCGACCAAGGGCGAGTCCAGCCCAGGCCAGCGCGGCCCAGACGCTGATCGCGCCGCCACCGCCGCCTCCGTGGCTGGGCGTCACCGGCGGAGGCGTGGTGCCGCCGCCCGTGCCGCCGCCGGGTTCGGCCTTGAGCAGCGGTGTGCTGACTGCGCCGGATGCATCGATGCGCCGCAGCGCCGCGTTGCCCGGGTCGGCAACCCAGAGCGTGCCATCCGCCTGCCAGATGAGCGCCGCAGGTTGATTGAGCAGCGCCGTCGCTCCCGCGCCATCGCGCAGTCCGCCGATGCCCGGCAAGCCCGCCCACGTCGTGACTGCACCGGAGATGGCGATCTTCCGGATCGTGGAATTGCCAGTGTCGGCCACGAAGATGTTGCCGGCCGCGTCCGCCGTCACCGCGAGCGGACGGTTGAACAGCGCCACCGTCGCCGCGCCGTCGGTCGCACCAGCGACACCGGGCACGCCCGCGTGAGTCGTGACCGCGCCGGCGGGCGTGATGCGCCGGACCGTGCCGTTGAGGGAGTCGGCGACAAAGAGATTGCCTGCTCCGTCGAAGGCGAGCCCGGTCGGCGTGTTGAAACGCGCCTGCGTCCCCGTGCCATCGACTGTGCCGGACAGGCCGGCCGCTCCGGCGAAGGTCGTCACCACTCCCGCCGGTGTCACCTTGCGGATCGTGTGGTTCGACGCATCCGCGACGAACAGGTTGCCAGCCGCATCCAAGGCGAGGCCGCTGGGCGCGCCGAACGTCGCTGCCGCACCGGTGCCGTCCGTGTTGCCGCGGAGAGAGGAGGAGCCGGCCAAGGTTGTCACGGTGCCATCGGCGGCGATTTTTCGGATGAGCGCATTGGCGGTGTCGCTCACGAACACCGTGCCGGCCGCATCGACCGCCAAGCCACCGGGCTGGTTGAAGCGCGCCGCGCTGCCGAGGCCATCCGCCGCGCCCGTCACGCCGGAACCGCCCGCCAGCAGGCCGACCCGCGCCGCGGTGCTGACGCGCTGCACGATATGCAGCGAGGCGTCCGCCACCGTGAGCACGCCGCCCGCCGTCACGGCCACGCCGGCCGGATGCGGGAAGAAGGCGGGATTCACCGCCACCGTCACGCTGCGACTGGCGATCGAACCCGCGGCACTGCTGACGACAACGTGATACGTGCCGGCCTCGCCGCCTTGCACGTTGGCCAGCGGCAAGGTCGCCGCAGTCGCGCCCGCGATCGCGACGCCGCCCTTGAACCATTGATAAGTCAGCGTGCCCTCGCCCGTCGCCACCACGGTCAGTTCAGCCGAGTGCCCGGTGGTGACGACCGTGTCCGCCGGTTGCACCGTGATCGCCGCCGCCGCCGGCGTCGTGACCTGACGCGTTTCCCGGTAGCCTGAGGGTCCGGCCGCGCTGAGCGTGCGCACGCGCACCGTGTAATTCGTGCCCGCCAGTGCGTCGAAACTGGCACCCACCGCATCGGCCGCGGCGGTCGCGACGGCGGTGAAAGTCTGGCCATCGGTCGACGCCTCGACTTGAAACCCGGTCTCGAACTGCGCGCGATCGCTCCACGTCACGCTGACGCGCGTGGCGGAGGTAGCCGTGACATCCAAGCCCTCGGGCGGCGGTGCCGTGAAGCCCGCCCGTTGCAGACCGCGCTGGATCACCGGGCTGTGCAGCATCCGCCGCCAGACGGAACCGCTGCGGTGATTCTCGATCATCAGCACGATCGGCCCGGCATCGATGCCGACGAGATCCGGATCGAACCAGCGGTTGGCCGTGAGGTTGAAGGCATCGCAAAACCCGTAGTCGGACCAGATCTCGGTGCGGTAGGTGTCGTAAAGATGGCGCACCGCCGGCAGGCAAATCTCGGGCGCGAAAGGCAGCGAACCCAGCACGGCCGTGGGCGCGAGCGTGCCATCGTCGAGCGTGGCCGGCGCCCCGGGCGGAGCACCGCGACCAGCGTAGCCCGCGTAAGTGACGCCACCGATCGTCGCGCCCGGACCGTCGCAGGCCGTGAGGCCGAATTCCAGCGCGCCGTAATTCGCGAACGGCCGGGTCAGCGCGTAGGCCTGCTGCGCGAGCGTGGCGCGGCGGGAGTTCTCGAAATAATCGATGTTGCCGCCGCTGGTGCGCAGGAAGGCGTCGTTGATGCCGAAAAAATCCACCCAGCAATGCGAATACTGGTGCGTGAAGAGCGAGCCGGTGGGCGTCCATACGTAGCTGTGGCCGAAATGCGTCCGCCACTGGTAGCCCGCCGTCCACGCGGTCCACGACGCTGGCGGCAGCGGGTCGCTCTCCGCGCCCAGTCCGAGGAGATAGAGTGCCATCGCCTCGTTGTAGCCGATCCACGCGCTCGGCGCGTGTCCCGTAACGGGGTCCCAAGCCATCGCGAGCAACTGATCGCTCCGCCGCATGAAGGCCCAGTCCACGCGCTGCAGCAGCGTCGCCGCCGCCTGCCGTATGGCCGCCTCGTCGGCGTTGTCCGCCGCATCGAAAAACAGGCCGCAATCGTGCACGCCGAGCAGCAGCAGCGCCGTGTCGATGGTGGAGAGCTCGGAATCCCACGCCCTCAAGCCCGTTCGTAGGTCGAGGAAATGATAGAACCAGCCGCGATGGCCCGCGACGCCGCTGACGGACTCGCCCTGCGGCAGAGCGCGCAGGAATTCCAGCGTCGTGCGCACGCGCGCCGCGCCTTCGGCACGCGTGATCCAGCCGCGCGTGACCGCGACGTTGATGCTGCTCAGGCCGAAACCCACGGCCGCGATGCTGCAGATGTCCGGGTTCGACGCGCGGTCCGGCACGAGGCCCGTCACGGTATCCTGCGTCAGCCAGAAATAGTTGAAGGTCTGCCGCTGGACGTAATCCAGGAAGTCGTCGTCGCCGGCAAAACTCGTGCGCGCCCCGAGCGTCGTTGGCAGGCGATACGCGGCCGACGACGCCATCGGCGCCATGCCCAACGCCAGGCAGAGTCCCAGCACCGCCGCCCGCCACCATCCCGCGCAAATGATGGCATTCTCACTCTTGAACCAAATTGACCACGTTTGCAATCGAGCTCCAAGTTACTCCTTCCGACTGCAATCTGTCGAGACCGCCTTCAGTGCTGTTTGGAATGCCTCGACGGATCTGTTGCAGACGTCGCGCGCCTGCCAGCTCGCGACACATCTGAAAAACAAAGCCCGCCATACGGCGGGCTGGAGCAAAATCACAGGCAGGGCGAATGCCCGACCGATCACTTCGCCTCTTCGACCACGCGGATGTGCAGGTCGCGGAGCTGCTTTTCCGTCACGGGCGTCGGGCTCTGGTTCATCAGGTCCTGCGCCTTCTGCGTCTTCGGGAAGGCGATGACGTCGCGGATGCTCGTCGTGCCGCAAAGCAGCGCGCACATGCGGTCGAGGCCGAAGGCGATGCCGCCGTGCGGCGGCGCACCGTATTTGAACGCCTTGAGCATGTAGCCGAAACGGCTCTCGACCACGTCGGCCGGGATCTTGAGCACGTCGGTGAAGACCTTCTCCTGCAGCGCCGGTTGGTGGATGCGGATCGAGCCGCCGCCGAGCTCCATGCCGTTCAGCACGACGTCGTAGTGCTGGCCGCGCACGGCCTTCGGATCGCTGTCGAGCAGGTGCGAGTCCTCCGGCACCGGCGCGGTGAACGGGTGGTGCGTGGCGGCAAATCCACCGCGTTCCTCGTCATAGCTCATGAGCGGGAAATCGACGACCCAGAGGAAATTCCACTGGTCGGGACGGAGCGTCAGCTTGCCGCGTTTGACGAGCAATTGCGCGGCGTCGAGGCGCACGCGACCGAGGATGGCGCAGGCGCGCTCCCACGGGGCGGCGGCGAAGCAGATCAGGTCGCCGTCCTCGATGCCGAGGCGCTTGGTCAGGTCGGCCTTCTCAGCGTCGGTGAAGAACTTCACGATCGGCGACTTCCATTCGCCCTTCTCGACCTTGATGTAAGCGAGGCCCTTCGCGCCCATCGCCTTGGCGGAATCCTCGAGCGAGGTGATCTCGCCCTGCGTCGCCTCGGCGAGGCCCTTGGCGTTGATCGCCTTGATCGAGCCGCCGGAGGCCGCGGTGGACTGGAACACCTTGAAGCCGGAGTTGCGGAACGTGTCGGTGAAATCGACGAGTTCGATGCCGAAGCGCGTGTCGGGCTTGTCGACGCCGAAGCGGTTCATCGCGTCCTTGTAGGCCATGCGCGGGAACGGCGTGGGCAGGTCGTGGTTGAGCACGTCCTTCCAGACCTTCTTCAGCATGCCCTCGAAGAGCGCGTAGATGCCCTCGCGATCGATGAAGGACACCTCGACGTCGATCTGCGTAAACTCCATCTGGCGGTCGGCGCGGAGGTCCTCGTCGCGGAAGCAGCGGGCGATCTGGAAATATTTTTCGACGCCCGCGACCATGAGGATCTGCTTGAACTGCTGGGGCGACTGCGAGAGCGCGTAGAACTGGCCGGCGTGGATGCGCGACGGCACGAGGTATTCGCGCGCGCCCTCGGGCGTGCTCTTGAAGAGCGCGGGCGTTTCGACCTCGTAGAAACCCTGCGAGTCGAAGTAGTCGCGCACGGACTTGGTGGCGCGGTGGCGCACGGCGAGATTCTTGCGCATCTTCGGCCGGCGCAGATCGAGGTAGCGGTAGGTGAGGCGCAGGTCCTCGTTGACCTTGTCGCCGCCGGCGTCGTCGAGCGGGAACGGCGGGGTCTCGGAGATGTTGTGAATAATCAGCTCGGTCGCATCGACCTCGATTTCGCCGGTGGGGAGATTCTTGTTCACCATGTCGGCCGGGCGGTTCTCGACCTTGCCGGTGATGCCGATGACGGACTCGTCCTTGAGCTTGGCCGCCTGCTCGCGCAGCGCGCTGTCGAACTTCACCTGCGTGATGCCTTGGCGGTCGCGGAGGTCGACGAAGATGATGCCGCCGTGGTCGCGGACGGAATCGACCCAGCCGGCGAGCGAAACGGTCGCGTGGAGGTCGGCCTTGGTGAGCTGGGCGCAGTGGTGGGTGCGTTTCATGGGACGGAACGCCCAACCAAACGGCCCGCCCCCGGGCGGAGCAAACAGAAATTCCTCCCCTATGACAGGCAGGCGAACCTGTTCAGCGGCCCTTGGTCACCGGCTCAAGCGCCAGCAGTTCCTGCGCAACCGCCAGCGCCCTCGCCGAGGTCTGTGGCGACTTCACCAGCTCTCTGCACAGGGTGAGCGCAACCTGCCGGTTGCCGTTGCGCTCCTGCAGGAGCGCGAGCGCCGCCGCGAGTTCGCTAGCACCAGCTTCGTCCTTGAAACGTTGGTATAGGGCGTCGGCCGCAGCCACGGCTTCGGGCGTCACTTCAGGCGCCAGAGCTTCCGTCCATGCGAGCATACGCGCAGCGTCCGACAGCCGCGGCTCCCGCTCGAGCGCCGCTTCGCACAGGGCGCGAATCTCGATGGCGGCCTGCAAGTCCAGGCGTGTCGACGAACGAATGTCCGGGAGAAATGCATCGAAGCGAACGCGCGCGCCAAATTCATACAGCCAGGGATTCGGCACGCCGGCGTTGATCAAGCGGTTCGAGAATGCGACCGCCTCGTTCGGCCGACCATGCCACTGGCAGGCCGCCGCGATCAGTTCAGGCAGATACGGACCGACCACCCCCGTCCTCAGCAATTGCGCCAGCGTTGCCTTGGCTACCGGCGTGCGCCGTCGCAGTGTCTGCGCCACAAGATAGAGTTCCCGCACCTCTTTGGATGCGAGTTCCTGACGGTGAAACGTCTGCAATCTCTCGTTCGGCGTAAACTGGAACACGAACGAGTGCGGAGAACCCAAGGCTCCGCCAGCACGGGGCGGCCCCGAACGCGAGAACGAGCCAGTGCCGAAAGAATAACCCAGCTCGCGGGCGGCGACGGTTGAGCCCGCGCCGTCTTGCGCGAGCGTCGCAGGCTCCGAGGCTGCGGCACGCGCGTATCGTTCCAGTTTGCTCTGCCACACGCTCCACTTCTCGCCGAAGTGGTTGGCGAAGTCCTTCTCGGTCGGGATTCTCGCGCTCAACTGCATCGCGCGCCAATCGAGCAACTTCTTCAGCGACCGCGCATCACGCTGAACCATGAGGTGGCGGATGAAAATCGCCGCCTGCGATTGGAAGCGCTGCCGCACCTCATCGTCGGGCGAAGCGGAGATGTCCCGGCCGGCCACGAAAAAATCGCCCCACGGCATCCAGCCGCGCAGCGCCAGCAGGTCCGGCCAGAGCTGCGGAAAGTTCAGCACGAGCCGATCGTTGACGATATCGCATCGGCCGAACACCTGGCTCACGCCGACCTGAAACCATTCCGGCGCCGTCAAATCGAGCCGGTCCAGAAGCGCGCTGGCGACCGCAACCAGGATCAACCCGCGATCGGCGAGCCAATCCGTATTCGCCACCACCAGCGTCACGGGTTTGACGGTGGGTTTCGCCCAGCTGCCCGCGGGAGTTGCGATATCCAGTTGCTCGCTCAGCTCGTGCCAGGCGGACGCGGGCCGCGGCGCGACGATGATGATTGGACTCACCCGGAGCGGCCGACGCTTGAAAGCCGCCTCCATGCTCATTGCGAGCATCTCGCACTCGCGCGCAAGCGTCTCGGCAGCGTCTGCCGAGACGTCCGTGTAGATGACAAAGCTCGTCGAGCTGACGCGATGCCAATCCTTGAACTCCATCGCATTCGCCCGCACGTGGAAGGGCTCGAGCGGTGTGGCGGCCAGCCCGGAGCCGCTGTCCGCTTGCCCCCACGCTTCGACCCCGGCCGTGGCGGCCAGCAGCAAGGCAGTCACCCAAGCCGAAAGTATCGGGCGCAACGCTGGGAAAGATACGGAGGCCATAAGTATCACGTTCGCGGGCCCGCGTGAACAGATGTCATGCTCGATGTCGCAGGAAAGAGGGTCAAACCGCAAAGCGCGGCGAAGCCGGTCGATGATTCGGCAAAAGGGCCGCGCCGCCTCAGCGCTTCTTCTTCGACTGCTGGACTTCCGCCGGGTGGTCGATCACCTGCATCTCGCCGATGTCGACGCGGCCGCGCCGGTAGGGCGTTTCGATCTCCTTCGGGGTGCGCTCGTCGCGACCGAAGGACGCGGCGCCGGCGGTGATCATCGGGCCGATCGCGGCGGCCAGGCTCGTGCGGAGCGACGGGACGCTCAGGCAAGTCTGCCAGACCATGACCTTGCGCCGCGGCTTCTCGAGCGCGGCGGCGAAATCGAACGCCGTGACGATCACGAAATAGCGGTCTTCCGACGCGCGCTCCACCGCCTCGTCGCGCTCGAAATGCAGCATGCTCTGCATGCTCTCGTGCCCACCGGTCAGCGCCAACATTTCCCGGAAGTTGAGGATGGTCTGGTTGGAGAGGGTCTCGCCGTCGCCGAGGTCCATTTCGTTGTCCATGACGTCGGGATTCATGCTGCCCCAGTGGAAAGTGAGGATGAGCGTCGGAGGCGGCAGATCGCGGCCGGTCGGCAGGTAGCCCTGCTTCGCCAGCGCCTTTTCCAAGGAAGGCCACACCTCGTGCAAGCCGACCGGGTTCTCTCCGGCCACGGAGGCGCCGCGCTCGGTGTAGCCGCCGGCGATGGGGAAATAATAAGCCGGCGCCTCAGGCGTGGGCCGCGGGTGAGTCTTCGACACCTTCGCCTCGGTCTTCCGCGCGTAGACGAGGACAGGGAGCTTCTCCTCTTTCTGCGTCTTCTCTTCCGCCCGCAAGGCGCTCGCCGCGCACAGGGCGGCAAGCGCGCAGATGATGCTGCGCGTGTATCGATCCAACGATGTCTGGTTCATGCCAAGTGATGTCTTCCGCTGCCTGCCGTCGCGGAGCAGCACAGCGGAGACGACCGCCCTCTTCAACCGAGAATCAAA
>JAMPXH010000180.1 GCA_023701285.1 Candidatus Didemnitutus sp.
ACCGGCAGCGGTCGTTCTGCCGCTTCCTCTGCCCAGTCGGCGGCTTTCTCAGCCTCTACTCGATGAGCTCGACCATGGCGGTCCGCCCGCGGAGCAGCGCAGTGTGCCAGTCGTGCCGAGACAAGAGCTGCATCGCCGGTAGCGCGCAGGGTTGGGGATGTCCCTGGCTGATCCATCCCGGTCGCCTGGAGCGCAACAATGCGTGCGGTCTCTGCCTCGAGTGCTTCAAGACGTGCTCGCGCGGGAACATGAGCGTCTTTCTTCGCCCGCCGTTTTCGGAGCGGCGGCTCGAGGAGTGGGATGAGGCCTTCAAAGCCTTCCTGATGCTGGCACTCGCCGTCGCCTACTCCGCGGTCTACCAGGGACCCTGGGGATGGCTGAAAGCGGCCGCGAACGTGGCCGAAGTCACTGAGTGGCGGTTTTTCGGCCTCTATGCGGCGGGGCTGTGGGTCTTCGCTCTCGCCATCGTGCCAGGACTCTACGTCGGCGCGAGCTGGCTCGGGCGGGCGCTCGCAGGAGCTTCCGCCGACGTGAGCCTGCGAGCCGCTGCTCTTGCTGGGGCGAGCTCGCTGGTGCCGCTCGGGCTGCTCGCCTGGATCGCCTTCAGCGTACCGCTCGTGCTGGCCAACGGCTCGTACGTGCTGACGGTGGCCTCCGACCCGTTCGGCTGGGGCTGGAACCTCTTCGGCAGCGCCGATGTCGGCTGGAGCCCGCTCGTACCGCACTGGGGCCAGTGGCTCCAGGCTGGGCTGATTCTCTTCGGACAAGCGGCCGGCCTCAAAGCGGGCTGGAACGAGACGCGAGGCTTGTACGGAACGGATCATCAGGCGGTTTCCGGCTATGCACCGACGGCTGCTCTCGTGACCGTCACCACGGTGGTGTTGCTCGCTCTTTACGCGGGGTAGGCAATGAAGAGGTTCTCTATCGAAGGTCTGGCGATCGCGATGATTGGTGCCGCCCTCGTGGCTGCGGTCGTGGTGCCGCTGCGCATCGAGGCGTTCCGCCGCGCCGCGCGCGATCGCGCAGCATCGGTCGTCGAGCTCACCGGAGTGATGGCGCAGGGGGTGTGGACCGACGAGATTGTCGTCGGCGGCAACGCGTGGCGGGGCGACTTCCGCCACGCACGTCCGGTTCTCGCCGTCGGGAAAACGACGCGGCTGAGGCTTACCAGCGCTGACGTGGTTCACACGTTTTCCGCCCCCGAGCTCGGCATCGATCCGGTCGAAGTTTATCCCGGCAAAGTTGTCGAGTTGCTGGTCACACCCAAAATGCCCGGCCTCTTCGAGTACTACTGCACCACGGTCTGCGGCAAGGCGCACTTTGCGATGCGCGGCTTCTTCGAGGTCATGGGGGCAGGGCTGGCGAAGAAGGCGCCGCCGCAGCCTGGCGCTGCGTATTGGCTCACCGCAGAGCCCCCGGCCGCTGCCGGGACTGCAGCGCGTGGCCAGTGGCTCTTCCGTCAGCAGGGCTGCGTCACCTGCCATGGTGAAGAAGGGGCGGCCGGAGTGCCCAATCCCAACTCGATGAACGCGCGAGTGCCGATCATCTCCGACCTGGCGCGCCGGAACTTTCTCTTCACGAGCGCGGACGCCGAGGCATTCGCGCGCCTCCTGACCCTCCACCCTCGGCTGGAAGGCGTGACCGAAGCGCCGCGGGTGCCCCTGTTCCCCGTCGTCAAGCGGCAGTACCTGGCCACGTTGAGCCTGGTGCGCGAGGGGCGACGTTCCTCACGGCTCGACCCTGCCGGGCCGCGCCCGCCACTCGACATGCCCGCGTGGGGCGCGCGTCTGGCCGACGAAGACCTCGAAGCCATCCTCACCTACCTATTGACCCAGGGCGCGTCGCCTGCCTCCGCGGAGCGGCCTGCGACCGGCCCGCACATTCTCAAAGGAGACTGACCATGTCCCAGCATTTTTCTCGCCGCAGCCTCACCTTCGTCGTCGTAGCCGCCGCCGCACTCACCATCGCCTGCGGGAAGGAGACAGCTCTATCGCCGGAGGCGCACGCGAGCCACGAGCAGCCGGCGCAGAGCGCCGCCGCTGATCACGGCGGGGCTTCGGCGGCAGTGACGAGATTCCCCACCACGCCGCCGGCGGCGGAACCCGTTACAGCGCCGGTCGCCAACGTGGTGTTCTCCGGCACGCGCGACGAAACGGAGCGCTTCATCGAGTATTACCAATCGATCCGCCTCACGCCGGAGCAGGAGCGGGTGAAAGTCGAGGCGCTTGCATCGATTCCGGCGCCTTGCTGCTCGGAGAATCCCCTTGCCACCTGCTGCTGCCCGTGCAACATGGCGAAGGCAGCCTGGGGGCTGAGCGCCTGGCTGATCAGCGAGAAGAGCTACGGCGTCGTGCAGGTGCGACAGGCGGCCAGGGACTGGCTGGCGGCGGCGAATCCCGGCGGCTTCAGTGGCGATGCATGCGCCAGCGGAGGGTGCACGCGTCCGATCCGCGAGAACGGCTGCGGCGGTATGGACCAAAAGCAGGTGCTCTGAGAGCGCGGCGAAGGCGCAACGCTGACGACGGCGGCCCATGCCAAACGGAGCATCGACTGAAGGCGCGGCTCGTTCCGTGCTGCAGCGGCAGCGCGATGCTGGCGGACATGTCGCGGGCGTGCTCGTCACGGCCGCAGCCACGCTCGACTAACTCGTTCCACTCGCGGCGCGTATCTCGATGACGCTTCACGACGACCGGGCACAAAGCAAGTCTCACTGTTCACGGCCGCACAGCCCTCCGCCTGCACGGCTTCGACGGACGTCCCGATCCGCCACAGGTTGCCAGAGTCGTGAGCGTCATCACGCCTCGCGAGGGAACAGCGACTTCGACCCTTCCGTCGGTGACTCCGACCGCGGATCCGATCTGCCAGAGATATTCTTCTCCGCTCGTGATTGACGAAAGTGATCGAACGGATCCGATGCCGGAGAATTCAAGTCGTATACTGCGAGCTGTGGTGGCATTGTTGAGCATCACCATCGTCGATGCTCCGGTCTCGCTTCGAAACGCGGTGACCCGAATTCGAGGCTCACTCGAGCGAACGGCCACTCTCAGCGCTCCCGGTGGGATGAACCTGGCCCAGTGCGCGACGAGCGTTCCGTACTGCGAGATCTCCGAGCGCTCCAACGGCCCAGCGGGGTTGAAAAACACCTCGACGAGTTCGTCGTTCACCTGCGGCCGCCGGATGAACCAGAGATTCATGACGTCGAGCGCCGCAACGTTCGTGACGGTCAGCTCGTCGTGGATGTGGTTCAGACGGGCCCGGAGCAACTCCCAGTCGCGGAGCTCGCGCGGGTTGCAGTAGCAGACCTCCGTCATCCAGACGGGGAGGGCGTACGTCGCAGCCAGCTCGCGTATTCGCTCACGCCGTTGCGTCGCTTCATGAAGCGGCGGACCAGCGTCCGCGGCCGCGAGAATCGCCTGAGGATTGTCATATGCATCGTAGGAGTGGAACGCGAGGGCACCTACGTATTGCCTGGCATCGGCGTCAGCCAGTACAGCCTCCATGTAAAGCACCGCGTTCTGTGGAACCCAACCGTCGGACACGACGAGCTTCGTTTCGATGCCTCGCTCGCGCAGGCGGCGTCCGAGCTGCTTCACGATCTCGACGTAGTCTGCGATCTCGATCTTGTAACCGCTGTCGCACAAGTCGGGCTCGTTGTTGACCGTCGCATAGGGCAGCTCCATCCCGAGGTCCTTGAAGTGCTGCAGCGCCTCGAGGATCCATTCGACTTCCTCATCGACGAAGACCGGATCGAGTGCACAGGCGCTCCCGCTGCGACGGCGCCAGGCATCGGCGTCGCTGCCATCGAGCGAGAACGAAATCCAGGGCGTGCGCAAGCCCAGCGACTTGCCGGAGGCGAGAGCGGATGCATGGAAGTCGGTCTCCTTCCAGTCGAAGCCTGATCCGCTCGCGACGAACGGATCTGCATTGTCGTTCTGCGGCTCGAATCCGCTGAGCACGATGCGCGCGCGCGAGACGCCGATCTGCGCGTGCGGCATCGAGGCGAGATCACTTCGTTGGTTCGCGGTCGCTGACACCACGGCCGGCTGTGTGTGATCGTGCGCCTTGAAGATCCCGTCCTTCTCGAAGATGCCGAGACTTCCGCCGAATCCTTCGAATCGCTGGAAGCTCTTCGACCCATCGATCGCAATCTCGGCCGGCGCGTCGTCTCCGGCGATCACAGCCGGCGGATGGTGATGATGGTCGTGATGGGACTGTGCGGCGATCGTTCCGGGACACAGAAGAGTCGTGAGCACGAGAGCAACAAGTCTCATGGTCAACTCCTGACGATTCGTTTGCTGAAGTCTGTTCTTCTCCACGCCGGTATCGATGATGAGGGGGCTCTCGGCTCCCTCCTTTGCAACCATCTCACGACGACTTCAGCACCGCCGAGAGCGCTTTCGTCACGCGCGCCAGCCGGTCGCCGGCACTCCCACCCATACACGTATCGACACACGCGCGCATTTCGCTGTCGATCAACGACGCCGCCGTTTGGTTCAGCGCCGCCTTGACCGCGGCAAGCTGGATCAGGATCTCGTCGGCACAGCGGTGATCGATCACCATCTGCCGCACACTGCGAAGATGCCCCTCGGCGCGCGCGAGTCGGTCGGCGAGCGACTTCTGCGCCTCGGGCGTAAGGTACTCTCGTGGCTCTTCGGCCGCCTTTCGCTTCGCCATTCTCGCCATTCCTATTCCTCCGTTGAGACGGAACCGCGACGCTGCGCGTTCTCGACACGCATGACGTCGCCAAGGCAGCACCTGCCCGTTGGATTTCTGACTTCACATGCGCAGTGCCCGGCTCTTACCTCCCGCGTGATCATGTCACGCATTGCCGTCGCGCCGTCCCGTCTCGACGACGCTTCCATCGATTCGAG
>JAMPXH010000062.1 GCA_023701285.1 Candidatus Didemnitutus sp.
CCGGCGCGTGCTCGAACACCTCGCGCACGGAAAATAACCGCGCGATCGCAGCGACGAACCCCGCGCGAGTCCGCGCGATCTCCTTCGCGGCGCCCACCCGGGCGCCGCTTTTTTGCTCACTTCGCAGACGTTCGATGACGCTGGGCGTCTGCGTCGTGCGCTGGGTGTGAGGTAGCGGCGGTCGTCCCGACCGCCACGAGCGTGCAAGCCGGGAGGCACGGGCACTCCTTGTTGGAGCGCGGCTGCTCCTTAAGCTCCCTGCACGGGCACGCCGCGCGAACGGTCCGCACACAGGCACGAAAAAGCCGCGGATCGCTCCGCGGCTGGAAAGGGAGAGGCGTATGCCGGCTTACTTCTTCAGCACGACGAACTCGACGCGGCGGTCCTTCGCCCACTCGGCGTCACTGCCGGTTTGCGTGGCTTCGGTGGAGCCCTTCGAGAGAACTTCGAGGCGCTTCGAATCGATGCCGAGCGACTCGAGGTATTTCTTCACCGCGTTGGCGCGGCGGTCGCCGAGGCCGAGATTGTATTCCGCGGTGCCGCGCCAGTCGCAACGGCCCTCGAGGAGCATGCGCTTGTCGGCGTTTTCCTTGAGCCACTTCACGGCGGCTTCGATCTTCGGGCGCTCCTTGCTGGAGACGGCGGAGCGATCGAATTCGAAATAGACGGGCTCCATCAGGCCGCGGATGGTGAACTCGTCCTCGGTCGCGCCGGGAGGGAGGTTGCGCGCCTCCAGATCAGTGCCGGGAGCGACGTCAGGGAGCGCGACGGCGTTGGGATCGATCGTCGTAGTGCCCGGGCCCATCACGGTGGTCTGCGGGTCACGGACGGGCTTCTTGGAGCAGGCCGCGAGCAGGAGCATGGAGGCTGCGAGCGCGAGGCTGAATAGCTTCTGGAGATTCTTCATGGAGAAAGTTGCCTGAAAGACCGCTATATCGGCCATAGTGCCGGGGCCGGGCAAGAGAAAACCCCGGCGGGTTCGCTCACTTCGCCCAGGCCTGGGAGCGATGGTCGACGAGGCCGATCTCCAGGGCGTAGCGGGTGAGGCTGGCGACGTCGTGGAGGTTGAGCTTGCGCATGAGGTTCGTGCGGTGGTTGTCCACCGTCTTGACGCTGATGCCGAGCTTCTGGGCGATTTCCTTCGTGCTGTGGCTTTCGGCCACGAGCTTGAGGATCTCGCGCTCGCGGTCGGTCAACAGGTCGGCGCCGGAGGCGGGGCTGTTGTTCGCCACGACATTGCGGAGCAGGGCGGCCACGCCGGGGCCGAAATAGGTGCCGCCGCCGGCGACGGTTTCGAGGCCCTTCTTGAACTCCACCAGGCCGGCGGTCTTCTCGACGAATCCGTGGGCGCCCGCCTCGAGCATCTCGCGCACCAGCGCGGGGCTTTCGTAACCGGAGAAGACGACCACGCGGGTGTTTTTCAGCTGCTTGGCGATGCGGCGGAGGATGTCGACGCCGCTCAGGCCGGGCAGACGGGCGTCGAGCACGATCACGTCGGGCTTGAGCTCCAGACAGAGGTTGCAGGCCTCCTGGCCGTCGCCGCTTTCGCCGACGATCTTGTAGGACGGGTCGATGCGGAGAATCTCGGCCAGCATCTCGCGAATGGCGGTCTGGTCTTCGACAATGACGATGCGTTTGACTTGGTTTTGATGAGCCACGGGTAAAACGGATGGGTCGCGGAGTGGGGGCTAGACCTAGGGAAGAGAACAGCGAGCACCCCAAGAACTCAACCCGGATGTTACCCGCAAGCCACTTCTAACAGCTAATTGACAAGGTGGTGGGTCGACTGGGATTCGAACCCAGAACCAACGACTTAAAAGGACGCTGCTCTACCATTGAGCTATCGACCCCCTGCCTCTCGTCTCCTGATCCGAACGGCGGCACTTCCAACCGGTGACGGGTGGCGCGCAGAAACGCTCAGATGCTGGGAAGGAACGGGAGGAACGCAGGTATTACGGGAGGCTCTTTTTCGCATGCAAGCCGAAACAGGGCCGGAGTGCGGCCCGCAGCGCGTTGCGGCCATCCCAATCGAGCGCGAGATCAGGTTGAGTTCGAAAACGGGCTCTAAAAAAGGCCGCCCGCAGGCGGCCTCGTGAATTGAGAAGAAGCGCGGCGCGTCGTCAGCTTGCGGGTGCGATCTCAACGCGCAGGCCGGGCATGATCTGGCGGTCGGGATTCGACACGAGCACCTTGACGCGCAGCAGCCCGCTGGCGGCGTCGACGCGCGGGTCGATGAAGTCCACTTTGCCGCGGCGCACGATCTTCTTTTCGCCGGACTGGTAGTGCACCTCGACCGCGTCGCCGAGCGTGAAGCGGCCCAGCTCCTCGGCGCGGATGTAGAACTGCACGTAGACCTGCGCGATGTCGACCAAGCGGAACACCGGCTGGGTGGCGGTGACGCTTTCGCCGACTTCGCGCATCTGCTCGACGATCAGGCCGTCGATCGGCGCCAGGAGCGTGCGTTGCTTGAAGAGCTCGGTGGCTTGCTCGGCCTGCAGACGCGCGAGTTCGAGCTCGATCTTGTTCTTCAGGGCCTCGTCTTGGGAGATGATCTTGTCCGCGTAGAGATTGTTCGAGCCCTTGAAGTCGAACTCGCGTTTTTCCAACGCCGCCTTCGTGCGCAGCATGTCGAGCTCCTCGATGCGGCTGTAGAGCTGGGCCAGCACATCGCCGGCCTTGACCGAGGCGCCTTCGCGGTGCGCGATCTGCACGATCACGCTCTGCACGGGCGAGGCGACCACGACCTCGCGGAAGGGCAGGACCAAGCCGTCGAGGCGCGGTTGTTCCGCCGCCTGACCGCCGAGAGCGGAGCAGGCGAGGACGGGAAGGAGGAGCAGGCGGCGGAGCGGACGAGGCAGGTGCATGGTGGGGTGGAGCGGATCAGTCGGCGATGTTGACGCGCAATTCCTCGTGCAGGTTGCCGAGGACGAAGTGGAGGTTCGTCACGGCCTTGTTGAGGTCGACGTAGGTGGCGAGCTCGCGAGAACGGGCGGTGCTGACGTCGCGCTGGGCTTGGGCGACATTGAAGCTGGTGGTGAGGCCGGAGGCGAGACGCTTGAGCTCGGCGGAGAGGGCGGAATCGGCCAGGCGCACGGAATCCTTCACCAAGGCGACGCGCTCGGTCGCATTCTGGATGTCGCGCATGGCGGTGTCGAGGGCGGCGAGCAGCGTGACTTCGGTGCGCTGGATGGTGAGGAGGGCCTGCTCCTTGCGCTTCTTGGCCTCGGAGAGGCGGGCGCGGCCGGTCTTGTCCCAGACGGGGACATTGACAACGAGGCCGGCGCTCCACGTGGGCTGGTCGCGCTCCCAGTAGTTGCGGTAGGAGCGGGTGAGCGTCTTGCCAATGCCGTTGTAGCCGTAGGAGGCCTTCAGGTCGACGCGGGGCATGCGCTGGTTCTCGGCGTAGGCGATGCGCACGTCCTCGGCCTTGGCGAGTTCGACGCTGGCGAGGTAGGACGGGTTCTTGGAATAGAGCGCGGCCAGGGCCTCGGTGCGACTGACCTCGGGCGCCGCGGTGCTGACGAAGGCGCGGTCGACCAGAAAGTCGTCGCTCTCGTCGAACTTGTCGCGCGTGAGCTCGCGCAGCACGTTGCGGCGCTGGGCGAGAAAATTGCGGGCGAGGAGCAGTTCTTCCCGGGCCTCGGAGAGGCGGCTCTGCGCCTGCGTGACGTCGATCGGGGCCATGCGGCCTTCGTCGACGCGGCGTTGGTTGTCGCGCACGAGATCCGCGGCAACGGCGACGGCCTGTTCCTTAACGGCGACATTGTCCTGGGCGAAGGCCATCTCTTGGTAGGCGTTGGCGACGTCGCGCAAGACGCGCAGCACGACGGCGCGCAGTTCCTGGCGGACGGCGGCGGCGGCCTGCTTCTGCAGGCGCACCTCGGCGAGACCAGCCTTGAAGCCGAAGTCTTTCAACAGCGGCTGGGTGAAGTTGACGGTCGTGGTGGCGATGAACTCGGAGTTGAATTGGTTCGAGTTGTTGCGGATCTCATCGAGGCCGGTGAGCACTTCGTAGGTCGTGCCGAAAGGGAGGCGCCCTGCGACGCCAGTCTGGAATCGTCCGGCGTCCTCGCGCGACACGGGATCGCTGCCGCCGGGGCTGAAGAGCAGCGAGGAGCGCTCTTGGAAAGTGCGCACGCGCTCGGTGCTGGAATAGAGCGCACTCGCCACCAAGCTCGGCTCGAACACGCCGAGCGCGGCCGACACCCGCAGGTCCTGCATCTCCGGGTCCAAGCGCTTCGCCTGCACCTCCAGATTGGCATTCATCGCCGACACCAACAAATCGTGTAGGCTGATTACCCTAGCACTGGCGGGGGGGGTGGGGGCGGTATTCGCCGCGGCTGAGCTAGCGCAGACTAAAATACTAAATAGCAGCGCAATGGGATGATGGGATCGGTGCATTGAGGTCAGTGGTCGGCATCCTCGCAATAATGACTTCCTCAGGGAATCGAAAAAATCTCGTGCGTGGACAGGTCGGGGCGAGGGTGTGATAAATAGTTTATCGCGTGGCAATTCTTCATCACGACTCAGAAAAAATTTTCTGCGCGGGAATGCTGTTGAAGTTTTGCGGCGGGATGGGCAAAGCCTTGGCCAACACACACCCTCTGCGATCTAGGTATTTTACCTGGTATTCGCGAGCCGACCACGCCGCACCTCCGACGCAACGCGTCCTCTTTTTTGCCCATGAGCAAGTCCTCGCCTTCTCCTGCCGCTCCCGATGAAGCCGTCGCCCGCCTTGAGGCGTGCCGGCTCTTCGAGGGGCCGGTCAAAGATTTCTGGCCTCTGTTCGCGCGCACTTGCGCCGAGTTGTCGGGGGCGGTCGGCACCCGGGTGGTTGTCCGCGTCAACGGCGAGTGGCGCCTGGCGGCCGCGTGGCCCGATCCGCGCGACTTCCCCGTGCCGATGGCCGGCCCGGGATTCGAGGCACTCGCCGCCCAAGCCTTGAGCGAAGGCATCGCGGCCGCACCGGCCAACGCCGCCCATCTGGCCGGCCTCGTGCTCGTCGCCCTTTCCACCGGCGAGGCGAAGGACGAATGTCTCATCGCTGCGGCGATCCAGCCCGGCCAGCATGACGACCTCACCGCGGCCGGAGTGCCACTGCGCCTCGCGGCGGACACACCGCTGCTCTATCAGCGCCAACGCCAGCTCGAGCGGGCCAAGCGCGATCTCGTCAACTTCTCCCAAGCCCTCGAAGTGCTCGCCGCCACCAACGTCCACTCGCGTTTCCTCGCGGTGGCGATGGCGCTGGTGAACGAGATCGCCACGCGCCACCAGTGCACCCGCGTCTCGCTCGGCTGGACGGATGGCTCCTACATCCGCGTGCGCGCGATCAGCGGCACCGACAATTTCGAGAAGCGCATGAACGTCGTGCAGCGTCTCGAGGCGGCGATGGAGGAAGCGCGCGACCAGGACGAGGAGATCCTTTTCCCCGCCTTGCCGGATGCCGACGCGATCACGCGCGACCATCAGGCCTACGCGGAACTGGAGCGGCTCGCGGGCCTGATGTCGGTGCCGCTCCGCATCGACGGCATGCCGCGCGGCGTGCTCACGCTCGAGCGCACCACGGCGTTCACCGAGAATGATGCGCTCGCGCTGCGCGTCGTCGCCGACCAGGTCGCCCGCCGCCTCGATGACTTGCACCGCCACGACCGCTGGTTCGGCGCGCGCTGGGCCGGCGCCTGGCGCGAGTGGTTCGCGCAGTTCCTCGGGCCCAAGCAGACTTGGATCAAGGTCGGCGCGATCGCCGCCGCGCTCTTCCTGCTTTTCGCGGTCTTCGTGCCGCTGCCTTATCGCGTCAACGCGCCGTTCATCGTCCGCGCCCAGGCGATGCTGCATCTGCCCGCGCCGTATGAAGGCTACCTCGCCGAGGTGCGCGCGCGTCCCGGCGACCTCGTCCGCACGGGCGACGTGCTGCTCAAGCTCGACACCAGCGACCTGCAGGTCGAGCTCGCCTCCGCGCTCGCGGAGAAGCAGCGGTTCTCCGCCGAGGCGGAGAAGGCCGAGGCCGAGCGCAAGCTCGCCGATTTCCGCGCCGCCCGCGCCGCCGCCGCGCAGGCCGAGGCGCGGGTGAACCTCATCCGCTACCGCCTCGATCGCGCCGTGATGGCTGCGCCCTACGACGCCATCGTCGTGGAAGGCGACCTGCGCGAGCGCATCGGCGCCCCCGTGAAGGCCGGCGACATCCTCATGCGCATCTCCCAGTCGAGCGGGCTTTACGTCGAGATGCGCGTGCCCGAGCGCGACATCGACCTCGTGGCCGCGAGCAAGACCGCCGAGGTCGCGTTCGCGACGCGGCCGGAGGATACCTTCGCGGTGAAGATCGAGCGCATCGAGCCGGCCGCCGTGACGGAGCGTGACGGCAACGTCTTCGTCGTGCGCGGCCAGTTGCAGGGCGTCTCCGCCGACTGGTTGCGCCCGGGCATGACCGGCGTGGCGAAGCTGGAGTCGGGCCACCGCAGCCTGCTGTGGATCGCGACGCACCGGCTGGTCGACTTCCTGCGGTTGAAACTCTGGTGGTGAGCCGGCCATGAGCGAACAACGCGCCCTCTTCAGCGAATCGTGGCACCGCGTCGCCGGACAACGGCTGCGCCTCCGTCCGTCCGTCAACCTGCGCCGCCAGCGCTTCTGCGGCGAGCAGTGGTTCGTCGCGCAGGATGGATTCACGAATTCCTTCTACCGCTTCCGGCCGGAGGCCTACGACTTCATCGCGCGGCTTGATGGCACGCGCACGGTGGAGGATATCTGGCACGGCTGCCTCGAACGCACGCCCGAGACGGCGCCGGGGCAGGGCGAGATCGTCGCGATGCTCGCGCAGCTCTATCAGGCGAACCTGCTCGCGGCGGACACGCCGGCGGACACGCAGCGCCTGTTCGAGCGCCACCAGAAGCGCGCCCGCGCCCAGGTGGTCTCGCAGCTCTTCGGCATTTTCTTCCTCCGCATCCGGCTCTTCGATCCGGAGCCGTTGCTGCGCCGGACTTGGCCGCTGCTGCGCTGGCTGGCCACGCCGGCTGCGGCCGTGGGTTGGGTGCTGCTCGCGGGACTGGGGCTCGCGGCGGTGCTGTCGAATTGGGACCGCGCGCTCGATCAGTCGCAGGCGGTGATGGCGCCGGAAAATCTGCTGCTGCTCTACGCCGCGTTCACGCTGGCGAAGCTCATCCACGAATTCGGCCACGCCTACGCGGTGAAGGCCTTCGGCGGCGAGGTGCACGCCATGGGCGTGACGCTGCTCGTGTTCACGCCGATCCCTTACGTCGACGCCACGGCGGCGTGGGCTTTCCGCGAGCGGTGGAAGCGGGTGGTCGTCGGTGCCGGCGGCATGTTGCCCGAGCTCGCCTATGCGAGCATCGCCGCACTTGTCTGGGCTGCGACCGGTCCCGGCACGCTGAACAGTCTCGCGTATAACACCATGGTGGTGGCCTCGGTCTCGACGCTGATCTTCAACCTCAATCCGCTGCTGCGCTTCGACGGTTATTACATCCTGTCGGATCTCACGGATTCGCCGAACCTCCAGCCGCGCTCCGCCCGGCAGTGGCTGCACTGGTTCGAACACAAGGTGCTCGGCGTGCGCACGCTCGAGAGTCCGGCCCGCACCCAGCGCGAGGCCGGCTGGTTGATGACCTTCGGCGTCGCCAGTTACATCTACCGCGTCTTCATCACCGTCGCGATCATCCTGCTCGTGGCGGACCGCTACTTCGGCCTCGGTTTGCTCGCGGGCATCCTGACCTTCGTCGGCGCGTTCGTCATGCCGTTCGTGAAGGCGGGCAAATACCTCGTGCGCGAGCCGCGCATCGAGCGCTCGCGCCGGCGCGCCTGGGGCGTGACCGCGGGTGCGGTGGCGGTGGTGCTGCTGTTCCTCGCCGCCGTGCCGATGCCCAATCGCTTCCGTGCCCCCGGTGTCGTGCGCGCGGAGGGTTCGCGCGATGTCTATACCAGCGTGGCGGGTTTTGCCGTCGAGGTGCCCGCACGCAGCGGCGCGGAAGTCGCCGCCGGCCTCCCGCTCGTGCGGATGGAGAACCCCGAGATCCAATTCGCCATCACGGCGGCGCAGGCGGATGTCGAGGAGGCGCGCGGGCGCGAACGGCACATGCTCTCCGAACTCGCCGCCGGCATCGCGCCGACGCGCGCGCGTCGCGAGGTGGCCGAGCGCCGGCTCGCGGAAATCGAGCGCGATCTCACGGAGTTGGAAGTGCGGGCGCCGGCTGCCGGCCGCTGGGTCTCGCCGACCTCCGACGACTGGGCGGGCCTCTGGCTCGCTCGCGGCGTGCGGCTGGGCGAGATCGTCGGCCGCGGCCCGGGTTGGGAATTCCAAGCGGTCGTGTCGCAGCAACACGCGAGCGAGTTGTTCAATGCCGCCGCGCAGGAGGCCGAGCTGCGTTTCGAAGGCGCCGCAGGCACCGTGGTGCCGGTGACGGAGTGGCGCGTGGTGCCGGGCCGGCAGGAATTTCTGCCCAGTCCGGCCTTGGGTTGGAACGCCGGCGGCCCGATCAAGGTGCGGCCGGATGACACGACCGGCATCCGCGCCGACGAGCCGTTCTTCCTCGTGGTCGGCCGCATCGCCGGGGACGGTTTGCCCACCGATGCCCAATCCGTGCTCTGGCAGGGCCGCGTGGGAGTCATGCGCATGGAGCGTCCGTGGACGCCTTTGCTCGTCCAGTGGGCGCGCTCCTTCCGCCAACTGCTGCAGGAACGTTACCGCATCTGACGCATGGCTGCTCCGCTGCAAGAGGTGCGCCGCACCGAACTTGTCAAACCTGACGCCTTGCCGGCCGGGCTCGATGCGCTCGTGCATCGCGCCCATGGTGCATGGCGGGGCCGGGCGCGCCACGCCGCGGAGCTGCGCGCCCGCGCGCTGGCCTTGCATGCCGAGGCTGAGACGTTGGCGGGGCTGGGTGACAATCGCCTGCATGCGTTGATGCTCGAGCGTCGCGCGGAGATCCGCCGCGGCGGACGTCCCTGGCCAGAACTTTTCGCCACCGCGCTGCCGCTCGTGGTGGAGCTCGCTTACCGGGCGCTGGGGCTGCGGGCCTATCCCGTGCAAGTCATGGGCGCGCTCGGCTTGGCGGAAGGACGTCTCGTCGAGATGGCGACGGGTGAGGGCAAGACACTCACCATCGCGCTCGCGGCAGCCGTGTCCGGCTGGCAGGCCCGCCCGGTGCACGTCATCACGGCGAACGATTATCTGGCGCAGCGCGATGCGGAGACGCTGGCGAAATTCTACAAGCTCTGCGGCCTCACCGTGGCGGCCGTCACCGGTCCGATGGAAGCGCCGGCGCGCCGCGAGGCCTACCGGGCGCAGATCGTCTACACGACCAGCAAGGAGCTGGCCGCCGATTTCCTGCGCGACCGTCTCGTGCTCGGGGCGATGTCCGATCCGGGACGCCGGATGGTCGCGCGGCTCGTGCGCGGCGAGGCCGGCCGCAAGATCGAGGAGCCGATCGTGTTGCGCGGTCTGCACACGGCCATCGTCGACGAGGCGGACAACCAGCTGATCGACGAGGCCGTCACGCCCCTGATCATCAGCCGGCCGCAGGCGAATGAGGCGCTCGTGTCCGCTTGTCGGCTCGCCGAGCGCGCGGCGGCGACCTTGCAGGAAGGCGAACACTATCAGGTCGAGATCCGGCACAAGGAAATCCGCCTGCAGGAAGCGGGCCGCGCGCACCTCCGGAGCTGGAGCGCGGAGCAGGGCTCGGAGGAAGCGCGCTATCGCCAACCGGCTTGGTTCGAGTCGCTCGTGAACCAAGCGCTCCAGGCGCGGCATTTCTTCATCCGCGACAAGCAATACGTCATCCAGGACGGCAAGATCGTGATCGTCGACGAGTCCACGGGCCGCATGATGCCGGGACGCTCCTGGCGTCTGGGCCTGCACCAAGCCGTGGAGGCGCGCGAGGGTTTGCCGATCACGCAGCCGAACGAATCGATGGCGCGGATCAGCTTTCAGCGTTTTTTCCGCTTGTTCCGCCGGCTCGCCGGCATCACCGGCACCGCGGCGGAGGCGGCACCGGAATTCTGGAGCATTTACCAGCTGCCGTTCGTGGCGGTGCCGCCGCATCGGCCGAACCTCCGGCAGCGCTTGGCGCCGCGGTATTTTGCGACGGCCGCCGAGAAGTGGGACGCGGTCGTGGCCGAGATCGAGACCCTCCATGCGCAGGGCCGGCCGATCCTGGTCGGCACCCGCAGCGTCGCGGCCAGCGAACACCTCGGTCGCTTGCTGCAGGCGCGCGGCCTGAGCTTCACGCTGCTCAACGCCGTGCGGCACGCGGAGGAGGCCGCCATCGTGCACCTTGCGGGCGACGCCCGCGCCATCACGGTGGCCACCAACATGGCCGGTCGCGGCACGGACATCCGCCTCGGCACCGGCGTGGCCGCCGCGGGCGGCTTGCACGTGATCCTGACCGAGCTGCACGAATCGGGTCGCGTCGACCGTCAGTTGGAAGGGCGCTCGGGCCGGCAGGGGGATCCCGGCAGCACACGATTGTTCGCTTCGTTGGAAGACGATCTGGCCGGCCGTTTTCTGAACCATTCGCTCCGCCGGCTGCTGCTCCGGCTGATCCGCCAGGCTCCGAAAAAAGGGGAGCGGTTGACGGGTTTGATCCTCCGTCGTGCTCAACGCTCGGCCGAGGCGGCCTCGTTCCGCCAGCGCCGCCTCGTGATGCAGCAGGATCAGGAACTGGCCCGCGCCCTCATTCCCGGGCAGGCAATCGATCAAATTTAATTTCCTCCGCTCATGTCTGGATTCCCTCAGTCAAGCGTGAATCGTGACCAGAATGATACGTGTCAGCGGTCGAATTTGGCTTGTAAGGACAATTCGGCACCGGCACTGATTTTGCCACTCCTCGCCCCTTGAGTTCCACTGCGCCACAGTCACGTGCGGCTAGCCCTTCTTTTGCCTTGGAGGCATTGGAGCAGCGCATGCTTCTGTCCGCGACGCTGCTGCCGGCCGATCTCACGCAGATCTTGCAGCCCGCAAACGAGCCGCTGGTGGTCCAGGAGGCAGCTCACAACGTCGACGTCTCCGCGTCTGCCCAAGCTTCGGCAGGCGAGGGCGACGGTGATCTTTTCGACGGCGTCTCTCTTACTGTCCTGCCTGCTTCTGGGCAGACGGATCATGAATCAGCGCCTGTAGCCGAAGCCGATGCCTCGGCATCAGCGATCTCGGTCGCCGAAGTCACGGCGAGTCCGGATGCAGTTGCACCGGCGGAGTTCGGCGAACCCGTCGATGCAACCCCGTCCGCCGGTCCGGTGCTCGCGCCGCTGGTTTCCACTTTGGTCCAAAGCCTCAACTCCGGCCAAGGTCCTCCGGCCTCCGCCGCGCAAAGCGAAGCCACTCCGGTGGCGACGCTCACGCAAACAGCAAGCGACACGCTCACCATCACGATTGGTGGCACGGGCGAGGGAGAATACACTCAATTTGAAGTCACCGGCTTGGCCACGCTCGCGGGCAAGTTGGTTGTTAATTTGGCGAACGACTTCAAACCCGAGGTCGGCGATGTCTTCGACATCCTCACTTTCGGCAGCATCAGCGGCAAATTCGATGAGGCCGTGGGCCTCTTCGGTGCGGGCGACGGCAAGGTCTACTTCGAGATCGTCCAGAAGGCTGACCGCATCCAACTCGTGGTCCGGTCCTTCGCGCCGGGCACGGACAATTTCCTCTTCGATCTGCTCAGCTCCGAGCACAAACAGAAGATCGGCGAGTTTCTCAGCTTCGGCTATTTCGCGCTGACGACGATTACGGTCAGCGGGCGCCTCGATCTCGGGTTCGTCGCCATCGACGGCTCTTTCACGCTGACGCGGCTCACCGACTACACGGCGCCGATCGATGGCTCCAGCAAACTGCTCTCCGGCTTCTCGCTCACCGCGGCCAACGTCCACCTCTTTGCCGGTTCCGGCGGGTCCTATTGGAATGACTCCAACGGCGACGGTCAGATCGACGGGTCCGATACACCGAACGACGGTCCCGTGGGTGTGGCCGCCTCCGACGTCGATGTCGCGTTGCTCTGGTTCAAGCCGAACGACGCCAACGACGGCAGCCGTTATTATGCGTTGCGCGCCACGGCCGGCATCGCCGCCTTGGTCGGCATGGGCGACGCGTTCGCCTTCTCGCTCACCGGTCTGACGGTCGAGCTCAACCGCGCCAAGGATGCGGACGGCGCGGCCGCGCCCGTCATCGACTTCTCCGCTCTGCCTGCCGGTGGTTACACGCTGGTGGTCGATGCCAGCCCCATCGCTCTAGAATATAATACGTCCACGCAGCGCGCCGCGGTCGAACAGGCCGTCATCCAAATTGCCGGGTTCCTGTCCTTTGAGGGTTCCCTGGCCATCGATCCGCAGGGTTACCGCGATGTGCAGCTGAGCGACGGCTCCGAACTCAATGCCTCGTTGCTCACGATCGGCATGACCGGAGCGCGCGCGTTCCTCGGCCTGAACGGGCCTTACTGGCAGGACAGCAACGGCGACGGGGTGATCGATGCCACCGATACGCCCGACGCGAACGCGCTGGGCGTGGCGGTGGACGGCGTCGACCTGGCCCTGGCTCTTTTCACGCCGAGCGACGAGACCGACGAAGCCCGCTATTACGCGCTGGCCCTGGTCGGTTCCAGCGCGGCCTTGGTCGGCGTCGATCAGGTGACCTTGACGGCCAACCGCTTCAGCGCCGCCGTCAACGGCGTGTCCGGCGTGGAAGACGCCACGGCCCCGGTGATCGATTTCTCCGCTCTCGATGGCGGCGGCCTCACGCTCGCGACCGGTGGCGAAGCGGTGTTCCTCGATTACTCCAGCGCCGTGCTGCGCGGCGAGGTCGGCGATGCCCTGCTTATCCTGGCCAGCTTCATCTACGTGCGCGGCGGCTTCGCGTTCGACTTCACGCCCGATATCGTCGAGGCGCTCGACGGCGGCGGCACGCGCGAACTCGACGCCCTCGTGGTCGGCGCGGCCGATGCCTATGTGTTTGTCGGCTTGGGCGGACCTTACTGGAAGGATTCTGACGGGGACGGTTCGATCACCGCGGCCGACACCCCGGAAGCCGACGGCGCAATCGGCCTGGCCTTGGGCGGCGTCGACCTGGCCTTGGTCATGCTGCGCCAGACTGGCGTAGCGGAAGCAGACGCGGTCGAATACGTCGCGCTCAAGACCCACGCGGATTCGGCCGCCTTTGTCGGGTTTGAGGACATCTTCGAACTCAGCGCTTCTAATATAGAGATCGAGGTCAATCGCGCCTCCGACCCGGCCGGAGAAATCGTCGCGGGTGACTTCAGCGCCATGCCCGATGGGGGCCTGACGGTCGCGACTGGTGGCCAATCGATCCTGATCGACTTCGACCGCGCGGTCTTGCGCGCCTCGGTGGGCGATGCCCTGATTCGTATCTCCGACTTCGTCTACCTGCGCGGCGGCTTTGCCTTCGAGAAGGGCGTCCCGGTCGTCGAGGCCTTGGAGGATGGCGGCGAGCGGGCGCTCGACGTCGTCACGATCGGCGCGTCCAATGTCCATGTCTTCGCCGGCGTCGGCGGTCCTTACTGGGTCGACTCCAACGAGGACGGCGCGATCGATGCCTCCGACACGCCCGCATCCGACGGCGCGGCCGGTTTGGCCTTGGGCGGCGTCTCGTTCGGTTTGGCCATGCTGCGTCAGACCGGGGTCGTCGAGCCGGTGGAATACCTGGCGCTCAAGATTGCCGCCAACTCGGCGGCCTGGGTCGGCTTCGAGGACACGCTCACGCTGACCGCCACGGACATCGTCATCGAGGTCAACCAAGCCGACGACCCGGCGGGCGAGATCGTCGCGGGCAACTTCAGCAACATGACCGGCGGCGGAATCAGCATCGCGACGGGCGGTGACGCCATCCTGATCGACTTCGACCGTGAGCTTCTCCGTGTGCAGGTGGGCGTCGCGACCATCGCGGTTTCCGATTTCTTCTATATTAGTGGTGGTTTCGCGCTCGAGCGCTCCAGCCGCAGCGTGACCTTGGCGGACGGTTCTGAAGTGTGGGCCGAGATGCTCGCCTTGGGCGGCAACGAGCTCACGGCCTTCGCCGGCTTCAACGGTCCCGCTGATTCCGGCCAGGCCCGCGGCATCGCGCTGAGCGGCGTGTCGTTCGCGCTGGGTCTGTTCACGCCGGATGAAACGCAGGAAGAGTTGGCCGGGCGCAGCTGGCAGTCCCTGTCCGCGACCGCCACCGGCTACAGCCTCACCGGTATCGACGGCTTGGAACTCTCCGGCGGCTCGCTGGCGTTGGCGCTGAATCGCGCCCTCGGCGTGCCGGCCGACGAAGATGCCAACGCGCTGGTCATCGACCATGCGGCCGACCCGCTGACGGTGGCGACCAGCTCGTCGACCTCGCTGGTGCTCGAATTCGACGGCGCGGACGGCGAACTTTTCCAGATCGGCGGCAATATCACGCTCTCGGTCGGAAACTTCTTCCACGTCTCCGGCGACCTCGCGTTCCGGCGCTCGCTGGCCAGCGTGACGCTGGCCGATGGCACGGATCTCGATGCCGATCTGCTCACGGTCGGTGGGCGCGGCCTGACCGCCTTTGCCGGACTCAACGGCCCCGCCGACTCAGGCGATGCGGTCGGACTCTCGCTCACCGGTGTCGAATTCGCGTATGCGCTCTTCAGCGAGCGGGTCGCGCCTGGCGACACCGAGACCGTGCCCGTGCGCTGGATGGCGCTGAGCGCCACGGCCGAGAGCGTCTCCTTCGTCGGCCTGCCGGGTGTCACGCTCTCCTCCTCCGACCTGACGGTGGCGATCAACCGCCAGCTCGGTGTCGCCGAGGGCGAGGAGCCCAACGTGATCGATTTCAAGGACGCCCCGTTCAGCGTCGTGACCGGCGCGGACAGCGAGCTGGCCTTGGAGTTCGACGGAGCCGACGGCGATCTGCTGCAGGCCCGCGGCCGGATGGAGATCGATCTCTACGGGTTCGTGCGCTTCACGGGCGATGTGGCCTTCAGCCGCACCGACGGCACGGTGAAGCTCGACGATCAGACCGCCGAGGTGGCGGTGGAGCGTTTGACGCTCGGCGCGAAGGATCTGGATGTCTTCGCCGGCCTCGCGCGCGACGGCGAGCCGAGCTTGGGCTACCAACTCGGCGGGGTGGAGCTCGCCTTGGTCATCCAGACCGACAAGGCCGACTCGGCGCGCGTGTGGACGAGCCTCGAGGCCGAGGCTGCGACTGCCGCCTTCATCGGCGTGTCCGGCCTGCGCATCGAGGCCGACACGGTTTCGCTCGCCATCAATCAGGCGGCCGAGGACGGCAGCTTGGTCAATTTCGCGGCGGCGCCCTTGGAAGTGACCACCGGCCCCGCCGACAGCCGCACGATCAGCCTCACCGCCGAGAACGGCGAGACGCTCCGCGCCTCAGGCAATCTGAGCATCGATCTCTTCGGCTTCGTGCAGCTCTCCGGCGGCTTCGCCTTCGATAAGACGCAGACGGAAGTGACGCTCGCCGACGGCACCAAGGTGCAGACCGACTTGCTCGCGCTCGGCGGCCACGACGTGGCGGCTTTCGTCGGCGTCAACGGCCCGGTCGAGTCCGGCTACGCCATGGGCCTGAGCCTCACCGGCGTGGACTTCGCGCTCGGCCTCTTCGACGGCGAGATCGATGACACGGCCGTGTCCTGGACGACGCTGCAGGCGACCGCCACGGGCTTTGCCGTCGTCGGCATCCCGGGCCTGACCCTTTCCGGCGACGCGCTGCTGCTGGAGTTGAATCGATTCCACGGGGCGCTGGCTGGCCGCGATGCCGCCGACCTCGTCATCGACTACACGCAGACGGACCTCGAGATCGCCACCGGCCCGGAGACGACCTTCACCTTCACCCTCGACGGCGCCAAGGGCGTGCTGACCCGCGCCGCCGGTGACAACCTCACGCTCGGCATCGCCGACTTCTTCTCCGTCAAGGGCTCCTTCGCCTTCGAGCAGTCGCGCGGCACCGTCACGCTGGCCGACGGGCGGCTCGTCGATGCCGACCTGCTCACTGTCGGCGCCACGCAGGTCGATGCCTTCGTCGGCCTCAACGGCGACACCGAAGACCGTCTCGGCCTCACGTTGTCCGAAGCAGAATTCGGCCTCGCCCTGGTCGCCGATCGCGCGAACCCGGGTTGGCGCTGGATGGCACTCAAGGGCAGCGCGACCGAAGTCGCCTTCGTTGGCGTCGACAATCTCACCTTGCTCGGCAAGGGCCTCCTCGTGGAGATCAACCGCAACACGAGCTCGTCGCACAACACCGTCCTTGCCCTCGGTCTGGCGGGCACGCTCGGCACGGTCGCTTTCTCCTTGGACGGTGACACGGCGACTTTCGAGATCACCCCGCAATCGACCGACACTGCGATCGCCGTCTCCATTCAGACGACGCTCGAATCGCTCGCCGGCATCGGCGCTGGAAATGTGCTCGTTTCCGGCAACCGGGCCGATGGCTACACGATCGAGTTCATCGGTGATCTGGCCGGCCAGGATCTGACCGGACTGGCGGTCGCCACGACCGCGCCGGTGCTCGACTCGGAAGTCACCGAGACGGGCGGCAGCACGCCGGCGGTGAGCGAGGTCCAACAATTGCGCTTGGTCATCAATCCCGCGGCCTACGGCTCGTTTGCCCTCCAGTTCGGCGACCAGGTGACGCGTCTTATTACTTATACCGCCGACGCTGCGGCGCTGGCGCTGGATATTCATCAGGCACTGGAAGCACTCTC
Organism: Candidatus Didemnitutus sp.; assembly: GCA_023701285.1. Taxonomy (GTDB): domain Bacteria; phylum Verrucomicrobiota; class Verrucomicrobiia; order Opitutales; family Opitutaceae; genus Didemnitutus. Next base: position 16,680 of record JAMPXH010000062.1, read on the forward strand.
CAGCGTCGGCGCGGGCAACATCAGCCTGGTCGAGGCGGCTGGCTCGACCGCCACCGTGCGCCTGTTCAACATCACCTTCATCGGCGCTCGCGTCGGCCAGAATGTCCCGCAGGTCGCCGTCCGCCAGCTCACCAGTGGCATCATCGTCAACACCCGCTACACGGTCGAGCTTGGTTCGCGCGACGCGACCCTGAGCTTCGGGCGTGCCGGCGATACCGCCGCTATCGTCCTGACCGCGGCGATGACGGATGCCCAGCTCCTCACCGCGCTCACGACGACCCTCGAGGCGCTCGATACGGTCGGCGCCGGCAACGTTCTTGTCACCGGCACGCGCGCGGGCGGCTTCACGATCGAGTTCGTCGGTGCGCTCGCCCGGATCCCGGTCACCAGCCTCACGCTGACCACCACTTACCCGGCCGTGCAGACCAACGTCGAGATTGTGTCCACGCCCGGCACAGCGGCCAACGAGATTCAGGCCGTTCTCATCACCGCGAGCCTGACCGCCTCGGGCACGTTCACGCTCAGCATCGGCAACTACACGACCGCCGCGATCCGCTTCGCCGGCAGCGACATCACCAACAACGCCCGGCGCATCCGCGAGGCGCTGGAAGCCCTGCCGGTCGTCGGTGCGGGCAATGTCTCCGTGGTGTTCGACCAGGATTCCACCATCACCGCGCAGCGCTACGTCGTCACCTTCCGCAACGGCATCGCTGGCCGCGACCTGCCCACCGCCACGGCCAACAACACGAAACTCCACGGCGCCACGGTCAGCATCGAGGGCGTGCAGAATGGCGTCTCCGGCGCGCGGGCCGCGCAGGCCATCACGATCATCCCGACCGAGACCGGCACCTTCCGCCTCAGCATCACGGACAATGGCACGACCTACCTGACTGAGATCCTGCGCATCGGCGCCTCCGCCTCCGAGGTCGCCCGCGCGCTCACTGCTGCTTGGAGCCCGGCCTCCTCGGGCACCGTGAGCAAGACCGGCGACACCTACACGATTTCCTTCAACCCCACCTCGTTCGAGGGACGCAACCCCGCGCTCATCGTCGTCACCGCCGTTCCGACCGGCACGCCGGCCAAGCTCACGCTCGCCCAGACCGGCGGCTCACAGAGCCCGCGCGCCGGTTCGCTGCTCGTCTCGGTTTCGACGGTCACCGAAGGACGTGCGGCCGTCGGCGAGGTGCAGCGCCTCGTCATCCCGACCGGCGCCGACGGCACGTTCACGCTCAGCTTCACGATCGACTCCACGACCTACACGACTGCCGCCGTCAGCCTCGATGCCAGCGCGGAAGAGCTGGTCGACGCGGTGTTCGACGCGCTGAAGGACGACTACGCCACGTTGACGATCACCGTCCGCGAATACGGCGCGCGCACCTGGGAGATTGAATTCGGCGGCGACCTGGCCGGCCGCGACATCCCGGATGCCGTGGTTGCCATCGATGTGGTCGTCACCGATGCGAGCCTCACGGTCGTGCAGGTGGGGGAGGTGAACCCGGACGGCGGCGAGACGGTCATCGATTGGGCGGCGCAACCGCTCGACGTCTCCACGGGCACGACCACGACCACGACGCTCGATATGGCTGGCTCCGACGGCAATCTCGTGCGCGCCACCGGCTACGCTCACATCCAGCTCTTTGGCTTCGCGACGCTCGCCGGCAACTTCGCCTTCGAGAAGAAGGAAAACTCCATCGCCAACGCCGCTGGCGACGGCTTCGAGGATTTCGACATCCTCACGGTCGGCTCGTCCGACGCCTACCTCTTCGCCGGCTTGGGCGGGCCTTACTGGGTCGACAGCAACGATGACGGCTTCGTGACCGCCGACGACACCCCGGCCACTGATGGTGCGCTGGGCATTGCGGTGGGCGGAGTCACCGCCGCACTCGCGTTCCTCACCAATCGCGAAGCTCCCGCCATCACTTACACCGCGCTGAACGCCCGGGCTGACAGCGCCACTTTCGTCGGCCTCGAAGGCCTGCTGACCATCGATGCGCGCAACCTGACCGTCGAGATCAACACCGCGTCCGACCGCGACGATCCGGAAGCCACGCCGGATGTGTTCGACTTCAACCGCATCGAAGGCGGCGGCTTGGCTGTTCTCACCGGCGGTGATGCGATCTTGCTCGACTACGATCTGCCGCTGCTGCGCGTGACTTCGACCGACACGACGATCGCGGTCGGCCAGTTCATCTACCTCCGCGGCGGCTTTGCCATCGAGCGCAGTCCGTCCGTCGTCGAGGTGCTGGAGGACGACACCACGCGCGACCTCGATGTTCTTACCTTGGGTGCGACCAACGCCTACGCCTTCGCCGGTCTTGGCGGCCCGTATTGGACCGACAGCAATGGCGATGGCATCCTCAATGGCGACGACACGCCCGTGACCGACGGGGCGATGGGCATTGCTCTCGGCGGCGTCACCTTCGGTCTCGCGCTGCTCAAGCAGACCGGTGTCGCTGCGCCTGCGACCTATGTCGCCCTCCGCGGCGAGGCGGCCTCGGCGGCGATCGTGGGCTTTGACGGCATCCTCGAGGCTTCGGCGACCGACCTCTCCATCGAACTCAATCTGGCCGACGATCCTTCCGGGCTCGTGACGGCGGGTGACTTCAGCTCCCTCGACGGTGGCGGTCTGGAAGTCCTCACCGGCGGTGAGCCGGTCATGATCGATTACGACCGCGCGCTCGTCCGCGTCGTGGCGGCGGACTCCCTGTTCCGGTTGGCTGACTTCGTCTACGTGCGCGGCGGCTTCGCCTTCGAAAAGGGCGTGCCCGTGGCCGAGGAACTCGAGGGTGGGGAGACGCGCGACCTCGACGTCGTCACCTTCGGCTTCACCCACGCCTATGTCTTCGCCGGCGTCGGCGGGCCCTACTGGACCGATTCCAACGACGATGGCGTGCTGGACGCCACCGACACGCCGGCGGCGGACGGCGCCACGGGCATCGCCATCGGTGGCGTGCACGCGGCGATGGTGATGCTGCGTGAAATCGGAGCGGCCGAGCCGATCAGTTACTTTGCCCTCAAGCTCCATGCGGACAGCGCGGCCTTCATCGGCTTCGAGGACGTCCTCACGCTCCGCGCCACCGACATCACGGTGGAGATCAATTACGCCGACGACCCGGCTGGTGTGGTGCGCGCCGGCGACTTCACCACGCTCGACGGCGGCGGGCTCAGCGTGCTGACCGGCGGCGAGTCCATCCTGATCGATTTTGCGGACGAGTTGCTCCGCGTGACCATCGGCGAGGCCGAGGTCGCTGTGGCCGACTTCATCTTCCTTCAGGGCAGCCTCGCCCTCCAGCGTGCGCCGCAGGTGGTGACGCTCGCCAACGGCACCGAAATCGAGACCTCGCTGCTCACGCTCGGTGGCTCCGCGCTCGATGTCTTCGTCGGCCTCAATGGTCCGGCGGACCGCGCCGGTGCCGTCGGCCTGAGTTTGGGCGGAGTCGATTTCGGTCTCGGGCTTTTCACCCCTGACGCCGCGCAAGTGGAACTGGCCGCGCTGCGCTGGACGACCCTCAAGGCGACCGCGACGACGATCGACCTCGTCGGCATCCCCGGTCTCGAGGTTTCGGCGACCGATGTCGCCATCGCGCTCAATCGCGTCAGTGGCGTCGCGGCCGGCCTGGACCCGGACCAATACGTCGTCGACTACGCCGCCGCTCCGTTGTCCGTGCTCACGGGTCCGACTTCCACGGTGGAGTTCGACTTCGGCGGCGAGGTCGGCCAGCTGCTCGAAGTCAGCGGCGACATCAATCTCACGGTCGGCGGCTTCTTCCACGTGGCGGGCGGACTCGCCTTCCGCCAAGCCGCGCAGACGCTCACGCTGGCCGATGGCACGGAGGTCGAGACGCGCGCCCTTACGGTCGGCGGTCGCGGCCTCACGGCCTTTGCGGGGCTGAACGGTCCGGCCGATTCCGGCGACGCCATCGGCCTCTCGCTCACCGGGGTGGAGTTCGCGTTTGCGGTCTTCACGGAGAAGCTGACCGAGTCCGACGACACCACCGAGGCTCCGAGCTGGATGGCGCTGCGGGCGACCGCGGAAAGTGCGAGCTTCATCGGCGTCGATGGCATCACCATCACCGCGACCGCCGCCGAGGTGAGCATCAACCGCCAGCTCGGCTTGGCGGAAGGCGAGGAGCCCAACGTCGTGGATTTTGCCGCCGCTCCGGTCGACATCCCGACAGCCACGGGTTCGACGTTGGAACTGAATTTCGCGGGTGAAGATGGCGAGTTGCTGCAGGCCCGTGGCCGCATGGAGGTCGATCTCTACGGCTTCGTCCGCTTCTCCGGCAACCTCGCCTTCGGCCGCCAGGATGGCAGCGTTACGTTGGACGACGACAGCGTCGTTGCGGTTGAGCGCCTGACCTTGGGCGCCACGGACCTCGACGTCTTCGCCGGTCTCGCCGTGGGCGGCGAGCCGAGCCTCGGCTTCCAACTCGGCGGCGTGGAACTCGCGCTCGCGATCCACACCGACAAGGCCGACGCCACCCGTTCGTGGACCACGCTCGAGGCCGAGGCCGCCAGCGCCGCCTTCATCGGTGTGCCGGGTCTGCGCGTCGAGGCGGACACGATCGCCTTGGCCATCAATCGCGCCGCGACCGACGGCAGCCTGATCGATTTCGCGGCCCAGCCGTTGGAAGTCGTGACGGGCCCCACTGCGACCCGCACCATCAGCCTCAGCGCGGACAAGGGCGAGACGCTCCGCGCCTCCGGCAATCTGGCGGTCGATCTCTTCGGTTTCGTCCAGCTCTCCGGCAGCTTCGCCTTCGACAAGACCGAGCAGGAAGTGACTCTCGCCGACGGCACCGTCGTGGAGACCGAGTTGCTGGCCCTCGGCGGCGACGACGTCTCCGCCTTCGTCGGCATCAACGGACCGGCCGATTCCGGCTATGCGATGGGCTTTGGCCTCACCGGAGTCGATTTTGCGCTCGGTCTCTTCAGCGGCGAGGTCGACGGCAACGCCGTCAGTTGGACGAGCCTGCAGGCCACGGCCGGTGGTTTCGGCCTCGTCGGCCTGCCTGGCCTCGAGGTTTCCGGTGGACCGTTGGCGGTCGAGTTGAACCGTTTCCACGGCACCGTTGCCGGCCGCGATGCGGACGACCTCGTCATCGATTACTCGGTCACGGACCTTGAGATCGCCACCGGTCCGTCCACGTCGTTCACCTTCACCCTCGACGGGGTCGAGGGCAACGTCACCCGCGCCGCGGTCGACAACCTCACGCTCAAGGTCGCGAGTTTCTTCTCGGTCACGGGCGACTTCGCCATCCAGCAATCCCGCGGCACGGTGACGCGCGCGGATGGCCAGTTGGTGGACGCCAATCTCCTGACCATCGGCGCCACGAACATCGACGCCTTTGCCGGCATCAACGGCGGGTCGGCCGACCAACTCGGTCTGTCGCTCACCGAGGGCGACTTCGCCCTCGCGCTCGTCGCCGACCGCGCCAACCCGGGCTGGCGCTGGATGGCGCTCAAGGCCACCGCCACCGAGGTCGCTTTCGTCGGTCTCGACGGCGTGACGCTGGAAGGCAAAGGCCTCCTCGTCGAAATCAACCGCAACACCAGCTCTTCGAGCAACACGGTCCTCACTCTCGATCTCGCCGGCACCCTCGGCCGCGTGGAGTTCGACCTGGGCGGCGCCACCGCCTCCTTCGTCATCACGCCGCAGTCGACCGATGCCGACATCGCCACTGCGCTGCAGTCTACTCTTGAATCACTCTCCGGCATCGGGGCAGGTAACGCGCAGGTGCTGGGGAACCGCGCCGACGGCTACACCATCGAATTTGTCGGCGCGCTCGCCGGTCAGGATCTCACCGGCTTGGGCGTCACCACGACGCCTCCGGGAATCACCTCGGAGGTCACGCAATCCGGCGCCAGCGTCTCGGCCGTCGACGGTGTCCAGTTGCTCACGCTCAACGCCTCGGCCGCCGCCTACGGCTCCTTCACGCTCACGTTCGGCGCTCAGACTACGACGGCCATCGCCTACAGCGCCGACCCGGTTGCCCAAGCCGCTTCGATCCAAGCCGCCCTCGTTGCTCTTTCGAACATCGGCGCCGGGAATGTCACCGTCACGGAAGATGCCGCCTCGGTCGCCGGCTCGCGCAAATACCGCATCGCGTTCGTCGGCGCCCTGGGCGGCACCGAAGTCGCCTTGCTCCGGGTGAAGGTGCTCACTTCGGGCGTCATCCAGAACGCCACTTACGCGCTCACGCTCGGCACCGAGGCTCCGACGCTCACGTTCACTTATGGCAGCTCGACCGCGCAGGTCGTCGTCGGGGAAGGGCAATCCTCCGTCTCGATCATCGCCGCGTTGCAGGCGGCGCTGGAGTCTCTGACCGGCATCGGCGCCGGCAACGTCCTCGTCACCGGCACTCGCGCCGCCGGC
>JAMPXH010000001.1 GCA_023701285.1 Candidatus Didemnitutus sp.
GACAGGCGTCGGTCGGGACACCGACGCCCACCTCCTGCATGATCCCGGCTCAGGCCTCAGGCCGCGCGGCGGCGCCACGCCGCCGCACCAAGCGCCAGCAAGCCGCCGAGCAAGGCATACGTGGAGGGCTCCGGGATCGCCGCGCCCTGCACCACGAGATAATTGTCCACGCCGAAACCGATCGTGCCGTTGGACTGGAACGCGCGCACGTCGGCGAGGAAGCCGACCACGAAGGTCCCGGTGCGCCCGTCCGCCGGCGCCACGGGATTCTGGAAGAAGGAGTCGTATTGCGCGAAATCGGAAGCGTCCAGCGAGCCCCACGAAAACGTCGTCCACGTCTCGCCCGTCACCGCCGTGCCACCACCGGTGTAGAGCAGCGGCACCAGCGAGCTGTTGACATTGTGGAAAATCACCGGCCGCACCTCGAGCGTCGCGCCGGGCGTCGGCGAGAGCACTTTCAAATCGAACGAGATGTCGAACGTGCCCAGCTCCGCCATGCTCGCGACCGGCAGGAGTCCGCCGCTGAACGGCGTGATGCGGCCTCCGTTGACGATCCCGCCGCCCAGATAGACCTGATAGAAGGACCCGCTGTTGCCTCCGGCCAGTTGGGTCAGCATCGAACCGAAGGTGTTCGGTCCCATGATGACGCTTGGCTGAGACTGCCACTGTCCACCGGACGACACATCCAGCATCGCCGGATCATCCACCAACGTTTGCTGCGCCGAAGCGGACAGCGTGAAAAATCCCAGCAGCAAGCCCAGCGCGCGGAAGGAGGGTAAGGCCATAGGCCGGGCAGTGATAGAGCCGATCGCACCCCCGGCAAGCCTTTCGCGAAAAAAATCTCCCTGCGCCCGGCATCATTGTCGGAGCAGCGACCGCGAACTCGCCCGCTTTCCCCGCGCGCCTGCCGCGCGGGCCGTCAACCGGCCGCGCGCTTGGTGCCGAAGGAGAGAAAGCTGCGTGCGGCCGCGAAGGGCGAGGCGCTGCCGCGCGGCTTGGGCGGTGGGGCGAATGCCTTCGCCTTGAGATCGCGCTCGCGCCCTTCGACCCAGGCCTCGCGCTGCTTCAGCTCCTCCGCCTTCTGGGTGAGCAGGGCACGCTCCTCCCGCAGCACGAGACGCTCGTCCACCAGGGCGCGGCGCTCCGCTTCCACGAGCGCGCGCAGACGCGCGATCTTGTCGCGCTCGATGTCGGGCGCGGCGTCGGACGGCGGCGCGGAGGCGGCGACCAACGACGGCCGCGAATCGCGCAGGCGCGCCTCGTAGGTGCGCAGGTTGTGCTCCTGCACGCGCATCGCCTCCATGTCGGCGAGGATCTGCTGACGCATCTTTTCCAGCTGCGCGAATTCGTAGCGCAGGTGATCGGCGGGACTTTCCGGGGAAGGGCGGGGATTCATGGTGGTGGGTTCGTTGTCAGTGCGGGACGCGGACGCACCTTAGCGCACTTGCGGCCCGCTGCCTACGGGTCGGCCGGGCATTTACGCGGCGTTTACCGCGGGCCGCGGGTTTTGACGAACGGTTCGCAGCCCCGGCGCAAAAAAAGGCCGCCGGCTTTCGCCGGCGGCCGCAGACACACACACGTCTGACAAAAATCAGGCGCGGAACATCACGTCCTCGCGGTTGAAGAGGCGCACGCAATACGCGAGGGCGGCGCCGGCGTAGAGACAGGACGAGCCGAAGATGAGCGCGATGTAGCCCCAGTTCCAGACGCCGGAGAGCATCTCCTTGCTGACGAGCGAGAGGTTGAGGATGGGGATGAGCGCGGTCTTGGCGCTGAGCTCGATGCCGGGCAGCATGCCGACGACGGCGGGCATGATGACGACGACGATCATGGGCGAGACGTAGCTCTGCGCCTCCTTGTAGCTCTTGGCGAAGAGCGAGACGGCAAGCAGCAGCGCGGAGAAGAACACGGCGACGGGCGCGATCATGCCGAAGAGCCCGACGATGCCGAGCGGGTCGATGGTCGGCATGAAGCCGCCCATGACCTTCTTCGCCTCGACGGTGGACTGCGCAAGCGCGGCCTGTTCGGAGCCGAAGAGCGAGCCGCCGAGCAGCGTGGTGAGCGTCATCGACACGAGCAGCATCAGCATGGTGGCCACGGAAGCGGTGAGCACCATGAGGAACTTGCCCATGACGATGTTCGAGCGGTTCACCGGGCTGCAGAGGAGAGTCTCCATCGTGCCGCGCTCCTTCTCGCCGGCGGTGAGGTCCATGGCCGGATACATCGCACCGGTGAAGCAAAGGATGATGATGATGTAGGGGATGAAACCGCCGAAGAGATTGCCGCCGACCTTCTCGGGGGGGGCGACGTTCTGGCGTTTGACCTCGAAAGGCTTGATGAGCGCCACGGGCAGGTTGCGCTCGGTCAGGCGCGCCTCGACGGTCTTCTCGCGGTAGGTGCGGAAGAAATCGTTGAGTGCGTTCTGCGCGATGCCGGAACGCATTTCGCCTTCGTAGTGGTAGAGGGTGACCTGCACGGGCTGGCCGGACTGGAGCGCAGCCTCGAAGCCGGCGGGGATCTCGACGGCGGCGCGGAGCTTCTTCTCCGAGATGAGCGGCTTGTAGTCGCCGGGCGGGACGAAGCGGAAGCGCGGCTCGCCGGCGGCGTTCTTCTCGGCCTTGAGCGCGGCGACGACGGCGGGCGAATCCTCGCCGCCGACGATCATGACCGACGGGGTCTCCTGCTTCGCCTGGCGCACGATCTTCGACATGATCAGGCCGACGCCGATCATGATCACGGGCATGACGAGCGCCGGGACGACGATCATCGAGATGAGGGTGCGACGGTCGCGGAGCGAATCCTTCAGCTCCTTGATGTAAACCGTGACAATGTGGTTCCAGTTCATGGGCGTGGGTTCCTTCAGGTGTTGAGCGCGGCGGCCAGCGCGGCCTCGCCGCCGACGGCCTTGACGAAGATCTCCTCCATGTCGCGCTCGCCGAACTTCTCCTGCAGCTGCGCGAGCGTGCCCTCGGCGACGAGGCGGCCGTTGTGGATGATGCCGATGGTGTCGCAAAGCTTCTCCACCTCGCTCATCACGTGCGTGGAGTAGATGACGGTCTTGCCGCGGTCGCGACAATCGCGCACGAAGCGCACGATCGATCGGGCGGTCATGACGTCGAGGCCGAGCGTGGGCTCGTCGAAGATCATCACGGCCGGATCGTGGATGAGGGTGCGTGCGATGGAGGTCTTCTGCTTCATGCCGGTGGAGAACTTGTCGCACCGGCGGTCGAGGAAGTCGTGCATGGCGAGCTCATCAGCGAGCACCTGGATGCGCGCGCGGATGGCGTCGTCGGGCATGCCGTTGAGGCGGCCGAAGTAGGCAATCATCTCGCGCGAGGTGAGGCGGCCGTAGAGCGCGGTGCTGGCGGCGAGGAAGCCGACGTTGGCGCGCACCTGCTCGGGGGCGGTGCCGGCGTCGTGGCCGGCGATGACGGCGCTGCCGCTGCTCGGCTTGAGCAGGGTGGCGAGCATGCGCAGCGTCGTGGTCTTGCCCGCGCCGTTGGCGCCGAGGAGGCCGTAGATGCGGCCGGGTTGACAGGTGAAGGAGACGTTCTCCACGGCGGTGATGGCGCCGCGCTTCTTGTCGGTGAATATCTTGGTGAGTTGACGGGCCTCGATCATGGTGCGGGAGGGTTCGTGGTGCGGTGGAGCGCCGCGCGGGGCGGCGAGGGAAAGCGACCGGAGCTCAGAGGCTCATGCGTTCGCGGAAATCCTGGGCCTGGCGGCGCGAGAGCTCGACCTTGAGGCCGCCCTTGAGCCGGACGAGCAGGCCGCCGCTGAACCACGGCTCGATGCCGTCGACCCAGGCGAGGTTGATGACCTGCTTGCGGTTGGCGCGGAAGAAGTGCCTCGGGTCGAGCCGTTCCTCCATGGCGGTGAGCGAGCGGAAGAGCTGAGGCTTGTTGTCGTCGAAATGGACGCGCGTGTAGTTGCCCTCGGATTCGAGCAGGCGGATGTTCTTTACCGGGACGAACCAGCAGTGGTCGCCCTCGCGGACGAAGACCTTGTCATCGAGCGAGAGGCGCGTGCGCGCGGCCTCGCCATCGCCGCCGCCGGTGCCGCGAAGCCGCAGCTTCTCGAGCGCGGCAACGAGCCGGTTCGGGTCGACGGGCTTGAGGAGGTAATCGAGCGCGTTGAACTCGAAGGCCTTCACGGCGAACTCGTCGTAGGCGGTCGTGAAGATGATCGCCGGGAGCGGACCTTCGAGGCGCTCGAGGAGCGCGAAGCCGTCCGCGCCGGGCATCTGCACGTCGAGGAAGAGGAGGTCGGGCTTGAGCGCGGCGCACTTTTCCAGGGCGTCCTCGACATCGACCGCCTCGCCGACGATCTCGATGTCGTGGTGCGCGGCGAGCAGGCGCCGGAGTTCGTTGCGCGCGAGGCGCTCGTCGTCGATCAGCAGGGCTTTCATGGGCGGGGCTCCAAGGGAATGATGACGGCGGCGGTCACGAAGCCGACCGGCTCGGCCGTGAGCGTGAGGGCCGCCTGGCCGCCGAAGAGCAGCTTGAGACGCTCGGAGGCGTTGCGCAGGCCGACGCCGGTGGAGGAGCCGGCGCGCGCCGCGGCGGTGCTGGCGGGTGCGGCCAGGGTGCCGGGGTTGGTGACGCGAATGCGCAGTGCGCCAGCGGTGACCGCGGCGCCGATCACGATCTCGCCGCCTTCGCGCCGGGTGGAGATGCCGTATTTGACGGCGTTCTCGACGAGCGTCTGCAGCAGCATCGGCGGCACGCCGCAGGTGCGCACGCCCTCCGCGATCTCCCAGCGCACGCGCAGGCGGTTCTCATGGCGGATCTGCTCCAGCGCGAGGTAGTCCTCGACGATGCGGAGCTCGTCCTCGAAAGGCACGGTCTCGAGCTGGCCGGACTGGAGCGAGTAGCGCAGCATGTTGGCCAGGCGGGTGACGGACTCGCGGGCGCGGGGCGCATCCTCGTCGATCAGCGCGCGAAGGCTGTTGAGGGAGTTGAAAAGGAAGTGCGGGTTGACCTGCGATTTCAGGGCGCGCAACTCGGCCTCCTTGGCGCTGGCCGTGAGCTGGAGCTGGTCGATCTGCAGCCGGCGCAGGCGCTCGAAGATGTGGTAGATGAAATAGAGGGCCGACCAGACGCCGTAGATCCAGATGCCGTTGAAGACGCTGTAGAAGAACAAGGCCGTGAGCCCGAGCTGGCCGGGCACCCGGCCACTGTAGAAAAACGCGAAGAGCGGCCACGACGCGATCGTCCACAGCACCGAGGCGAGCACGCAGGCCAGGATCGCGCGCGGCAGCAGGGCCGCCCACTCGAGCTCCGTCCAGCCGTTGCGCTGGGCGTGACCGCGGTAGAGGTGCGACACCAGCAGGCCGAGGGCGTTGCTCGCGGTGATGATGCAGGCGTCGTTCAGCGTGAGCGTGCGGCTGAGGCTGCCGAGGCCGCAGTAGGCCAGCGTGAACGTGCCCCAGCCGCCCACCTGGCAGAGCACGTAGAGCCGCTCCTTGGTGCGCGAGAGCTTGGCCAGGGTTTCGGTGGCGCGATTCATCGGGGCTGCCGAGGGAACCACGCCGCCGGCGCGGGGCGCAAGTTTCTCCGGGGCGGACAGGCCGATGGAGGCGGAGGAGGACATCGGGGCCAAGCTAGGCCCCGGCGCCGTGCGCCGGCACGATGCAACAGGATGGGCGGTCCGCGGACCGTTTGAGCGGCAGTCACTCCCGCGGCACGTGGCGGCGCAGGAAGTCCTCGATCTTCCGGTAGAGTTCGACGGTGTTCTGCTCCTTGCGGAAGCCGTGGCCCTCTTCGTCCTCGATGAACAGCTCGAACGGCTTGCCGGCCTGTTTCAGGGCGTCGCGGTAGCGTTTGCCGTGCTCGACCGGCACACGCGGGTCGTTTTCGCCGTAGGCCATGAACACCGGCGCGCGCACCTGCGCCATGAAGTTGTCGGCCGAGGTGCGCTCGAGGCGCTCGCGATCGCGTTTCAGATCGCCCCAGCGCTCGGCGAACACCGCATCCATGTAATCGGGGCGATCATGCCGGTCGCGGAGGAAATCCCGAATGCCCGTGGCGCCGACGATGTTGATGCCGGCGCAATAGAGCTCAGGGGTGAACGCCAGGCCGGCCATGACCGCATAGCCGCCGTAGCTCGCGCCCATGATGACGACGCGCCGCGGGTCCGCGACGCCCTGCGCGATGGCCCAGCGCACGGCGTCCGTCAGATCGTCCTGCATCTCCAGACCCCATTTCTGGTAGCCGGCGGCCTCGAAGGCCGGGCCGTAGCCGCCCGAGCCGCGGAAATTGACCTGCAGCACGGCGAAGCCGCGGTTGGCGAGGAACTGGATTTCGCGGTCGAAGCCCCAGGTGTCGCGGATGCCGTAGGGTCCGCCGTGCACGAGCAGCACGAGCGGTAGTTGGCGCGGCTCGCGGCCGGCGGGCAGGGTCAGGTAACCATGCAAGGGCAGGCCGTCGCGCGCGGCGAAGTTCACCGGCTGCATGCGGCCCATCCGCTCGGGATCGATCCACGGCCGCGTCACCGCCACCTCGCTGATCTTCCGGCGCTCGAGATCCATCACGTAATAGACACCGGGCTCGCGGTCGCTGGAAGCATGCACGAGCAGGGTGCGCCCGTCGGGTGTGGCTTCGCGGATCTCGTTGAGCGTGTCGGGCATCGCGGCGTCGACGGTGCGCTGGTATTGCGCGAAACGCGGATCGAGCCACTGCGTGCGCGGCTTGTCGGCCTCGTAATGGATGCCGACGACCTGCCGCAGCGAGCGACTGTAGATCAACGATCCCGCATCGTAGGTGCCGTCGGCGCAGACCGGCTCGTCCTCGCGGCGCCGGGTGACGGTGTCGTAACGATAAACCGCGCGCGTGGCCCGGCCGTCGCTGGTCGCGATGAAGAGCGTGCGGTCGTCGCCGTCGAAGCCGAGCGGTTGCCACTCGGGGTCGCTCAACCCGCGCGCGTCGAGCGTCTCCCACGGCGCATCGTTCGTCGGCCGGTGCAGGACCTTCACCCCATCCTTGTCCGTGGCGACGCCGATGCGCACCACGCCCCGGCGGTCGGTGAGCCATTGCGTGATGTTGCCGGGGTTGAACTGCTGGACGGTGACGTGGCCGCTCTTCAAGTTCACCCGGCAGACGTCGCCGTTTTTCCCGGGACGGGAGTAGCGCTCGACGAGGATGTAGCCGTCATCGCCCTCGATGCGGGAGAGAAAGGCCATGCTGCCGACGTTCACGCGCCCGCGCGCGCGTTGCGATTTCAAGGTGCCCGACAATTCGCGGTAACCCGTCCCGTCGCGCTTGATGGCGAACATGCCGAAGAACTCATCGCCGTCGTCATCGGCCCAGAACGCGAGGTGCTCGTCCCCCACCCACTGGTAGAACGTGATGTTCTGCTCCTTGTAGCGGGTGAGCAGCCGCTTCTCCATCTTCTCGAGGTCGAGCACGACGATGTTCATCCGGTTGTCGATCGACTGGAGCAGCGCGATGGACTTTCCGTCCGGCGAGAAGCTCACGTTCGTGAACTCCGGGTTCTTGAAAAACGTCTCGACCGGCAGCAGCGGCGGCGGCTCCGCCGCCACCAGGCCGACCATCGAGAGCACGAGTGCGAACAAGCCCAGACTTGGTTTCATAGAAAAATTCTCCTCCTCTCCTCCCCTACGCCCGCCGGCGCGACGAGTCCGCAAAAATCCGCGGGCGACACACAGAACTCCTCCGCCGGTCGCATCCGATGCGACTGGGGAAAACACCCGGGGGCGCACGAGAAAAATGCCGCGTTTCCTCGCCCCGCGGCCACGCGCGCGAGGTTTTGAGGTGCATTGCGAACGGCCACCACTAGTGTGCGGCGGATGTCTCCCCGCGTCGTAGTCGTCGGCAGTTTCATGCAGGACCTGCCGTTCTATACGCGAAAATTCCCTAAGCCCGGCGAGACCGTGATGGGCGATTTCCGGCCCGGTCCGGGCGGCAAGGGTTTCAACCAGGCCGCCGCCGCCGCCCGCGCGGGCGCGGCCACGCTCTTCATCGGCGCGATCGGCCGCGATGCGTTCGGCGCAGGCGCGCGGAAGTTCGCCAGCCAGATCGGCCTGAGCGCGCACTTCGTCGAGAAACCCAAGCACGCCACCGGCGCGGCGCTCATCACCGTCAACGACGACGGCGAGAATCAGATCGTGATCGCCCCCGGCGCCAATCTCGCGCTCCACAAACAGGACGTGCCGCCCGCTCCGCTCCAGGCGGCGCAAGTCGTCGTCTGCCAGGGCGAGTCCGACTACCGCACCGTGGCCCATGTGCTGAAGACCGCCCGCAAGGCCGGCGCGATGACGGTTTTCAACCCAGCGCCGATGCGGCCGGATTTCGAACCGGGCCTGCTCAAGCTCACGGACGTGCTCGTGCCGAATGAGACGGAGTTCGTCTCGCTCGTGCGCCTGCACCCCGGTTGCAGCGCGCTCCTGCGCACCGCCGCCTACCGCGAGCACGGCGAGTTCGGCGAGGCGACGCTCCGCGCGCTGCGGCCCGAGGCCCTGCACAAGCTTTGCCGCTGCCTGCAGGTGCCGACCGTGATCATCACGCTCGGCGCCCGCGGATGCTTCGTCTCGCAGGCCGACGCGTGGCTGCGCATGAATGCGCATCCGGTCGAGGTCGTCGACTCGACCGGCGCGGGCGACGCCTTCGTCGGCGGCTTCGCGGCCGGGCTGGTGAAGTTCAAGCGCCACGTCGTCGAAGCCGCGCATTTCGCCAACGCCGTGGCCGCCCTCGCCGTGATGCAGCCCGGCACGGCCGACGCCATGCCGAACACGCGCGAAATCGCCCGCTTCCAACGCGAGCGCGCCCACGCCGTGCGCTGAGCCGCGCCGGGGTGCGGTGAAACTCCTCCGGGGCCGCCCGGAGGCCGCGACTGAGCCGGACTCATGCAGTTGGACGCGATTCCCGACCGATGAGCTCCTGACCATGGGGTGGTCGCCGCTGTCCCAGCGGCGACAGGCATCGGTAGGGACACCGACGCCCACCTCCGGCATGATCCCGGCTTAGGATTGCTCCTCCGGCTGGAACAGGGCCGCGACCGCACCAGCCGGGTCGGCAATCACCGCCATGCGCCCCGGCCCCATCTGCCGCACGGGCACGACGACGCGTCCGCCATTGGCCGTGCAGGCACGCAAGCTGGCCTCAAGGTCGGGGACCGTGAGGTAGACGAGCCATTGCGGCGGCAGGCTGGCGTTCTCGCCCCGTGCGTGACAGATGCCGGCCACCGGCGTGTCCGAGCCTTCGCGCATCATGCAAAAATCCTCGTAGCCGCCCATGTCGACGGGCGCGGCCGTCCAGCCGGCGACGGCTTGGTAGAAATCCCGCACGCGCGACGCGTCGGGCACGGTGAGATCGGTCCAGGAAATCGAGCCCGGGGCGGGTTTGTCCATGGTGGCGTGGGGTTGCGCGGAGAATAGCGCGCGGGGCGCCCCGGCTGGCAATGCTTCACTTGCCGCCGCGGACGCGCCCGCTAACTTGCCCGCGATGCCCCGCGTTTTCCGCGCCAAACTCCGCCGTGTCGCCCTCGTGCGCTGGGTCGATCTGCCGCGCCGCGTGGTCGACGAACTGGGGCTGCCACGCGCGGACGTGAAGGGTGGCGGCAACGCTTGGAATGCGCTGCTGCGTTTCAACGGCGATCTCGACCGCGTCACGCTGCTCCCCGGCCAGCCGGGCCGGATCAAGCTCGCCTTCAAGGTCGAGTTGCTCCGCGCCGCCGGCGTCGATGCGGGCGACACGGTCGAGTTCACGCTCGAGCCCGACACCGCCTCGCGCGAGCCCGAGTTGCCGGAGGAAATGCGGAAGGCATTCCAAGCGCGGCCCCACCTCGCGGAGCGCTGGCACGCGCACAGCGTCGCGCTCCGCCGGCAGGTCACGCGCTACATCTTCCAGGCCAAGACGCCCGAGACGCAGGTGAAGCGCTGCTGGATCTTCCTCGAGCGTCTCGCCGAGACCGGCTCGCTCAGCGGCGAGCCGAAATAATCACACGGTCGGGCTTGCCACGCCCCCCTCACCGTCCACCGTCGTGTTGGCGTGCCGATGCAGACGGTGCGCCCTCCACGCCATGAACGATCCTCTTCCCCTGCCCGCCGCTCCCGCCGCCGAGACGGCGCACATCCGCCCGAAGTTCGCCCCCAACGACGGTTTCGCCTCCGTCCTCCGCCGCCGCGTCGACGAATTCTTCGCCCGCACCGGCCGCAAGCCGCGCGACAACGGCTCCATGTATGTGAAGACCGCTGCGATCCTCGCCGTCTTCTTCGCCAGCTACATCGTGTTGGTGTTCTTCGCCACCGCGTGGTGGCACGCGATCATCGCCGCCCTGCTCCTCGGCGGCGCGGCCGGCCTGATCGGTTTCAACATCCAGCACGACGGCAGCCACCTCGCCTACTCCGACCGTCCGTGGCTGAACAAACTCAGCGCCATGTCGATGGACCTCATTGGCGCCAGTTCCTACCTCTGGCACTGGAAGCACGTCGCGTCGCACCACATCTACGTCAACATCACCGACCATGACGCCGACGTGGACCTCGGTGCCTTTGCCCGCGTCACGCCGCACCAGCCGCACTACTTCTTCCACCGCGCGCAGCATTTCTACCTCTGGGCGCTCTACGGTTTCATGACGATCCGCTGGCACCTCTATGGCGACTTCCGCGACCTCGCCACGCGCGAGATCGGCGGTCACCCCTTCCCGCGCCCGCGCGGCAAGGAGCTGGCCATCTTCATCGCCGGCAAGGCTCTCTTCTTCACCTTGGCGTTCATCCTGCCGATGATGTTCCACACGTGGTGGAAGGTGCTGCTTTTCTACGTGCTCGTCGCCGGCGTGGTCGGCGTGGCGCTGAGCATCGTGTTCCAGCTCGCCCACTGCGTGGAGGAGGCGGACTTCCCCCTGCCCGACGAGGAAACGAACAAGATGGAGGACAACTGGATGGTCCACCAGATCCACACCACGGTCGACTTCGCGCGCCGCAGCAAACTCGTCTGCTGGCTCCTCGGCGGCCTGAATTTCCAAGTCGAGCACCACCTCTTCCCGAAGATCTGCCACGTGCACTATCCGGAAATTTCCAAGATCGTGGAGCAGACCTGCCGCGAGTTCGGCATCCGCTACAACGAGCACAAGACGCTCTGGGCCGGCCTCGTCTCGCACTACCGCTGGCTGCGCCGCATGGGCCGTCCGGATAGCGTCTGAGTCGCGGCGAGTTTCCGCGCATGAGAGATCGAGCGTCTCGTTCTCTGGACGCCCGATCCCGAGCGCGCCCGCGCTTTCTATGCGACGCGATTCGGCGCGGAGGCCGGTCCGCCGCATCACAACCCGCGCGCTATCTCACCCGCGCGGCATGAGCCCGGTCCCGGGCGGTGCGAGCAGGCGGGCCGCGAAGAACGGCACGAACTGCATCATGCCCGCCATCCCGAGCACGAAAAACTCGGTGGCATGGGCGCTGAGAAAGGTGCCGAGGATCGCGGCGCCTTCGGCCAGGGCCATCCCGACGATGAAGATCGGAAAGGCGCGCCGCGGCTCCTTGATGCGCGGCAGCACGAGCCAGCGGATTATCGCGCTCAGCGCCACCTGCGCGCAGGCAATGTTTTCGAGCAGCCCCCAAGGCTGCTCGGCCGGCGCACGCCGGGGAAGCAGCACGACATGGATGACGACCACCCCGGCGAGCATGGCAAGCCAGACGCCCCACCAGACGATGAGGGCCGGGCGCGCCGCGGTGGCCGGCGGCGCATCGCCGGAGGGCGTGCTCATGCCCCGACCGGGTGCCAGGTGGTCTTGAACTCCACGAAGTCGCGGATCTCGTAGAGGCTCTGCGCGCGATCGGAGAACCAGTCGGTCTTCTCCTCGGCGGCGTGCAGCTTGACGCGCTTCACGCTCTCGGCCGCGCCGAGCTTGAGCATCTTGCGCTCCTCGGCATTGGCGACGCCGGCCAGCGCACGCAGGTGCGCGTGCGTCGCCATCGTCGGGACGATCTCCTTGCGGAAACCCGTGAGCAGATTGACGACGCCGCCCGGCAGATCGCTCGTGGCGAGCATCTCGCCGAGCACGATGCTCGGATAAGGCTGCGTCGAGGAGGCGAGCGCGACGACGGTGTTGCCGCTGGTGATGATCGGGGCGATCAGCGACACGAGCGCGAGCAACGGCGCCTCGTCGGGTGCGAGCACGCCGACGATGCCCATCGGGTCGGTCACGGTGAAGTTGAAGTAAGGCGCCGCGACGGGATTCACGCTACCGAGCAGCTGCTCGTATTTGTCGGCCCAGCCGGCGTAGTAGATGAGGCGGTCGATAGCCGCGACGATCTCCTTCGCCGCGGCGGCCTTGGTGGCGCCGCCGACCGCGAGTGCGTCGGCCATGTCGGCCTTCCGCGCCTCGAGCATCTCGGCGAGGCGGTAGATGATCTGGCCGCGGTTGTAGGCCGTGCGTTTGGCCCAGCCGGGGCCGGCCTTGGCGGCCGCCTCGACGGCGTTGCGCAGGTCCTTGCGCGTGCACTGCGGGATGTTGGCGAAGAAGGCGCCGGTGGCGTCCTTGAGCGGGAACACGCGCGCACTCTCGGAGCGGATGAATGCTCCTCCGACGTAGCACTTGGGCGTTTTGGTGACGGGCAGGCGGGTCATGGCGATGAGGGGAAAGAGGATGAACCAGCCGCGGATAGACGCAGATCCACCCAGATACGAGACCCTCGCGAGCCGTGTCTCCATCTGTGTTTATCTGTGTTCATCCGGGGTTAAAAAAATGAATCAGGCGGTGGCTTCGGTTTGCAGGTGGTCATGCTGCCGGTAGTTGCGGGCAACGAGGGCGAAGAGGCCCGCAGCGACCATCGCGAGCACGGCGTAGAAGACAAAGTAGGCCGGGCCGCTCAGTTTCGACGAGCCGTCCGGATTCTGGATGAACCACTGCACGCTGGCGGTGAAAAAGTTGCCCAGGGAAACCGAAAACAGGTAGAGCGCCTGCACGACCGCCTTCAGGTGCTTCGGCGCCTGCGTATAGGCGAACTCCAGGGCCGTGATCGACGCCATCACCTCTCCCAGCGACAACAGGACGTAGGCCGGCATCTGCCACCAGATCGTCGGGCGGGTGCCTTGGGCCAGCAGCACGTCGATCCACGCGCTGACGAGAAACGAGACGCCGATGAGGAAGAGGCCGAGGCCGATCTTGCGCAGCGGCGTGAGCGCCCACACGCGATGGATGAGCGGATAGATCACGTAATGGCACAGCGGCACGAAGGCGAGGATCAGCGGTCCGTTGATCGCCTGGATCTGCGAGGACATGATCTCGAAGCCAAAGACGGTGCGGTCCATCTTCTCGGCCTGCAGCACCCACGTGCTGCTCGACTGGTCCCACAGCGCCCAGAAGACCGCCATGAACGCGAAGATGAAGGCGAGCCCGCCGAGCGAGCGTGCCGTCTCCCAGTTGAACGTGCGCGTGAAAAACGATTTTCCCGCCGGCGGCACGTGGATGAACTTGTGGCGCCCCGCCCAGAAAAGGAACACCGCGAGCACCATCAGCGTCGCGGGGACACCGAACGCCCATTTCGCGCCGTAGTCCTTCAGCAGCCACGGCGTGAGGATGATCGAGAACGTGGAGCCGAAATTCACCGCGAGATAGAACCAGCTGAACGCCTTGGCCAGCAGGCCTTGGTTCGACGGGCCGAACTGGTCGCCGACGTGCGAGGACACGCACGGCTTGATGCCACCCGCCCCGAACGCGATCAGCCCCAATCCGAGCGCGAGGCCGAACCGGGTGTTGTCCAGCGCGAGGACGATGCAGCCCGCCGCATACACCAGCGAGAGCCAGAAGATGGTGCGGTATTTGCCGAGGAACACATCGGCCAGGATCGCCCCGAGCGCCGGCAGCGCGTAGTTCGCGCTCATGAAGAAGTGGAACCACTTCGTCGCCTCGGTATCGCTCATCGTGGCGAGCGCACCGTCGCGACTCATGAGGTATTGCGTCATGTAGATGACGAGGATGGCCTTGAGCCCGTAGAAATTGAAGCGCTCGGCGGCCTCGTTGCCGATGATGTAGGGGATGCCCGGAGGCATGCCCTTGGTGTCTTCAGGAACGGTGCGGTAAGCGGTGGCGGCCATGCGGAAGGGGAATCAGCGGCGGAAAACGAAGAGGAGGATCAGGGCGAGGAGCGTGACGGCCCCTGCCGCCACCCAAAGCGGATGCAGCCCGGAGCGCGATGCGCGGCGACGCGGGCCGCGGGCCGCGTCATCGTCCTCGAACGCCTCGTCAGGCAGATCGAGTCCGTCGTAGCGCGTATCGTCCTCGTTCCAACCCGAACGCTCGTCCGCCCCGCACTCGGGACAAGCGCGCGCCCCGCGCGGCACAGCGGCACCGCAGATGGGACACTCGGAAGGCGACTGGAAGGAGGGTTTAACCACGAATGGACACAAATGCACACGAATGGGTCAGAGGACCACGCGCTCCCATTCGAGTTTTGCACGTTTGAAGTTCACGATCACCCCGACACGAAGCTTGGTGATCCGAAGGTAATTCAGCATCTGCCCGCGCTCCACATCGGTGATGCGCTCTATGACTTTGGCGTCCACGACGACCGCGCCGCCGACCAGCAAATCCGGCACATATTCGCCGACCTGAACTGTCTTGTAGAGAATCGGAAACCTCCGCTGCTGCTCCAGCCCGATTCCCTTCAGGCCAAACTCAACCACGAGCGCGTTTTCGTAGGGCTTCTCATGCAGGCCGTGGCCGAGCCCGTTGAGCACCTCCATCGCACAACCCACGATCGAGTAAACCAATTCCTTGTGCAGGATCGGTTCCGATTCGTGTCCATTCGTGTCCATTCGTGGTTCCAAACGCTGGGTGCGCTCAGACGAGCCGGCAGTAATCGAGCAGGCCCTGGCGGCCGCCTTCGCGACCGAAGCCGGACTCCTTGTAGCCGCCGAAGGGCGAGGTCGGATCGAATTTGTTGAAGGTGTTCGCCCACACGACGCCAGCCTTCAGCTCGGTCGACATCTTGAGAATGCGCGAGCCCTTGTCGGTCCAGACGCCCGCGCTGAGCCCGTAGGCGGTGTTGTTCGCCTTCTCGATCGCCTCGTCCACGGTGCGGAAGGTGATGATCGAAAGCACCGGCCCGAAGATCTCCTCGCGCGCGATGCGGTGGCTCTGCGTGACGCCGGTGAAGATCGTCGGCGGCAGGTAGAAACCCTTCTTCGGGAGACGGCACGGCGGCTGCCACATCGTGGCGCCTTCCTTCACGCCGGCATCGAGGTAGCCCTGCACGGTCTCGAGCTGATCGCGCGAGACGATGGCGCCGACGTCGGTATTCTTGTCGAGCGGATCGCCGACGCGCAGCACGCGCAGGCGGTTCTTCAGTTTCGCCACGACGGCATCGGCCACGGGCTCGTGCACGAGCAGGCGCGAACCGGCGCAGCAGACCTGGCCCTGGTTGAAGAAGATGCCGTTGACGATGCCTTCGACGGCCTGATCGAGCGGCGCGTCGTCGAAGACGATGTTCGCGGCCTTGCCGCCGAGCTCCATCGTCATGCGTTTCTCGGTGCCCGCGACGGAGCGCATGATGACCTTGCCGACATCCGTCGAGCCGGTGAACGCGATCTTCGCCGCCAGCGGGTGCGCCATGATCGCGCCGCCCGTGGAGCCGGGGCCGGTGAGGATGTTGACGACGCCCGGAGGCAGGCCGGCGTCCTGGATGATCTCGGCGAGCTTGAGCGCGCTGAGCGGCGTGTTGGTCGCGGGCTTGATGACGGCGCAGTTGCCCACCGCCAGCGCGGGCGCGAGCTTCCACGCCATCATGAGCAGCGGGAAATTCCACGGGATGACCTGGCCGACGATGCCGAGCGGGGCGACGCGGCGACCGGGGGCCACGTATTCGAGCTTATCGGCCCAGCCCGCGTGGTAGAAGAAGTGCGCCGCGGCCATCGGCACGTCGAAGTCGCGCGTTTCCTTGATCGGCTTGCCGTTGTCCATCGTCTCGGCGACGGCGAACTCGCGGGCGCGGTCCTGCAGCAGGCGGGCGATGCGGTAGAGGTATTTCGCGCGCTCCTTGCCGGGCAGCTTCGCCCAGGCGGGCTGCGCCTTCTGCGCGGCCGCGTAGGCGGCGTCGACATCCGCGGCGCCGCCGAGCGCAAACTCCGCGATCTTCGTCTCGTTGGCCGGGTTGGTGGAGTCGAAATACTTGCCCGAGGCGGGCGCGACGAACTTGCCGCCGATGAACAGCTCGTAGCGCGGCTTCAACTTCGGGTCGGCCGTCTCGGGGGCGGGATCGAATTCCCAGAGGTCGCCGAAGATCAACTCGGGCAGCGGGCGGCCTTGCGAGCGCTTGGTGGGGCGGGCGGACTTCTTCTCAGTCAGAGTGGACATGGCTTGAAACCACTAATGCCCACTAATCCGCACTGATGCCGAAGGGCTTCGCGAGATTAGTGACCATTAGTGAGGATGAGTGGTTGGGAAACTCAGTAAGACTCGGAGGCTTCGCTGAAGGAGTAAGGCGCTTGGTAGGCGCCGGTCTTTTCCTTCTCGAGCTGACGCAGCAGGTCGTTGAGGAGCGACGAGGCGCCGAAGCGGTAGCGCGTGTTGTTGAGCCACGCATCGCCAAGCGTCTCCTTCACCGCGACCAGGAAGGTGAGCGCCTGCTTCGCGGTGCGGATGCCGCCGGCGGGTTTCATCGCGATCGCGATGCCGGTGTCGAGGTAGTGGTCGCGGATGGCCTCGATCATCACCTGATTGTTGCCGAGCGTGGCGTTGAGCGAGGTCTTGCCGGTGCTGGTCTTGATGAAATCGCCGGGACGAATCGCGCGCATCGCAATAAAGGAGGCGGCGCGGATGTTGTCGTAGGTCTCGAGTTCGCTGACTTCGAGGATGACCTTGAGCGTGGCGTCGCCGCAGGCCTGCACGACGGCGGCGATCTCGTCCTGCACGAGATCGAACTCGCCCGCGAGAAACGCGCCGCGATTGATCACCATGTCGATCTCGTCGGCGCCGTCTTCGACGGCCGCCCGCACCTCGGCGAGACGCGTCTTCAACGGCGCCTGACCGCTCGGGAACGCCGTTGCGACCGAGGCGATGCGCACCGCGGTGTCCTCACCCAGCGCACGGCGGGCGTGTTTCACCATCGCCGGATAGACGCACACGGCGGCGACCTGCGGACAGTCGAGGCCTTCGTGCGGATGGAGCGCCTTCTGGCAGAGCGACGCGACCTTGCCGGGCGTGTCCTTGCCCTCGAGCGTGGTGAGGTCGACCATCGAGACGGCCAGCTTGAGGCCCTGGATCTTCGCGGCTTTCTTGATGCTGCGCGTGGTGTATTTCGCCACCCGCTCGTCCACGCCCACTTGATCCACCGGGCCGATTTCGTTGAGCAGACGCCGGAACGCGGCATTGCCTGAGAGTGCCATGATGCGCGGACTATCGGGGGTTTGCCTCTGAAAACAATGGCAAAGTCGGCGCGAAGCCCGGCGACGCCGGCCAGAAACGGCTTCCGTCGCCGCGTCTGTTGGACCATGCTGGGACCAACCCCAACCGTCACCATGACCATCCTGGAAATCGTGCTCAGCATCCTCCTCCCGCCCGCCGCCGTCTTCCTGCGCAAGGGCGCCGGCAAGGACTTCATCATCAGCCTGCTGGTGACGCTGCTGCTGTTCTGGATCGGCGGCATCATCCACGCCTTCTGGCTGCTCTCCAAGAAGGAGTGATCCCGCCGGCGCGGCCCGCCCGCGCCAGCCCCATCAATCCGCCCACCCCGCCCGCCGGCGCACCCGCGACAGACTTGCGGGCGCGCCTCTCGCGTGCATCGTCCGCCCCGATGTCCGACCCCGCCTCTCCGCCGCCTGAACCCACCGCCCCGCACGGCGAACTCGTCATCCGCACCATCGCGATGCCCGCCGACGCCAACGCCAACGGCGACATCTTCGGCGGCTGGCTCATGTCGCAGATGGACCTCGGCGCCGCCATCGTGGCGAAGAACATCTCCCGCAGCCGCGTGACCACCGTCGCCGTCGACGGCATGGTCTTCCACAATCCCGTCTACGTCGGCGACATCGTCAACTGCCACGCCACACTCCTCAAGGTCGGCCGCACTTCCATGCGCGTCGACATCGAGGCCTGGGTGCAGCGCGGCAAGGACGGCACGCTCCTGAAAGTCACCGAAGGCATCTTCACCTACGTCGCCATCGACGAGAACGGCCGTCCGCACCCCGTCCATCGCGAACACGCCTGAACGCACCGCTCCGCCCGTCCCCGCTTCCTTTCCCTTTCTCCACCCCATGAACCTCCTTGTCCTTTCCGCCAGCCTGAACCCCGAGAGCAACAGCCGCGTGCTCGCCCGCGAGGCGCACCGCGCGCTTGTCACCGCTGGCCACGCCGCCGCCTTCCTCGACCTGCGCGACCTCGCGCTGCCGCCCTGCGACGGCGCCGCCGCCTACAAGCACGAGAACACCGCCAAGGCCCGCGCCTTCGTCGCCGGTGCCAGCGGCATCCTCGTCGCCACGCCCATCTACAACTACGACACCACCGCCGCGCTGAAGAACCTCATCGAACTGACCGGCAAGGCCTGGGAAAACAAGGTCGTCGGCTTCGCCTGCAGCGCCGGCGCCGGTTCCAGTTACATGGCCGTGATGAGCCTCGCCAACAGCCTCATGCTCGACTTCCGCTGCACCATCGTGCCGCGCTTCGTCTATGCCACCGAGGCGGATTTCAACGGCGAGGCGCTCGTCAACACCGACATCGCCTGGCGCACGCAGCAACTCGCCGAGGACGTCGCGCGCTACACCCGCGCGTTGCAGTCGGGCTGAACGGCGTCGCGCCGGCGCAGCCGCGCGGCCGGCCTGATGCGTCACCGCCCGCGCCACCCCATTGACGCCGCCCGCGCCGGCGCGCAACCTGCGCGCCTTGTCCTCCCCCGCCAAGTCCCACGAGAGCCCTGCCGGCCTGTTCTACGCCGCCGGCGCCTTCCTGCTCTGGGGCGCGTTTCCCGTCTACTGGAAACAGATGCAGGGCGTCTCCGCCTTCGAGCTGATCGCCCACCGCATCGTCTGGTCGCTGTTCTTCCTGCTCATCGTGCAGGCCTGGCGCCACCGCTACGGCGCGATGCTGGCTGCGTTCACCAGCTGGCGCAGCTTCGGCCTCAATCTCCTCAGCAGCCTCCTGCTCACGGCCAACTGGACCATCTACGTCTGGGCCGTGAACCGCGGCAACGTCATCGAGTCCAGCCTCGGCTACTTCCTCGTGCCCATCGCCAACGTCGCCATCGGCTCGCTGCTGCTGCACGAGAAGCTCCGGCCGCTGCAGTGGCTCGCCATCGCCGGCGCCACCGGCGGCGTCGGCCTGTTGCTCCTCGGCGTCGGCCACGTGCCGTGGATCGCGCTCTCCATCGCGGTGACCTGGGCCGGTTACGGATTTCTGAAAAAGCAGTCGCCGCTCGGGCCGATCGCGGGGCTGACGATCGAGACCTTCGTGCTCTTCCCTTTCGCCGCCGCCGCGCTGCTCTGGTGGCACCACACCGGCGAAGGCGCGCTCGGCCGCGTCGACGCCCGCACGCACGCCTTCATCCTCTGCGCCGGCATCGTCACGGCCGTGCCGCTGCTGCTGTTCGCCTCCGGCGCGCAACGCCTGCGCCTGACCACGCTCGGGCTGTTCCAATACGTCTCGCCCACGGTGCAGTTCCTCCTCGGCTATTTCCTGTATCGCGAGCCGTTCAGCCAGTCGCAGTTCGCCGCCTACGCCATGATCTGGTGCGGACTCATCCTTTATTCGGCCGACGGTTTCTGGTCGCAGCGCAAGCGTCTCTTCGGTTGAGTTCGCGACGTATGTTGCGCCGCCTCCTCTCCCTCCTGTTCCTCTCCGGCCTCGCCACGCTCGCCAGCGCGCAAACCCCGCGCGCCGACGCCTCCGCCGCGATCCCGAAACCCGCCCGCTCGTTCATGGAAAAACATGAATCCTTCCTCGCCCGCGCCCAAGCCGGCCCGATCGGGCTGCTCTTCCTCGGCGACTCCATCACCGAGCAGTGGAAGACGGCCCCCGCCGTCTGGGAAAAGCACTACGGCACGCACCAGCCCGCCAACTTCGGCATCGGCGGCGACCAGACCCAGAACGTCATCTGGCGCATCGAGCACGGCGAGCTCGACGGCATCGCCCCGCGCGCCGTCGTCCTGCTCATCGGCACCAACAACTCCGCCTCGCACTCCGCGCCCGAAATCGTGGCCGCGATCGGCAAGATCCTCGGTCTCGTGCGCGCCAAATTGCCGGAGACAAAGATTCTGCTCAACGCGATCTTCCCCCGCGGCCCGCGCAAGAACAAGGCCGGCGAGGACGAGGACTGGCAGGCGCGCATGGCGGTCATCCGCGAGGTGAACGCCGCGCTGCCCGGCCTTGCCGATGGCCAGCACGTGCACTTTCTCGACGCCGGCCCGCGCTTCCTCGATGCCGAGGGCAAGATCCCGACCACGATCATGCGCGACCAACTGCACCTCACGCCCGAAGGCTACCGGATCTGGGCCGAGGCCATGCAGCCCAAGCTGGACGAGCTGCTGAAGTAACGAGTCCGCCAGGTCCGCGTGCCGCTCCCGCGGCGCGCGGTGATCCGGCTCAGCTCATTCCGTCGGCAGATTCTTGCCGAAATCGACCAGCTCCATCTCGAACACCAGCGTGGCCCGGCGCGGGATGTGCGGCGGGTTGCCACGCGTGCCGTAACCGAGCTCATACGGGACGATGAGCAGCCATTTCTCGCCCTTGTGCATGCGCTGCAACGCCTGGTCCCAGCCCGCGATCAGGTCGCCGCGGCCGATGCGCGGACGGAAGGGCTTGGCGGGGTCCGTCGTTTCGTCGAAAACTTTTCCGTTCAGGAGCATGCCCTTGTAGAGCACCGACGCCCGCATGCCGGCTGCGGGTGTGCCGCCGCTACGGTCGCCCTCCTTGAGCACGATGTAGCGGAGGCCGGTCGAGGTCTTCTGCGCCTCGGGCCAGCGCTTCTCCACAATCTCGAGATCTTCCGGCGGCAACCGCTCCCGCTGCGCGTGCAGCGTCGGCGCGCTGCAACCGATCAGGACGAGGAAGAGAAACGCGAAGCGACGGAAAGCGGGAGACATCATGATTTGGGCAAAGGAGGAAGGCGGAAGATGACGGCCGGCTCCTTCGGCGTCGAGGCTGCATCCGTGGCGGGCACCGGCTGCGTCTTCACGGTGGGGATTTCATCCTTGGCCGGGGCCGCGCCTGCCGCGGGTGCGGCGGTTTTCGCGCCCGGCGCGGTCGAGACGACGGGCAAGGCGAGTTTCGGTCCGCGCCCGGGAGCCGCCGCGAACCCTTGCTCGAGCAGCTCGACCACCTTCAGGTCGCGCGCCTTGCCCTTGTCGATCTGGCGGTTCGGGCCGAACGAGCCCACGATGACGACGATGAGCCGGCGACCGTTGCGTTCCGCGGTGGCGCTGAGGCAGTAACCGGCGGCGGCGGTGTAACCAGTCTTCAAGCCGTCGACGCCCGGCACCTTGCCAAGGAGATTGTTGTGGTTGCGCATGAGCTGCGGCCCCTGCGCACGTCCCACGCCGAACGGCCGCTCGCGCACCGCGGTGTATTTCAGCACGTCGGTGTGCTGCACGAGATGGCGGCACAGGATCGCAAAATCGCGCGGCGTGGTCAGGTCGCCCTCGTCGATGCGCCGGCTCGGCGGCGGCAGGCCGTGCGGCGTGCGGAACGTCGTGCGGTGCATGCCGAGCTGGCGCGCCTTGGCGTTCATCAACTCCACGAACGCCGGCACGGAGCCGGCCGCCGTGCGGGCGAGCGCGTGCGCGGCGTCGTTGGCCGACTGGATCATCATCGCGTAGAGGAGTTCCTCGACGGGGAAGGTCTCGCGCGGATCGAGATAGACCTGCGTGCCGCCCATCTTCGCATCGGCCGCGGTGATCTGCACCGGCGTCTGCAAGGTCAGCGTGCCGTCGGCCAGCTTGTCGTGCACGATGGCGAAGGTCATGAGCTTCGTCATGCTCGCGGGCGGATTCGTCACGTCGGCATTCTCCGCGTTCACCACCTCGCCGGTGTCCGCATCGATGGTGATGGCGCCGGCATATATCCCGGTGGAGCTGCCGCGCGACTGGGCACCGGCCGGCGTCGCCGCCCAAGCGACCGCGAGGAGGACGAGGGAAAACAGAAAAGCGAGAGGACGCGTCCGCGCGCGCCGGGAAAATTGCATGACGCGCCAACGCATCCACCGCACCGCGGCGGTGCAACGAAAATCTCGCCAAAGTGCGTCTCGTCAGGACGAAGCCCGACTCACCGCAGGACACGCACCGCCGGATGCCGCGCCACGAGCGCGAGCGCCTGACGCAGGAGCGTCTTGCCCGGCTCCATGCGATGCCACGGCGAGGCGCCGCTCGGGTGCGGCAGCGGGATGCAGTCCATCGCGTGGCCGCGGTAGTCGACGCGGAATTTCCTCCCGATCACGTCATTCAACGGCGCGGGCGGCAGGACTTGCGTGATGGCGAGCTTCCCGACGGGAAGGATGAGGTCCGGTTTGAGCAACGTGACCTCCGCAGCGAGCCAGCGGGAGCAGGCTGCGATCTCCTCGTCGTCGGGGACACGATCGCCGCCGGCGGACTTTTTCCCGGGAAAACACCGGCACACGGCGGCGAAGTAGAGACGGTCGCGCGTCTCGTCCTCGGTCCAGCCGAGCGCCTCGTGAAACCACTTGAAGAGCGTCTTGCCGGCCGTCCACGCGAAGGGACGTCCGAGCACCGGCTCCTTGTCGCCCGGGGCCTGGCCGACGAGCAACACGCGCGACACCACCGGCCGGCCGACGACGACGGGCTTATGCATGCGCGGGCAGGCTTCACACGCGGCGAGGCGCGCGAGATGGCGGCGGACAGCGGCGACGGTGGGAACGGGCATGACGAAGCGCACCGACGAGCACGCGGCACGCGCGGGCTGAGGTCAAGCCGCGCCCCTGATCCGCTTAGCCGGGATCATGCAGGAGGTGGGCGTCGGTGTCCTTACCGACGCCTGTCGCCGCTGGGACAGCGGCGACCACCCCATTGTCAGGAGCTTATCAGTCGGGAGTGACGTCCAACTGCATGAGTCCGGTTTAGGGCGAAGTGTAACCTAATAGGTTACACTTTCCGGTGCGCGGAGAGCCTGCGGGGCGGCCTCGCGGAGCCCGGCCCTGCAGGCGCGAGGTGCGGGGATTGCTCAGCGGCGGCCGCGGAATTGGAAGCCGACCTTGCCGCCGTTGCTGTCGCGGTTCGGGTTGCCGCCGTGACCGCCGCGGAATCCGCCGCGCTGGCCACCGCCGCCACCACCCCCGCGATTGCCACCGCGTTGTCCGCCACCACCGCCTCCGCGCTGACCGCGGACGGGTTTGGGCTGGGCGACGCCGAAGGGCAGGTAATCGAAACCTTCGAGGCGAAGTTCAGGGATCTTCTGGCCGATGAAGCGCTGGATGTCGCGGATATCGTCGGCATTCTCCGGCGTGACGAGCGTGAACGCGTCGCCGACGGCCTGCGCACGGCCGGTGCGGCCGATGCGGTGGACGTAGTCCTCGGGATTTTCCGGGACGTCGTAGTTAATGACGTGAGTGACGCCGGCGACGTCGATGCCGCGGGCGGCGATGTCGGTGGCGACCATCACCTCGTATTTGCCGGACTTGAAGCCGGCGAGGGCCTCGATGCGCTGGTTCTGCGAGCGGTTGGCGTGGAGGACGGCGACGGAATGGTTCGCGGCCTTGAGCTTGCGGGCGATCTTGTCGGCGCCATGCTTGGTGCGCGAGAAGACGAGCACGCTGTCGAAATCGGTCTTCTCAAGGAGCGCGAGGAGTAGGTCGAACTTTTGTCCGAGCGCGACCGGGTAGAGCGCGTGGTTGATGGAGTTGTTGACCGAGCGGTTGACGCCGATCTCAACCTTCGAAGGGTTGCGCAGGGCGAAAGAGGCGACGGCGGCGATCTCAGGCGGCACGGTGGCGGAGAAAAACAGCGTCTGGCGCTCGCGCGGGCAGCGGGCGATGATGTCCTTCACGACGGGCAGGAAGCCCATGTCGAGCATGCGGTCGACCTCGTCGAGGACGAGGATCTGGATGTCGCGGAGATTGATGGAGCCATCCTGGACATAGTCCATGAGGCGGCCGGGCGTGGCGCAGATGATGTCCACACCCTTGCGGAGTTCGCTGCGCTGGCTGCCATAACCGACGCCGCCGAAGACGGCGACGGTGCGAAGATCGGTGAAGCGCGCGAAGTCGCGGAATGCGGTCTCGACCTGCGCGGCGAGCTCGCGCGTGGGCTCGAGCACGAGCACGCGCGGCTTGGCGGCGTGCTGGCCGAGGCGCGTCAGGATCGGGAGCGCGAAGGCGGCGGTCTTGCCGGTGCCGGTCTGGGCGGAGCCGATGAGGTCGCCGCCGCCGAGCACGACCGGGATCGCGCGGAGCTGGATGGGAGTCGGGTCCGTGTAACCGGCGGCTTGGATACCGCGAAGGACGGGCTCGGAGAGATGAAGAGCTTTGAAAGGCATGGAAGGGAGGAACCACTGCTGCGCACTGATCGACGCTGGAATGGGGTGCGGGCCCCGCGCAAAGCGCGGCCACGCAAGGGGCGTCGCGGCCAGGGGCACGCGGACGCGGATGAAAAAAGCGGCGACGACTAGCGAGCTAGCGGATGAGTGATTCGCCCGGAAAAACAAAAGGGCGGAGCCGCTTGGGCTCCGCCCCGAAAGTCAGACAGTTTGCGCACGGCAAACGCGGAGCGCGTGAAAACGCGCGGTCCGCTTAGTAACGGTCGCGACCGCCGCGATCGCCACCGCGACCGCCGCCGAAGCCACCGCGGCCACCGCCGCCGAAGCCGCCACGGCCACCGCCGCCGCCGCCGAAGCCGCGACGCTCGCCGCCGCCGAAGCCACCGCCAGCCGGACGGTCTTCCTTCGGACGGGCTTCGTTGACCTGGAGGGGACGGCCGTCGAGTTGGACGCCGTTGGTCTTCTCGATGGCGACCTTGGCCTCATCGGCCGTGCCCATCGTGACGAACGCGAAACCGCGCGGGCGGCCCGTGAATTTGTCCATCGCGACGTAGATGTCGGTCACGGCGCCGAACTGCTCGAAGTGAGCGCG
Source organism: Candidatus Didemnitutus sp. (assembly GCA_023701285.1). Taxonomy (GTDB): domain Bacteria; phylum Verrucomicrobiota; class Verrucomicrobiia; order Opitutales; family Opitutaceae; genus Didemnitutus. The sequence goes on from JAMPXH010000001.1 coordinate 25,019, forward strand.
GAGCGCGTCTTCCGTGGTTTGGAAGGAGAGATTGCCGACGTAGAGTTTGGAGTTGCTCATGTGATGATGTCGTAAAGGGCCTTCGTCTGCTGCCAGTCCGTTCCCACTGTGGGTTTCAAATCATCACTTAAGCCAAGCAGCTCAGCCAACGACTCACCAGATCCTGTCATCTAACTCGAAAACTCTAAACGAACGGCCGAGAAGAACGCATCGGCCGCGGGCAAACGCAAGGTCAATTCCGGGCGGAGGCCCCGTAGCGTTTGTGCCAGAGCGGGTTAAATGCTGTATTTGGCGCGGATGAAGTCCGGTATCCGCACCGCTTTGGCAGTCTCCAGCGAGACCATGACGTAGTCGAACCACCCGTCGCAACAGCGCCGGCCATCGGTCTTCCGCTCGATTTCGAACTGCACGCGCAGGCCGATCGGCGTGAATTTCTCGATCCACGTGCGCACGAGGAAGCGCTCGCCCAAACCCAAGGCCTCGCGGAAGCGCATCTGCGTGCCGACCATGAACCAGCCGTAGCCGAGCTGCTGGAACTCGGCCATGCTCATGCCGTAGCAGCGCTCCATCTGGTCGAAGCGGGCGGCGAGCACGTAATCCATATAGCGGCTGCTGTGGACATGCCGATACATGTCGATGTCGTCGGGCCGCACCTGCAGCTCGGTTTCGAACTTGGAGAAGATCAGCGGCAGATCGCCGGCCGCATCGGGGCCGGCGGCGTTTTCGGGGGCGGCACTCACGCCTGCAGGCTCCCGGACCGGGCGGGGCCGGTCAAAAGAAAAGGCGCCTCGCTGGAGGCGCCCGATGAGCTTGGCGATCCGCGCGGATCACTTCTTCGGCCGCTTGAACTCACGGCGCATCCAGTCGGAGAGCAACGCCTTGTCGTGGCGGAGCGGATCGCTCTGCGGCAGGGCGGTGTTCATCATGAACCCCAAGTCGCGGAGCTCCCGGCGACCTTCCCGGACGACGCTGCCGTCTGCGGCGAGCAGGCGGAACTCGAGGTCGACGCGCGGGGGATAGAGATCCTTCACGATGCGGATGTCGTCGTATTGCGGACCGCGCCACGGCTCGAAATCGCCCGCCAGATCGATGTCGACAAAACGGACCTCGAGACGCTGGCCCTCGGGCAGCAATTGGTTGCCCAACCACTCGATATGCTTGCGAAACTCCTCCGAGAGGTGCTCGCGGCCGGAGTCCCGCGCGAGGTATTCGCTGGTGAAATCGGTGAACTTCTCGGGGTCGACGAAGGTGACTTGAATCCGCTCAGGTTCGGCGGGCTTGGCTTCGGTTGGCTGCTGCGCATGGAGCGCAATCCCGCCAACCAAGGCCGCAAAGGCGGTAACGCAGGGGATTGCTTTCATGGCTACTAGGATAGCGCATGCCGGGGAAAGTTCCAGCCTCGGGAGCGCGCGACCGGATTTTTGGGGCATCCCGCTGCGCCAGATGCCGATGAGACGCGCCTTTGGCTTGCATCGCCGGCGCGCCTGCGTCTTTTGGACCGTTCTCCGGCAACTTTGATACGCGTCGCTGCGTATTGTGGGAACCCGCAGACATCTTGCATACTCCTCCTGACCCGAGGCCTAACACCATCATGCTCCTTTCCGTCATCATCCTCGCCTTGCTGTCGCTCCTCGTGGCGACCGAGCCAGACAGCTGACGCGCGCCTGTCCGCGCCCCGCCCTTCCCTTGAGGCCGCCCCGGAATGAGGCGGCTTTTTTCGTGTCACAATTCCCTCGGGTGCACGGAAACGGCGGGAAACCCTTGCTTGCACAATCGCCCGCGGGGCCCTTCTTAGCGGGCCTCCACCACCTCAGAAAGAAAGTGTCCCGCCAAGTGTCCTCGTTCTCCGCGTCCCTGCGCCGTATCGGCGCGTCTCTCATCCAGTGGGTCGATTCCGACTACACCCTCGAATCCCCGGAATCCATCCGCGCGCAGCCTGACGGCGTCAACCTCGTGCGCTGCCTGCCGTTCGTGATCCTCCACCTCGGCTGCCTCGGCGTCATCTGGGTCGGCTGGAGCTGGTTCGCCGTGTGGGCCGCCGTGTTCCTCTACGTCGTGCGCATGTTCGCCGTCACGGGCATCTTCCACCGCTATTTCTCGCACAAGACCTACAGCACGTCGCGCTTCGGGCAATTCCTGCTCGCCGTCTGGACCGGCACGACCGTGCAGCGCGGGCCGCTGTGGTGGGCCTACCATCACCGCCACCATCACCAGCACTCCGACCAGGAGGAAGACGCCCACTCGCCGCACGTGCACGGCTTCCTGTGGTCGCACATCGGCTGGATCACCAGCAAACGCAACTTCCCCACCGACTACTCGAAGGTGAAGGACCTCGCGAAATACCCCGAGCTCGTCTGGCTGAACCGCTTCGACATCGTCGTCCCCGTGCTCTTCGCGCTCAGCCTGTTCGGCCTCGGCGCGTTCCTCGAATCCGCCGCCCCGCAACTCGGCACCAGCGCCTGGCAGCTCGTCGTCTGGGGCTTCTTCATCAGCACCACGGCGCTCTTCCACGGCACCGCCTCGATCAACTCCTTCACTCATCTCTGGGGCAAGCGCCGCTTCCACACCACGGACGATTCCCGCAACAGCTTCATCCTCGCCATCATCACCCTCGGCGAGGGCTGGCACAACAACCACCACCGCTACCAGTCGTCCACGCGCAACGGTTTCTACTGGTGGGAAATCGATCCGACCTACTACGGCCTGAAGTTCCTCTCCTGGACCGGCTTCATCTGGGGCCTCAAGCCCGTCCCGCAATCCATCTACGAGGAAGCCGCGCGCAACGCCCATCAGGACACCATTCGCCGCATGTCGCTCTCCTCCGTGCAGGACGAGATCAACACGCTGAAGCGCGTCGTCCCCACCGCCGCCGCCATCGCGATGGCCACGGTCAACTCGCCCGAGGTCGCCGCGCAGATGCAGAAGAAGGACGGTCCGGCCATCCACAAGCCGGTCAACGAACTCGCGGAACAGCCTCCCGCCACGTCGCCGGACGCGCCCTCCAAACAAGACTGAGCGCTCCGTCGCTTCTCCCTTCCTGCAAGGCAGGCCATCACGGCCTGCCTTTTTCATTTCATCGCGGCACCCCGCATACGCCACGCTGCGCGCCGCTCAGCGCGCCACGCCGATCCGGAAGAAAGCCGTCGGCTCGCCCGCATTCAGAATCGCCGTGAAGAACGCGTGGTCGTCATCGCCCGCCGCCGTGCGGCGCTCGACCTCGGTCCACGATCCCGCGGCCAGCGTGGCGCTGCGCTCGAGCACGTAGGTGTGCCCGGCGCGGGCGCGGTAACCGATCTGCCAGCCGCCCACCGTAACGAGCGCCGGCTGCACCACGAACCGATCGCGCGCATCGAAAGGATCGCCGCCGGTGAGGAATTCCATGCGGTTGCTGTCCCCATCGCCGTCCGCGTCCGCCGCGTCGTCGTTCCCCGTCAGCGGATCGAAACCATGCAGACGCTCCCAATAATCCGCCGCGCCGCCGCCGTCGCTGTCCGCCGCCCCGGCCCCGCGGTAGATCATATCCAAACTGTCACCGACGATCTCGCTCCACAGCGCCGCGTGCGCCAGCAGACCGTGCGGCGTGGCAAAGTGCACGCGGCTGCCGCCGAGGTCGCGATACTCAAGCCCGAGCGAGTCGCTGTCCGCCCCGCGCCACGCGAGCCCTTCGCTCCATAACTGCTCCTGCGCCTGCTGCACGTTCGGGTCGCCCGTCGTCTCGAGCGGCCAGCGGCTCGCGCGGGCCACGAACCACGGGAACGCCCAACCGGCGTCCGCGCGCGAGGAGACGATCACGTTGGCCAGCCGGTTGTAGTAATCCTGCCGTGACGTGCGCGTGGTGCCGGGCACGTGCGTGGAATCGCTCTCGCCCTGGTGCCAGAGCAGGGCGCGGAAGCCGCCCGGACCAAACTGCCGCGCGCGTGCCAGCAACCAGTTGTAGAGCCCGTTGTGGTAGGCGCCCGCGAAATCCGTGAAATCGTGCGGCGCCGTCGGCTGCCATTCCGCGACGTCCGTGGCGCCCTGCCCTGCGATCGAGATCGCCACCGGCACGCCGAAACGCGCCGCCAGCTGGTCGCCGAACGCCGGGTAATAGCTGCCGCCGCTGCTCGTGTCGTGCGCGCCGGGCTGCGGATCGTGGCCTTCCTGCCAATGCGCGCCGCTGAACGAGCTGACGAGCCCCGACGCGGGATTCATCGGCCCTTCCGTGACCGCGAGATCGCTGTTCGCGTAGGCGCTGTTGGTTGAGTTCGACTGCCCGGCTGCGAGAAAAACCTCGCCCACGCCGAAGCGCTCGACCGTCCATTCCGCGATCACGGCGCCGGCCGCCCGCGCCCGCACCGTGGCGCGATACCAGCCGCCGGCGGGCAGCGTGAATTCCTGGGCGAACTTCAGCGTCGCCGCGTCGAAAGCCAGCGCCTGCTCGCCGGCGGGCAACGCGCCCGCGAGCGGCGGCGCGTGCAGATCCCCGGCGGAAAACTCGACCGTCACCTGCTCCGCCCCGGCCGGCGCGCGGCCGGCCACCCGCACCGGACCGTCCGTGCGCGTGGCGCGCTGGAACACCTGCCAATCCTGCGGCGCATCGACCGAGAGCGGATCGAACGTGACCATGAACGACCGCACCGAACGCGGCGGCACGTCGAGCAACAGGAACTGGCGCGCCGGCGGCACGCCGTCCGGCCCGCTCGTCATCCGCTCGAAACCCGTCAGGCGCAGCACGCGACCTGACTCATGGCGCAACACCACATCACCCGCGGCCGCGCCGGTGACGGCAACCGGAGTCGCCGCCGTCGCTCCGTCGCCGGTGCGCACCTGCGTGGCGACGGTGGCGTCGATCGAGAGCCGGTAGGTCGCTGTCGCGGTGTTGTCGTGGTTCTGTAGCATCACGACGTAGCGGCCGCGCGCGAAGCCGCCGGCCGTCATTTCGCGCAGCATGAAAGTCTTGTAGAAAAAGCTGCCGACCGTGCTCGCGTTTTGCACCGCAGTCGTGCCGCTGGCCGTGAACGCACCGCCTTCGGGCCCGAGCCAGAAGAGTCCGCCGTGGCGCAGGTAGGCGAGCTGGTGATTGCCGGTCAGGTAGGCGTCGAAGGCGTCGGTGGTGATGCTGAAGTTGGAGCCGTTGCGGCGCACTTCGGCGACAGGCGCGACAACGGGCGTCGTGGCCAGCGCGGCGGCGAAATCCGTGGCAACCCGCAGGTCGTCCACGTCGAAGCGCCCGAGGTTGGTGCCGTCGGTGTTGAGCACGCGCAGCGCCACGCCGCTGAACGTGTAGGTGCCCATGTCGCCCGTTTTTGCGGCGACCGCATCGGCCGGCTCTGCTTCCTCAGCGGCATCGATCCACAGCGCGCTGTCGTTCGTGGCGGCGTCGTGGCGCACCACCACGCGATAGGGCGTGCCCGGCACGAGGTCGCGTGCGGCGAACACCGCGGTGGCCGCCATGGCGTCGGTCGACACGCCGAGTTGCGCTGTGCCGGACGTCGCGCCGGCGCGCAGCCAGACGTGGCCGTTGAAGGTCGTGGCATTGGCGATCCCCTGCAGGGCCTGGAACCAACCGCTCGCGCCCGGCGCAGGGGCCGCGCGCACCGTGATCGTGAAGGCGCGATACGACACCGGCCCGAGTTGCCCGGCAGTCGGGGCGCGGTGGTATTGGCGGTCACCGCTGAAGTTCCGGCGATAGACGCCGGCGTTCGTCGCAGGCGTCGTGTAATCGAATACGAGCGCGTCGTCCGCGACTTGGAGCGACGGCGCGCCGTCGCCCACGCTCCAACGGGCGCTGGAGTTGGAGCGCAGCTCGCCCGTGCCGTAGGGGAAACGCTCCCAGAGCAACACCGCGGGATCGTAGCGCAGATTCACAGCGGCAAGCGTGCCGGTGCCGAACCCGGCCGGCACCGTCGGCGCGGGCGCGGCCACGGTGCCGCGCAACACGTCGACCTGCACGTCATCGAGCAGAAAGTCGATGTAGGCATCGCTCGTGGTGGTGTTGAATTCAATCTGGCCGAGATTCGACGGCGCGGTGCGGTAGCTCAGCGTGTTGTCGAAGGGGCCGACGCCGCGGTAAACGGCATCGAGGAAGAGCGCGACGGAGTTTGCCGCCAGCGTGCGGGCGACGCCGTCGGGGCCCGCGTATTCGAGCGTCTCCGAGTCGTGATCGTTGAGGTAGAGCACGACTTGGTGCGCTTCCGCCGGGGTGAACGTGACATTGAGATCGTTCGCGGAACCGGAGAGATCGAGGCGAAGCGCGCCGTTGGTCGCGAGCGTGAGCAGCATCGGACGGTTGGCGCTGCTCGCCAGGGTCATGCCGAGCTGACCTGCGCTGAAGCGCAGCGTCTTCGCGTCCGTGCCGTGGTTGGCCGTGGCCGCGAAGGCGAACGCCACCCGCACCGCCGTGGCCATCTCCGCCGCGTTCGCCGCGAAGTCGTAGCGCAGCACCGTGCCGGTATCAGTGTCGTAATCGAAGAAGCGCACGAATTTCCCCGTGCCCGGCACCGGAGCGGCCGGCATTCCCGTGTAGGGTCCCACCGCGACGCCACGCGGGCCCGTCGTGCTCGGCGTCACGGGCAGCGGCGTCGTGGCGCCCACCGGCGAGGTCGGGCTCACGCTGCTCGCCGGCGGCGCCGCGCCGGCCACTCCCGACTCATAATCCATCCACAGCACCGGATCAGCCGCGCCGGCGGTCGCAGCCAGCAGCGCGAGGCTGCCGAGCAGGGCCCCGACACGGGGCAGAGAAGGGGCGGACCAAGGACGCAACAGCAGGAACATGGGGACGGCCAGCTGAGCTAATAATAATTAAATTGTCGAGCCGAAAGCCGTTCGGGCATCGCCGCACGCGCCGGTCTGCGGCCCATTTCGATGAATCCACCGGAGCGGCCGGAGCGTAAGCTGGGCATGGCTCGTCCTTCCCTCGCGATCATCGGCACTGGCATCTCCGGTCTGGGCTGCGCGCATTTTCTGCACCGCCACTACGAGATCACGCTGTTCGAGCAGGACCGTCACGTCGGCGGGCACACGAACACCGTCACCGTGCCCGAAGCCGGCACCGGCCGGCCGTTGCCCATCGACACGGGTTTCATGGTCTTCAACTACGAGACCTACCCGCAACTCACGCGCATGTTCGCCCAGCTCGGTGTGCCGGTGAAGAAGACCGACATGTCCTTCAGCGTGCGTCACGAAGACACCGGGCTCGAATTCTGCGGCTCGTCGCTCAACCACCTCTTCTGCCAGCGCCGAAACCTGCTGCGCCCGTCGTTCTACCGGATGCTGCGCCAGATCGACCGCTTCAACCGCGAAGCCGTCGCCGCGCTGGAAGACCCGTCCTGGGGCGAGTTGACGCTGGCCGACTACGTCGCGCGCCGCGGCTACGGCGCCGACTTCCTCGATCTCTACGTCGTGCCGATGAGCAGCGCCGTCTGGTCGACGCCGCCGGACAAGATGCTGCAGTTCCCTGCGCGCACCCTGCTGCGCTTCTTCCATAATCACGGCTTCCTCGGCCTGCACACGCAGCATCAGTGGTGGACCGTCGACGGCGGCGCGCAGCAATACGTCACGCGCCTCACCTCGCCCTGGCGCGACCGCATCCGGCGCGAGACGCGCGTGCTCTCCGTCCGCCGCTCGCCCGACGGCGTCCATGTCACCACGGCCGACCGCCGCACCGAACGCTTCGACAAAGTCATCCTCGCCGCGCACGGCCACGAATCGCTCGCCCTGCTCGCCGACCCCACGCCCGACGAGGCGCGCCTCCTGCGCGAGTTCCAGTATCAGCCCAACACCGCCACGCTGCACACCGATGCCTCCATCATGCCGCGCGCGAAACTCGCGTGGTCCGCGTGGAACTACTCCATCGCGCGCGACGCCCGCGGCCGCATCGAGCCGATGACCATTTACTGGATGAACCGCCTCCAAGGTGTCTCGGATCGAGAAAATTACTTCGTGTCGATCAACCGCCCCGACCGCGTCGATCCGCGGAAAATCCTGCGCACGATCGCCTACGAGCACCCGCTCTTCACGCTCGCCGCGATCCGCGTCCAAGCGGAAATCCCGGCACTGAACGCCTCCGGCGCCGGCGCGACCGAGACCTATTTCTGCGGCGCGTGGACCCGCTATGGGTTCCACGAGGACGGCTTCCTCTCGGCTGTGCAACTCGCGCAACAGCTCCTCGGACGCGATCCGTGGACCGCCGGCGGGCCGGCCGATGAGCCGCGGCCCGAAAACCAGCCGTCCCTGCCCCAGCCTGCAACTTGAGCGGACGGCGGCTTTGCCCGGTCGCGAGTTCCCTTGCGGTCGGAGGAGCGGTGCATTCGCTGCATCCCGTTGCCGGTCCGGCCCGTAGTTTAAGCCGTTGAACTCCTGCCTCTACGAATGCGATGTGCTCCACCACCGGTTCGCGCCCAAGCCGCACCGGTTCGTGTATCGCATTTTCCTGTTCGCGCTCGATCTCGACGAACTGGACACGCTGCATCACCGGCTGCGGCTGTTCTCGGTGGGAAAGCGTAATTTCTACAGTTTCCGCGACCGGGACTTTTTTCCCAGCCACGAACGCCTCCACAACCCCTCGTCCGGTCCCGCTGAAAAACAGGCATCGCCCGGACAGAAACTCAAGGAGCGCGTGAGCGCCCATCTCGCCGCGCATGGCATCGACCTCACGGGCGGGCGCGTCGTGCTCGTCACGCTGCCACGCGTCGCCGGCTATCTCTTCAACCCGGTCTCGTTCTACTTCTGCTACGATCGCACCGGCGCGGCCGTCGCCAGCATCGCGGAAGTCACCAACACCTTCCGCGAGGTGAAAGCCTTCACGCTCACGGCGCCGCAGCGCGCAGGCGGCTCTGGCGCGACCTTCCGGCTCCGCGCGCCCAAGCATTTCTACGTCTCGCCCTTCTCGGACGTCGACGTGCAGTTCGAATTCGTCCTGCGCACGCCCGGAGGACGCCTCGCCATCCAGATCGACGATTACGCCGGCGACGCGCGCACGCTCACCAGCACGCTGACCGGCCCGCGCCACGAACTCACCGACGCCACGCTCGCATGGTTCACGCTCCGCCATCCGCTGCCCACGCTGCGCATCATCACGCTGATCCACTGGCACGCGTTGCAACTGTGGCTGAAACGGCTTCCTTGGTTCCGCAAGAACGCCCGCTCCGCCGACCAGCGCGACCTTCGCCGCCCGCACGCCTCCCTCGTCCCGCATCAGTCATGAGCCTGTCCGCCAAGACCGCCGCCGCGTCCCCCTCCGCCCCCGCGCGCCGCGCCTCCCTCGCCGAGCGCGCCGTGCTCTCCTCCTTCGCCGCGATGCCGCGCGGCCGCCTCCTGCTTGAGCTGCCCGACGGCACCACGCGCCAGTTCGGCGAACCGGACGTCGCGCCGCTGACCGTCGCTCCCGGCGTGAGCAACTGCGCCACGCTGCGCGTGCGGCGCGAGGCGTTCTTCTCGAAATGTCTCCTCAGCGGCGACATCGGTTTCGCCGAGTCGTTCATCGACGGCGACTGGGAGACACCCGACCTCACGTCCGTCGTCGGCTGGTTCATCCTCAACCTCGAGCACGCGCCCACGCTTTCCGGCTCGCGTCGCGCGCAGGCCCTCGCGCTGAACCTGCTCCGCGCCGCCAACCGCCTCGGCCATCTCCTGCGTCCGAACTCCCGCCGCCTCGCGCGCCGCAACATCGCCGAGCACTACGACCTGTCGAACGACTTCTTCTCCCTCTGGCTCGACGACACGATGATGTATTCCGCGGCCAAGTGGGAGGCCGCGGGCGCCAGCCTGCGCGACGCGCAAATCGCCAAGAACGACGCGCTCTGCCGCAAGCTGCACCTCTCCCCCGCGGACCACGTGCTCGAAATCGGCACCGGCTGGGGCGGCTGGAGCCTCCACGCCGCGCGCTATTACGGCTGCCGCGTCACCACGCTCACCATTTCGCAACAGCAGCACGACCTCGCCGTCCGCCGCATCGCCGCGGCCGGGCTGACCGACCGCGTGACCGTGTTGCTGCAGGATTACCGCGACGTCACCGGCCAGTTCGACAAGATCGTCTCGATCGAAATGCTCGAAGCCGTCGGCCACGCCTATCAGGCCGACTTCGCCCGGGTCGTGTCGCGCGTGTTGAAGCCCGACGGCCTGCTCGCGCTCCAGTTCATCACCTGCCCCGACTCGCGCTACGCCGAGTTCCGCCGCGGCGTGGATTTCATCCAGAAGCACATCTTCCCGGGCTCGCTGCTGCTCTCCGCCAACCGGCTCAACGCCCTGCTCGCACAGGCCGGCGGCTTCGTGCTGCACCAGCACGAGGATATGGGCCGCGACTACGCGCGCACGTTGCGCGTCTGGCGCGACGCCTTCCAGGGCAAGCTCGATCACGTGCGCCAGCTCGGTTTCGGCGACCGCTTCATCCGCAAGTGGCACTACTACCTCTGCTACTGCGAGGCGGCCTTCGCGATGCGCAACATCTCCGTCGTGCAAACCGTCCACACGCGTCCGAACAATCTCTCCTTCTGAGGCCGATCGACGCATTGCCGCCTCCTCCCGCCTCCTCCACTCACGCCATGCTCTGGTTCCTCCGCCTCCTCTTCATCGGCATCATCGCCGCCATGCTGGGCGCCACGGTCACCGCGTCGCTGGCGCAACCGCTCGGCGAATTCGCCCGCGGCCCCGTCATCCGCGACCCGTGGGTCATCGCGACGCTGGCCGATGCCTACTTCGCCTTCCTCACCTTCTACGTGTGGATGGTCTGGAAGGAGCGTCGCCTCGCCGCCGCTGTCCTGTGGTTCCCGGCGGTGATGCTGCTCGGCAACTTCGCGATGTCCGCCTACATGTTGCGCGAGCTTTTCGCCGTGCAACCGGGTGAACCGCTCCAGCAGGTCTTCACGCGGCGCAACGAAGGCCGCCTCATCCTGCCCGGCGCGTTGACCACGGTCGCCGTCGGGGTCTATCTGCTCGCGTGAACGACACGCCTTCCCCGCGCCCCGGCTTCTGGCAGCGCCGTGTCGTCGGGCCCGTCGTCGCGCAGCTCACGCAAGGGGTGACGCCCGACCGTCTCGCACTGACGCTCGGCGCCGGCCTCGCGTGCGGGATGTTTCCGTTCCTCGGTTTCACGACGGGATTGTGCTTCGTCGTGGCGGCCGCGTGGCGGCTGAACCAGCCGCTCATCCACGTGGTCAACCAGCTCCTCTGGCCCGTGCAACTCGCCGGCATCCCGCTCTACGTCGCCTTCGGCCAGCAACTCTACGGCGCGCCGCCGCTCCCGGTCGACCCGGCGGAGATCGCCCGTGTGTTTCGCGAGGCCCCGCGGGAATTCTGGACGCGCTTCGGTCTGATGGGGCTGCATGCGCTGACGGCGTGGCTGCTGACTGTGCCGGTGCTCGTGGGCGCGACTTATTGGGGAACGCGTCCAGTGTTGCGCCGGTTGGCGTCCAAATGGGTGCGCCGCCCGTAGTCTAGGGCGTGTCCGTCCTTTCCCTCGTCCTCGTCGCCCTGGCCGCGCTCTGCGGTCTGTTCGCGCTGCTCTACTTCGTCGCGCGGCGGTTGGACAACTACGGCATCGTGGATGTCGCGTGGGCCTACGCCTTCGCGCCGACGGCCGCCTTCTACGCTCTCGCCGGCCAAGGCTGGGCGCCGCGGCGCGCCTTGCTGGCCGCGCTGGCTGCGACGTGGAGCCTGCGCCTCGGCACGCATCTCCTGCGGCGGGTTGCCTCGCATCACCCCGTCGAGGATGGCCGCTACGTGCAGTTGCGCCGGGACTGGGCCGGCGTCTTCGCCCCGAAGATGTTTGGCTTCTTTCAACTGCAGGCCGTCTCCGTCGTGCTGCTCGCGCTGCCTTTCGCGTTGCCCGTGAACGACGCCACGCCGGCCTTTTCCGGCTTCGAACTCGCCGGCGCCGCGCTCTGGCTCGCGGCCCTCGCCGGCGAATCGCTCGCGGATGCGCAGCTCGCCGCCTTCAAGCGCGATCCGGCCAACCGCGACCGCGTCTGCGCCGTCGGTCTCTGGCGCTACAGCCGGCACCCGAATTATTTCTTCGAGTGGCTCGTCTGGGTCGCCTTCGCGCTGTGCGCCCTCGCCGCGCCGTGGGGCTGGCTCGGCCTCGTGGCCCCGGCCTCGATTCTTTACCTGCTCCTTCGCGTGACCGGTATCCCGCTCAACGAGGAGCAATCGCTCCGCTCCAAGGGCGACGCCTACCGCCGCTATCAACAGACCACGAGCGCCTTCGTGCCGTGGTTTCCCAAGAATCTGCCATGATCGACTCCCTCCTTTCCCGCGACCTGCTCCCCGATTGGCTGATCCGCGTCGGCATCCGCCGCCTGCTGCGGCAGCGCCTGCGCGAGATCGCCCACCCGTCGCCCTCCGTGCAAGTCATGCGCTTCGCGCAGGAGCTGCGCAACCAGCCGATCGCGATCAACACCGGCGACTCGAAGGAGCAGCACTACGAGGTGCCGACCACGTTCTACCAATTTTGCCTCGGGCCGCGCCTGAAATACTCCTCGGGTTACTACGAGCAAGGCACGGAGCCGCTCGCCGCGGCCGAGGAGCGGATGCTCGCGCTCACGGGCGAGCGCGCCCGGTTGAGCGACGGCCTCGCGATCCTCGAACTCGGCTGCGGCTGGGGCTCGCTGACGCTGTGGATGGCCGAACGCTACCCGCACGCCCGCATCACCGGCGTCTCGCACTCGCGCACCCAGCGCGCGCACATCCTCGCCGAGGCGGCGCGCCGCGGGCTGGACAACGTCGAGATCATCACCTGCGACATGAACGACTTCGACATCGACGCCGGTCGCTTCGACCGCGTCGTGTCGGTGGAGATGTTCGAGCACATGAAGAACTGGCCGCGCCTGATGGCGAACATCGCGCGCTGGCTGAAGCCCGGCGGGCTGTTCTTCGCCCACGTCTTCGTCCACGCACGTTTCGCCTACCACTTCGTGGCCCGCGATGAGACGGATTGGATGAGCCGCTATTTCTTCACCGGCGGCATGATGCCGGCGCACGACCTGTTCCCGCAGTTCCAGGAGGACCTTTCCCTCGTCGAAGCGTGGAAGGTGAACGGCCGCCACTACGCCCAGACTGCCGAGCACTGGCTGCAAAACATGGATGCGCACCGCGCGGAGATCCTGCCGCTGTTCGCGCAGACCTACGGCGCCGACCAAGCCCTGAAATGGTGGTGCTACTGGCGCGTCTTCTACCTCGCCTGCGCCGAGCTGTGGAAATTCCGCGGCGGCGAGGAGTGGCACGTCAGCCACTACCTGTTCCGCAAACCGGCCTTCCGCTCGCCGGACGCGCTGCCCTGAGCCTGCGTCCGGCGCGGCGCCGGAATCGGCCGCTCAATAGTTCGGCCACAGCCCCGGCGTCACCAACTCAAGCGCGTTGCCCTCGGAATCGCGGAAATAGACGCTGCGCGAGCCGCGTTCCCATATGACTTCGCTCTCGATCGCCACGCCGGCCGCGCGCAGGCGCTCCACCCACGGGCCGTAGGCGTCGTGCGTGATCGCGAGGCCGAGGTGATGCGGCCCCCGGCCGTCGTGCGCCGGAATCACTCCGCCGCCGGGGAGCGCAAGCGGCTCCAGCGTGGCGCCGCGCTGGAAGATCAGCAGCGCCTGCCGGCCGCCGGCGTTGAAGGCCTGGAAGCGCCGGCCGTCGCCGCCCATCGGCCGCAACCCCAGCACCTCGCGGTAGAACGCGACTGCCCGCGGCAGGTCGTCCGCGTAGAGGATGGTTTCGACGATGCCTTCGATCACGGGGCCGGTGGACATGCCCGCAGGTTCGCCCCGCCCCTGCACAATCGCAAGCCGACCCGCACCCGGCGACCGTCCCCGCACGTAACACCGGCATGAACCGTTTGCTCGCCGTTGTGCTTTTCCTCACCGCGACGATCCTCCACGCGGAGGACGGGCGGCTGGCACAGGCGCTGGACGCGGAGGCGAGGCTCGATTCGGCTCAAGCCCTGCGCCTTTTCCTCCAGCTGCACGCGGCGCGTCCGGACGACCCGTTCCTCCTGCAAAAGATCGCGCGGCAATACTCCGATCTTGTGGTGGACCAGTCCGATGCCGCGGAAAAGCAGCGCCATGCCCGCCTCGCCCTCGACTATGCCGAACGCGCCGCCGCGCTCCGGCCCGACGACCCGGTGAACCTCCTCTCGGTGGCGATCAGCCGCGGCAAGCTCGCGCTCTACAGCGACACCCGCACGAAGGTGCAATACTCCCGCGACGTGAAGGACTACGCCGAACGCGCCCTCGCCCTCGCGCCCGATTACGCTTGGGCGCACCACGTCCTCGGGCGCTGGCACCACGAGGTCGCGGCGCTCGGGATGACCGCGCGCCTGGTCGTGCGGGTGTTCTACGGCGGCCTGCCGCCAGCCTCGAACGAGGCCGCGGTCTCGCATCTCGAACGCGCCGTCGCGCTCGAGCCGGACGAACTCGCGCATCACATCGAGCTCGGTTTCGCGCTCGCCGCCACCGGCCGCACCGCCGAGGCCCGCGCCGCCTGGGAACGCGGCCTCGCGCTGCCTTCGCGCGCGAAGCACGACGAGTCCGCCAAGCACCGGGCCCGCGTGGCGCTGCGAGACACCGCGCCTTGATCCACACCGCGCGGCGGCACCGCAGCGCTCACACCAGCACGAGCGCGATGGCCGCGACCATCAGCGCCGCCCCGGAGAAACGATAACGGAGCACCCGCGGCGCGAGGTGTTGCTCCGTGTTGGCGAACCAGTGTCCGATCGCCCACACGAGCACGACGCTGAGCAAGCCGCGCACGCTGTAGACGATGTTCACCGCCGTCGCGTCGCCCCAGATGCCGAGCGTGAGCACGATCCCGGCGTTGTTCACCGCCATCAAAAGCGCCCCGGCGCCGATCCAGCGCCAAGCCGGCGCCGGCAACGCGCGCAACGGCGCGCTGAACAGCGGCACGAAGGCGAAGGAGTAAAGCCCCACCAGCAGGAACATCGGCGGGAAGTAGCTGCCCGTGCCCCACGTCGGCACCCATTTTTGCAGCAACACATCGCCCAACCCGTAGGACGCCGCGCTCGCTGTCGCCAGCAGCACGGTCCGGCCCACGTGGCCCCGCACGCCGGGCCGCTCGCCCGCGTGCAGCAACGCCACCGCCGCCGCGCTCAGGCCCGCCCCGATCCACCATTGCAACGGCACATCGCCCACGCGCAGCAACGCGCTGAACAGCGCCACCAGCACGACCTTCGTGCCCATCACCGGTGTGGTCACCGAGATGTCCCCACGGCTGATCGCGAGGAAGATGAACACCTGCCCGCCGAGGAACAGCAGCGCCGTCACCGCCGGCTGCCAGTAATCCGCCAGCGGACGCAGCTCACCGCCGTGCGTGAACCACCACGGCACGAACACGAGGAACATCATCCAGTTCGCGACGAAACTCGTGCGCCACACCCCGACCCCGTAAACGCCCGCCCGCTTCACCGTCAGCGCGCCGACGACATAGAAAAACGCACACGCAACCGGGATGAGCAGATGGAGCGGGAAGGACACGCGCCCTCAGCAAGCCGGACCGCCGGGGCCGGCTTCAAACCCAAAGTGACCGGCAGGCTCACGCCTCGCCGTTGCCGCCGCCGCGCAGGCCGGCTCGGCGCATCCGCCCCGCTCAGCCGGAATCATGCAGGAGGTGGGCGCGGTGTCCCTACCGACGCCTGTCGCCGCTGGGACCGCGGCGACCACCCAATGGTCAGGAGCTCATCAGTCGGGAATCGCGTCCAACTGCATGGGTCCGGCTCAGAGCAAGGGCTTCACCAACGCCTCGTAGGCCGCGTGGTCCATGCCGCCGACCTTGCGGTGCCGCACCTTGCCCTCGCGATCGATGAGGAAGGTCGTGGGGATCGCCTCGATGCCGCCAAAGGCTTCCACGAGCGCCTCGTCGCCCATCGCGAGCGCGTAATTGATGCCGCGCTTCGCCGCGAATTCCTTCACGTGCTCCGCCCCTTTGCGGTCGAGCGACACGCCCACGATCACGAGTCCCTGCGGGCCGTATTGCTTCTGCATCTCGATGTAGCCCGGGATCTCCGCGATGCACGGGCCGCACCACGTCGCCCAGAAATCGACGACCACAACCTTGCCCTTGAGCGCCGCGGCGGAAACCTCGGCGCCGTCGAGCGTGGTGAGCCGGAAATCGGGCACCGGTCCGAGCGTCGGGAGCGTGGAGGGCGCCGCGGCGACGGACGCGGCCGTGGGCGCGCCGGCATCGGCGGAAGGCTTGCCGCAACCAGCCAGCAACAGGACCGAAGCGGAGAGGACGAGTGAAACGAGGCGGGAGCGCATGCGGACTAGAGGAGCCAGAACGCCGACTTGTTCCAGAGAATTTCCGGCGCGCCCGGATCTTCCGCGCGCGGAAGAAGCAATCGGCCCCGCGCGCCGGACGCGCCACGTCGCCTCGGCTCCGGCGCGGGCGCGGAAACGAAAAAGCGCGCCGGCCAGCGACGCGCTCGGGTGTTGCGGCGTGGGCGACGCCGCGTGACTGCCGGGGGTCAGCCCTGCGGGCCAGTGCCACCGGCGGTGGTCATCGCGCCTTCCTGGTTCAGCGTCTCGATGAACTTCTTCATCGCGGGCGTGAGCACGCGGCCCTTGCGATGCAGGATCGCGAGCGGGCGGGTGAACTCCTTGCCCTTGAACGGCACGGCGGCGAGCGTGCCCTGCTTCACTTCCTGCACGACGGTGGCGTGCGGGACGATGGCGATGCCGTGGTCGATCTCGACCGCGCGCTTCACCGTCTCGATGTTGTCGAACTCCATCACCGGTGTGATCTCGAGCCGGTTGTCGCGGAAAATCTGGTCGACGGCCTTGCGCGTCGGGATGTCGGGATCGAAGCCGATGAACTTGTGGCCCGAGAGCGTCTTCAGGTCGACGTCGGTCGACTTGGCCAGCGGGTGGTTCGGGTGCGTGATGAGCACGAGCCGGTCGTTGCGGAAGGGGATGGTCTCGATCTGGCGCAGCTTCTGCGGGAAGGCGACGAGGCCGAAGTCGACGGAGTTGTGCAGGATGTCCTCGTAGACGAGGTTCGAGCGGCGGTATTCGATGCGGACGTTGACCGAGGGGTAGTCGTGCAGGAATTTCTTGATGTAGGGCGGCAGCTCGTGGAGGCCGATCGAGTAGATGGTCGAGATGCGGATGGTGCCGCTGATGACCTTCTTCATCTCCTGCAGCTCGCTCAGGAGCTTCTCGTAAACATGCAGGATCTCCTTCGCCGCGTCATAGATGCGCTGACCCTCGCGCGTCAGGTTGAACTGCTTCTGCGATCGGTCGATCATGAGCGTCTTGAAATTACGCTCCATCGATCGCGCCTGCTGGCTGACCGCGGACTGGGTGATGCCGTTCAGCTTCGCGGCTTTGGAAAAGCTCTTCGTTTCAACGAGGTCGGCGAAGATCTTGAAGTTTTCGATTTGCATAGCGGCTCTTTCGCACAACGCCTATAACAACCCCTAATCCGCAATCCAACCTAAAAGGGGCTCTCATAAATGTTTATCGATTTCGAGACCTTCCGGACCCGCGCCGATAAGCTGCGGGCGCTGATGGACGAGGCGTGTGTCGCCGTGGGGCGGCACCCGACGGAAGTGCAGCTAATGCCCGTCACCAAGAACCATCCGGTCGCCGCCGCCGATTACGTCGTGCGTTACGGCCTGCCGGTCGTCGGCGAGAACCGCGTGCAGGAAGCCGTGGAGAAGCGCGCCGCGAGCACCGGCCCGTTGCGCTGGGAACTCATCGGGCACCTCCAATCCAACAAGGCCCGGCTCGCCGTCCAACACTTCGACCGCGTGCAAAGCGTCGACAGCGAGAAGCTGCTCAACCACCTCGACCGCGCCGCCGGCGAACTCGGCCGGACGCTGCCCATCCTGCTGCAGATCAATGCCGGCAACGACCCCGCCAAGTTCGGCGCCGAGCCCGCCGACGCCCCGCGCCTCCTCGACGCCGCGCTGGCGAAACCCCATCTCCGCGTCGACGGCTTGATGACCATCGCACCGCTCGGCGCCACGCCCGCCGAGACCGCCGGGCACGCCCGCCGCACCTTCGCCAACCTCCGCCACATCCGCGACGATCTCGCCGCCCGCACCGGCGCGCCGCTGCGCGAACTCTCGATGGGCATGACCGGCGACTTCGCCCTCGCCATCCAAGCCGGCAGCACCCTCGTGCGCGTCGGCACCGCGCTGTTCGGCCCGCGCACCTGAGCCGGCCCGCATCGCTCCGCGCGATCCCGCGCGCAGACCGGCAGGGCCGGTCGGCCCCGGCAGTAGCGCGCACACCGGCCTGCAAAACGCCCGACCGAGCCGTTCCGCGTTGCCAGTCAGAGCGAAACGACTTCGCTTCGGCCTGTGGAACCGCGACCACTCACGCCTGCCGCCAAGGAAGCGCTCACCGCGTTGCTCGACGACGAGTCCGGGACGGTGCGCCAGTCGCTCCTCGCCCACTTCGCGCAGCTCGGCGACGAGGGCCGGAGCTTCCTGCAGGAAACCGCCCGCGGCCCGAACCGCGTCGCCGCGCTCGCCGCCACGTGGTTCCTCCGCGAGCTCAAGTTCAGCGATCCCGTGGCCGAGTTCCGCGGTTTCATCCAGTCGCTCAACTACGAACTCGAGACCGGTGCGCTCCTGCTCGCCCGCACGGTCAACCCCGCGCTCGATGTCGCCGCCGTCTGCGCGCAGCTCGACGCCTTCGCGGCCCGCGCCCGCAAGCTCATGCCCAAGGCCGCCACGATGCGCGCCCAAGCCCGCGTGATCAACCGCGTGCTCTTCGAGGAGTTCGGCCTGCGCGGCAACCACGAGAACTACACCGACCCGCGCAACAGCTTCGTCGACCAGGTGCTCGAACGCCGCGTCGGCATCCCCATCTCGCTGTCCATCGTCTACCTCCTCGTCGCCCAACGCGTGGGCCTCGAGCTGGAACCCGTCGGCGTCCCCGGCCACTTCCTCGTCGGCGGCTACGAGCCCGAGGGCCCGTTCTTCATCGACCCCTTCAACTCCGGCCTGCTGCTCGCGCCCGACGACGTGTTCGCCCGCATTCGCTCGCTGCACCACACGCCGCAACTCGCCGACCTCGCGCCCACGCCCGTCCGCGAGGTGCTCTGCCGCGCCTGCCGCAATCTCGTCAACCACTACGCCGCCGCGGACGACGCCGCGCACGCGAAACTCTTCGCGGATTTCGTGGCCGAGTTCGAAGCCACCTACGAACGCCACGCCAGCCCCTGAAGCGGAACCGGACGCGGCGGGTCTTAAACCGCGCTTACCCTTGCCCGCCGCCCGCCTTCCGGCTGACTCTCGCCCGTCCGCATGCAAGCGCCCCATCACCCCGTCCATACCTTCGCGGAGCTGGCTGACTGGCCGATCGACCCGCCCAGCCTGGCCGTGATCGGGCAACCGGTGGCGCACTCGCTCAGCCCGGTCATCCACCACGCCGCGCTGGCCGCGCTCGCAGTCAATGAGCCGCGCTACGCCGCGTGGCGCTACCACAAGTTCGAGCTCGCGCCGGACGAACTCGCGGCGGCGCTGCCGCTCTTCCATGCCCGCGGCTTCGCCGGCCTCAACGTCACCGTGCCGCACAAGGAAGCCATCCTCGACCACGTCGAGAGTGCCGATCCCTTCGCCCGCGCCGCCGGCGCGGCCAACACCCTCGTGCGCACACCCACCGGCTGGCGCGCCTTCAACACCGATTGCACCGGCCTCGTCGATGCGTTGCGCGCCGACCTCGGCGTCGCCCTCGCCGGCGCACACGTCATCCTCCTCGGCGCCGGCGGCGCAGCGCGCGCCACCGCCGTGCAGTGCCTGCGCGACAAGGTCGCCTCCCTCGCGATCGGCAATCGCGGCGAGGAGCGCCTGCACGCCTTGCTCGATCATCTCCAACCGCTCGCCGGCGGAGTCCCGGTGCGCGGGTTTTCCCTCGCGCAACCGCCCGCCGACCTGCCAGCCGACGCCCTGCTCATCAACTCCACCAGCGCCGGGTTGAAGGACGCCACCACTTCCCCGCTCGACCTGACCAAGCTGCCGCGCCCCGCCCAAGTTTACGACATGATCTACAACCCGCCGCAGACCGCGCTCCTGCGCCAGGCGGCGGAGCTCGGCATCCCGCACGCCAATGGCCTCTCGATGCTCGTGCACCAAGGCGCCCACGCCCTCGCCAAGTGGACGAGCGCCACCGTGCCGACCGACGTGATGGACCGCGCCCTGCGCGAAGCGTTGCGGTAAGACGCGAACCCGCGCGGCCCGCGCCCGCGAAGGCGCAGCTGAACGCGATGCGACGCCGCGGCGAGGTGACGCCCGGCGGGGGGGTGCTTTCTTCTTTCTCGTGGCGGTCGGGACGACCGCCGCTACCGCCGCGGGCTCCGGCCCGCGCGCCAACGAACTCTCGACCGCGTCCGAAATTCCCGCACGCTCTCGGTTCGCCAATGGCCACGTTCCACGAAATCAACCTGCTCGCGCCGTGGTTCTTCCCGGCCTGCGCATTTCTCTTCGGCGCGTGCATCGGGAGTTTTCTGAACGTCTGCATCTACCGCATCCCGAAAGGCGAGTCGATCGTGTCGCCGGGGTCGCATTGCGCGTGCGGCCAGCCGGTCAAATGGCACGACAACATCCCGATCGTGAGCTGGCTCCTGCTGCGCGGCCGGGCGCGATGCTGCGGGCGGCCTTTCAGTTTCCGTTATCCGTTCGTCGAGTTGCTCACGGCCGGGCTCTTTATCCTCTGCTGGCTGGAATTTCCGCCCGCGAAGGCGGTGGCGGGCATGGTTCTCGTGGCCATCGTCCTTTGCGCGACCTTCATCGACCTCGACCACATGATCATCCCCGATGTGTTCACGATCGGCGGCGTGGTGGCGGGCGTGGCGCTGTCACTCGCGTTGCCGGCGCTGCACGGGCAGGCGCACGAGTTCTATTTCGTCGCCAGCATGCGGGCGGGGCTGGATGCCGTGCTCGGGGTGTTCGTCGGGTCGGGCTTGGTGCTGTGGATCGCGCTCCTGGCCGAGGCCGTGCTGAAGAAGGAGGCGATGGGCTTCGGCGACGTGAAATTCCTCGGCGCGCTCGGCGCGTTCGTGGGCTGGCAGGGCGCGGTATTCGCGATGTTCGGCGGCGCGATCATCGGCTGCCTGTGGTTCGTGGTCGCGGCGCTGTGGCAGAAGGCCTCGGGACACGCCGCACCCGTCGGGCCGCGCATCGAGACGCCGGAAGGCGAACCGACCGAGAAGATCGGTCTCGGTGTGCACGTGAGTTTCGGGCCGATGCTCGGCCTCGGGGCGTTGCTCTACTTCCTCGGCGTGCAACGCTGGGTCGACGCCTACTTCGAGGGCGTGCGCTTCCTGTTCTGATCGACGGTTTCAGCCGCGTGGCGCCGGCGGCGTGAAGCCCGGCGGCACCTCGCCCTGCCGCCCGTGCACGAGCACGGAGAGCAGGTGCTGCATCGCCGCTTCGCGCGGGATCGCGCGCTCGGCCGCGAGTTGGTCGGCGCGCTTCATCAGCTGCTGCGCCATCACCGCAGCCTGTTCGTCGGTTGCGGCGCCGAGGCGGCGGCAGAGCTGCGTCAAGCGGACCAGTTCATCCATGGTGGATCACGATCTCAGCCGCACCGCCGGCCGTGAGAGAGAGTGGAGCGGCGGGCTGGAGCGTCACCAAGGAGAGCATGGCCAACGCCACGAAGCCGTCGCCGTCGCGCGCCGCGCTGCGGATCTCGCCCACGCGCTGTGTGCCTTGGAACAAATCCGCGGTCCGCAGAGGCGGCTCGCCCGGACCACGGACGAGGTGAAGCTTGCGGCGCACCTGCCCGAGGTTCTTCAGGCGCGCCATCACCTCCTGGCCGAGATAACAGCCCTTCGTGTAGGAAATGGCCTCGTGCTCGAGGCCACCCTCGTTCGGCAAATCGGCCGGGCCGACATCGTCGGGCACCGCGGGCTGCCGGGCGAGGATGCGCCGCCGCTCGAGTTCCGCCCCGGGAAGCTCGGTCCAACCAGCCGCCCGTAAACGCGCGACCCACGCCGCGACCGTCTCCGTGGACACCAACAAGACGTAGTTCGCCGCGCCCGTGAAGCACCCCGAAAAGAGCTTCCAACCCTCCGCGCTCGCGAAACAGGACGCCTCCGGCAAATCGCCCAAACCCAAGGCCGTCCACGCCGCACCCAAATTACCGCCCGTTAAGTATATTGCAGACCAATGAGTTGAAAAATCCTCCATTTCGACCTCATCGGCGATCAAGTAACTTTCGAGCCGCTCCCGCAAGATAAGCGCAGTCGTGCGCGGCGCGTGGACCCAATAGGCATTTTCGGCCTCTTTCAGGATATAGCTGTCCGCCAACACTTTGCCCTTCTGATTCAGCCAGAGTCCGTAGCATTTTCGTCCGGCAGGCAGGCGAAGCTCCTGCGTGAACTGGCCTTGCAAATAGGTATTAGCATCAGGACCTCTAATCCGGAGTGTGGCTGATGGGATTTGCAAGTCCCTGTTGGTTAACGTGAAAAAGGCCATCGCGACACTGGTCATATCGTGCTGTTGCCCGTCCGTCACAAGGTTTGGTTATCGTGTGCCTGCCCGAACGATTGACGAAAGGTCGGAACAAACTACCTATTGCGCAATCTCACTTTTCGCTTCTCCCGCCTAGCGGGAGTTTTGGGGTAACTAAGAAAGCAATGGCGGGCCGCTTAGGGGTAGGCGGCCCGCCTTTTCTTTTCCTGTCACGGAATCGGACCACAGTTGCGGCAGACGGCTCCGCCGGACCATATCTCCCGTCTCATGCAGCGAACCTCGGACCTCAACGTCCTCGAAAACCGCATCCTGCCCTCTCCGGCCCAGTTACTGGCCGAATTGCCCAAGACGGATGCCCAAGCCGACCTGATCGCCCGCGCCCGTGAGGATATTCACCGGGTCATCTTCACGGACGACCGTCGATTCCTCTTCGTCGTCGGCCCTTGCTCGATCCACGATCCGGCCGCCGGCCGCGACTACGCGCGCCGCCTCGCCGCCCTCGCCCGTCAGGTCTCCGACCGCATCCTCATCGTCATGCGCGTCTACTTCGAGAAACCGCGCACCACCGTCGGCTGGAAGGGCCTCATCATGGACCCGCATCTCGACGGCTCGCACGACATCGCCGCCGGCCTGCGCCTCGCCCGCACCTTCCTCCGCGACGTCCTCGACCTCGGCCTGCCCACCGCCACCGAGCTGCTCGACCCGATCACGCCGCAATACATCGCCGACCTCGTCTGCTGGTCCGCCATCGGTGCGCGCACCGCCGAGTCCCAGACCCACCGCCAGATGGCCTCCGGCCTGTCGATGCCCCTTGGCTTCAAAAACGGCACCGATGGCTCCATCCAGACCGCCATCAACGCCATCCGCGCCGCCGCCGCGCCCCAGACTTTCCTCGGCATCAACCTCGATGGCGCCGCCTCCGTCGTCGTCACCCGCGGCAACCCGAATTGCCACGTCGTCCTTCGCGGCGGCACCGGCGGCCCCAACTACTCCCCCGAGCACATCGCCCGCACCGAGCAGCTCCTCGCCGCCGCCAAGCTCCCGCGCTCCATCCTCGTCGATTGCTCGCACGACAACTCCGCCAAGAAACCCGAGCTCCAGCCCGACGTCCTGCGCGCCCTCCTCACCCAGATCGCCGCCGGCAACACCTCCATCATGGGCGCCATGGTCGAGAGCAACCTCGGCGCCGGCAACCAAGCCTTCCCCCAGCCGCTCTCCGCCCTGAAATACGGCGTCTCCATCACCGACGGCTGCATCGACTGGGCGACCACCGAGCACCTCGTGCAGGATATCTACTCCGCGCTCGCCCCGCGCTTCGCCTGAAGCCCTCCGCCGGGCTGGCCCCGAGCCAATAAGTAGCATAACTCCAAGCGCACCACCGGCTCCTAACACCTGCCCGTGGACAAACTTCATGCGTGTTTTTCCCGGCCGTCCCGCTAAACCGATACCCCTCTTATGAAAGCACCCATCCGTGTCGCAGTCACCGGCGCCGCCGGCCAGATTGGTTACTCCCTGCTTTTCCGCATCGCCTCCGGCGCGATGTTCGGCCCCGACCAGCCCGTGATCCTGCAACTCATCGAAGCCCCGATCGAGAAGGCCCTCAAGGCCCTCGAAGGCGTCGCGATGGAACTCGATGACTGCGCCTTCCCGCTCCTCAAGGGCATCGTCCAGACCTCCGACGCGTCCGTCGGCTTCAAAGACGCCAACTGGTGCCTCCTCATCGGCGCCAAGCCGCGCGGCCCCGGCATGGAGCGCGCCGACCTCCTGAAGGACAACGGCAAGATCTTCATTGAGCAGGGCAAGATCATCGACGCCGTCGCCGCCGCCGATGCCCGCGTCGCGGTCGTCGGCAATCCGGCCAACACGAACTGCATGATCGCCGCCTCGCAGGCCAAGCGCCTCCCGGCCGAACGCTTCACCGCCATGGTCCGCCTCGACCAAAACCGCGCCCAGACCCAGCTCGCCAAGAAGGCCGGCGTCGATCTGACCGACGTGAAGGACATCTTCATCTACGGCAACCACAGCCCGACCATGTTCCCGGCCTTCGGCCACGCCACGATCGGCGGCAAGCCCGCTGCGTCCGTCATCAACGACGACGCCTGGCTCCAAGGCCCGTTCTGCGAGACCGTCGGCAAGCGCGGCGCCGCCATCATCGCCGCCCGCGGCCTCTCGTCGGCCGCCTCTGCCGCCAACGCCCTGGTCGACCACGTCCGCAGCCTCGTGACCCCCGGCGCCATCCACTCGATCGCCGTGAAGTCGAACGGTCACTACGGCTTCGACGCCAACGTCTGGGCCGGCATGCCCGTCCGCACCACGACCCCCGGCAGCTACGAGGTCATCACCGGCTACGATCTCAGCGATGCCTTCTCGCAGCAAAAGCTCGCCGCCACGAACAAGGAGCTCGTCGAAGAGCGCGCCTTCGTGGCCGACATGATCAAGTAAGCCGTCGCAAGCGCGCCACACCACCAACCGGCGCCGCATCGGCGCGACGGAACTCAAGGCGGGGCCGCTGGCTCCGCCTTTTTTCGTGCCCGCAACGGGAGGCGTCGGCTCACCGCCAGCCTCCCATCCTCGCCGCGTGCTCCTGCCGGGCCGGCGCGCACGCAGCGCCCATTCCCATTTTTCGCACCCTTCTCCCTTCGCCGATCGCCGCTAAAGCAAACCCGCCAGCACGCGATCCTTCGTCAGCGCGAAGGCCGAGCGCACCGCCGCGAACTCCGCGCCGAGTTCCCGCGGCGAGCCGCTGCGCGCGAACCGCAGCTCCAGCGTCGCCCCGTCGCACACCACCTCGGCCGCGACCTCGGCGACCGTCAGCACGCAATGCCGGCAATCCGACGGATAACTCACCGTCAGCCCCGCCGGCTCCCCCAGCGCTTCCACCGCATCGATCACCGCCTCCACCCGCACCCCCGCCACGAGCGCGAAGGCGATCGTCGAGAAACGTCCGGCGAACAACCGGTCCATCGCGGCATGTTGCAACACATCGGGGCTGCGCACCTCCTGCAACGTCCGCGTGATGCCGAACAGCGCCGGCGCCGCCTCATCCAGCCGGTAGCCGATCGCGTAGGTGAAATCCCGCGTCGTCAGCACCGCGTCCGGACTCGTCACATCGAGCGAGAGATCCGCGCGCTTGTAGCCGAAGGCCGCCCGCGCCTCCTGGAAAACCGCCTCGGCCTCCGCCGCCAGCTCTTCGCTGCACAGCTTCGCCAGGAAGGCCGCCGTCGCCGCGTTCACCGCATCGGGCACCGTGTGGTGCTGTTTGCGGAAGCCCGCCAGATTCTTCACCGCGCCGCCGCCACGACCCACGAAACTGATGCGCGAGACATACGCGGACTCGTTGGATGAAGCTCGGGACACGCGCGGATTGAGTCAGGGCCGCCGCCCGGAATCAAGGAACGCGCCGAAAAAATAAAGGCGGCGGTCCACGCGGGACCGCCGCCCTTGCCTGACCCCTGTTGTCGGCAGAAAATTCTTCGGTGCGCCTCAGGCCGCGACCGGCGGCACGTTGCGCTCGCGCCGGAACAGACTCACGAGGCCGATGACGACGAGCACTGGGATCCAGACCGGCGCGAGGGCCACCGCGAAGGCGATCAACACCCCCGCGAGCGCCGCGACGAGCGAGAGACCGACCGCTCCGAGCACCACGGCGGCGAGCAGGCCGACCAGAGCCAGGACGAAGAGCACCGGGCTGAACTTGATCGCCAGCAACAGGAGCGCGGCGACCACGAGGATTTTCAGGAAAGTTTTCATACCGGGAAAACCCGGCTCGCCGGGAAAAGTTGCACGGTGGCCCGCGACGCCGCGCTCACCAAGGGCGGCGACGCCAACCGCGCCCGCGGAACTATGCCGGCTGGAACGAGTTGACCGGGCAGCCGCCTCAACGCGCCCCTGCCACCCGCAAGGCCTGCCAATCTTCCTTCACGGCCTCGACCATCTCCTGCACTTCCTCGTCCAGCAGCCAGAAATCCGGCCGCACTCCCGCCTCGTCCGCCAATACACTCCAGCCGGGCTGCTGCGCGAGTTCACCATCCGACTCGCTGAGTCGGGAACCGCTGAAACCCAGGCCGTGACGCTTGGCCAGATAGTTCGCCAAGCTCACCAAGGCCACCAGCACCCGGTGAGTGGGAGCGGCCGCCGGATTCGCGTGATATTCGATCGCGGCAATCACCTCTGCCGGCAGACCGCCTTGCCGCGCGAACAGCGCCCCCGCTTCGCGATGCCCCACGCCGAGATGACTCAACTCCAACGCATCCAGGCCTGCGCCGTGATTCCATCCGGCGTCGAGCACGGCCCGGTATTTTTCCGACTCAACCGTGGCCAACACGATCTTGCCCACATCGTGCAACAGGCCGGCCAGATGCAACCCGGGCTCGGGTGCCACCTGCAAGCGCTGCTGCAGTTCCTCCGCCAGGGCCGCCGTGGCGAGCGAGTGGATCCAGAGGTGCCGCCAATCGAGCCCGGTCGCCACGTTCTGCGCGTCGCGCAACGTGAATATCGCCTGCGTCAACGTGGATACCCGCCTCAAGCCGAGCATCTGCACCGCCGAGAAGACATCCTCGATCTTCCGTTCCGGCCGCACCAACGCCGAGTTGGCCAGACGGAGCACGCGCACACACAGGGCCGGATCCTTCTGCACGGCCGCAACCACCTCATCCACCGAACCGCCATCGCTTGTCGCCGCGCGCAGAAATCCCTGCGCCAGCGATTGCAGCGCCGGGATCTGCTGCAGGTTTTGCAACGCCTCCACGGTGCGTTTCCGCAGTGTCGGATCGGCTTGGAATAATTCATTCGCCCGCGACACGCCACCGCCCGATTGCGCCGACGGGTTCGGCAACACATCCGCTTCGGCCTCCTCCCGGAGACGCGACCGCAGCTCCGGGGCATGCGCCTCCGGGACGAGGACAGGCGTCCGCATCCACCAAGCGCGCAAGCGCGCCCGCAGGGAGGCAAGTGTCATGAGCATTGATTCGCCCCTGCGTCATCGTCTCACTCGCCGCACCGCTTCAGCGGAAACTCATGTCCGCCTCCGCCGTTCCCTCCCCGCCGCCCGTGCCGGTCGTCT
Source organism: Candidatus Didemnitutus sp. (assembly GCA_023701285.1). Taxonomy (GTDB): domain Bacteria; phylum Verrucomicrobiota; class Verrucomicrobiia; order Opitutales; family Opitutaceae; genus Didemnitutus. Next base: position 52,483 of record JAMPXH010000001.1, read on the forward strand.
GCGCCGTCATCGAACGCGGCGGCCTGGTCCTCCTCGCCCAACGCCCCGCGCACAAGCTGCTGCCTTTGAAATGGGAATTCGCCGGCGGCAAGGTCGAGCCCGGCGAAGACCCCGCCGCCGCCATCGTGCGCGAGATCCGCGAGGAGCTCGGCTGCTCCATCGCGATCACGCGCGCGCTGCCACGCTTCGTGCACGATTACGGCCGCGTGGTCATCGAGATGATTCCCTTCCTCTGCACTCTCGCGCCCGGCGCGCCCGAACCGCACGCGCACGAACACGTCGCCCTCGCGTGGGTCCGCCCGGACGAGTTCGAACGCTACGACCTCGCCGCCGCCGACTGGCCCGTGGTCGCCGCCTATCGCGCCACGCACTGAGCGCACGAAACGCCGCCGCGGCGGCGTGGCGACCCCGCCAAGCAACGTAGCCTGACCGCGACCCCGCCTTCCACCTCACCCCGAGTCGCCCCTCCGCGCGCCCCGCGCACGTCGCGCGTGAACTTTACTTAATACGTAAGTTTCCCTCTGAGCGGCCCGAGGAAAAAGCGCGCTCGCACACTCACCCGTTCGCCCGTTTTCGCGCGGGTGCGCTTCCCGGTTGCGCCGCCCGGGACGTGTCATAACCTGCCCGCACGCCCCATGAATCCTGCCGCCAAGAAGCCCGCGTTCCAGTGGGCTGACCCGTTCCTTCTCGAAGATCAACTCACCGAAGAAGAGCGCATGGTGCGCGATTCCGCGCGCGATTTCTGCCAGGGCCGCCTGATGCCGGGCATCCTCGAGGCCAACCGCCACGAGAAGTTCGACCGCAGCATCCTGAACGGCTTCGGCGAACTCGGTCTGCTCGGGGCGACGATCCAAGGCTACGAGTGCGCCGGCGTGAGCTACGTCGCCTACGGACTGATTGCCCGCGAAGTCGAGCGCGTCGACTCCGGCTACCGCTCCGTCATGAGCGTGCAATCGTCGCTCGTGATGTTCCCCATCCACGCTTACGGCAGCGAGGAGCAGCGACAAAAATTCCTACCGCGCCTCGCCCGGGGCGAACTCGTCGGCTGCTTCGGCCTGACCGAGCCGGGAGCCGGCTCCGACCCCGGCGGCATGACCACGCGTGCGCGGCGCGCCGACGGCGGCTTCACGCTCAGCGGCACCAAGACCTGGATCACCAACTCGCCCATCGCCGACGTGTTCGTCGTCTGGGCCAAGGACGACGACGGCGAGATCCGCGGCTTCATTCTCGAAAAGGGCATGGCCGGACTCACCGCGCCGAAGATCGAGGGGAAATTCTCCCTCCGCGCCTCGCCCACCGGCATGATCGTGATGGACGACGTCTTCGTGCCCGACGCGAACCTGCTCCCGAACGTGAAGGGCCTGAAGGGCCCGCTCGGCTGCCTGACGAAGGCGCGCTATGGCATCGCGTGGGGCGCGCTCGGTGCCGCCGAATTCTGCTGGCACGCCGCGCGCCAATACACACTCGACCGCAAGCAATTCGGCCGCCCGCTCGCCGCGACGCAGCTGATCCAACTCAAACTCGCCAACATGCAGACCGAGATCGCGCTCGGCCTGCAAGCCGCGCTGCGCGTCGGCCGCCTGATGGACGAGGGGCGCGCCACGCCGGAGATGGTCTCGCTCATCAAGCGCAACTCCTGCGGCAAGGCACTTGAGATCACCCGCCTCGCCCGCGACATGCACGGCGGCAACGGCATCGCGGACGAGTATCACGTCATCCGCCACGTCATGAACCTCGAGGCGGTGAACACCTACGAGGGCACGCACGACATCCACGCCCTCATTCTCGGTCGCGCACAGACCGGCCTCCAAGCCTTCGGGCCGGAGTGAAGCAACGCCGCCGGACCCGGCGGCAGGAGCGCTTGCCCGGCGGCGACAGGTGTCGACCGGGGAAAGAAAAAGCCCGCTGCACCAGCAGCGGGCGGTGAACCAACCGAGCGTAGCCCCGGATCAAATCTTCGCCTTGCGGCGACGATGGATCATCACGCCGCACAGGGCCGCGAGCCCGGCGAGCGCCGCGTAGGTCGAGGGCTCGGGGATCGGGGTCAGCGTGGCGTTGAAGGTGAAGTCGCTCACGAAGGCCGAGCCGTTCGTGCCGCCGGCAGCGGAATTCAGGGAGGACAGCGTCCAAAGGTAGCCGATGGCCTGCACATCGTTGAACACCGGTGTCGCGGCGGTGCCGATCGAGTTCAGACTGGCGGTGTTGTAATTACTCCAGCCCGTGAACGCGCTGCCGAAAGTGGAGGAGACCGTCTTGAGCGTCCCGGCCGTGTAGCTGATGGTGTTCGAGACATACCAATCCGAACCGTTCTTGATCAGGACGCGGAAATTGGTGTTGGCCACCTGATAGCCGCTGCTCGCGAGGAAGAACGACAGGTTGACGGACTCGGTGCCGCTGATCGAGACCGTGGAGGACGAGCCGCCATTCAGGAACTCGGACTTGGGGAACGCGACCGCCGCGTAGAACTTCTGCTGCCCGTCGCCGGTGGTGCCGCTCCAAGTCGGGTAGAACCGGAAGGCATCGTTGCCGGCGGTGCCGCTCTGGGCCGCCGTGGTGTTGTTTTTCACGAGCATGCCGGTGGTGGCGTTCCACTGGCCGGTGCCGTTCGTGCCCACCACGGAGGCGCCGCCGTAGAAGTTGGGCCCGCTGTAGCCGGATTGCGGGTTGAATTCGGAGACCAGATCGAAGGCCCTGCCCGAAGTCGTGTAGCCGTTGAACAGGGCGTCGCCAGCCACATAGGTCGACGAGGTGCCCCAATCGACGATGGTGGTCTGGGCGTGCGCGACACTGGCCACGAACACGGCAGCCGCGATGAGCGCGGCCAATTTGGGTGAGAAACGATTCATTGCGATGGGGGGATGCGCGAAGCGGTTGCTTCGCAAATGGGGTATTCTGCCAAGGCGCGCATCATACCAACTGTCCCGCGCTCCCGCATTCCCCCGTTAGAGTGAAAGGCGCTCCCGCGCCGCCGACGCTGGCCGCACGCCCCGCGGCGGGCGCCACATGTTCCCCCCGAACGGGTGAATTGTCCGGCGGCCGGGCCGGTGATAAGCTGACCCGCCACACCGACACCCCGCCCGGGTGCCAGTCGTGCACCCCTCGCCCCACCCCTGCTGCCATGAAATCTACGTCCGGACGGTTCACGCTCCGCTGTTTCGCCTATGCGGCGATGCTCTCCTTGGCTCTTTGCCCGGCCTTCGCCCAAAGCCTCAACTGGACCGGCGGCAACCTGGCCACCAATAACGGCTGGGCGTCCGGCACCGCCGGCACCCTGACGAACTGGGAGGGCAACGTGCTGCCCGTGGCGATCACGCCCGTGGCCATCAACATCGCCACGGGAAACTTCACCCCGCCCAACACCTTCAACAACACCACCGGCAACCTGGTCAGCAGCTCGAATGACACCATGGCGTTCGGTGGGTCGTGGCAGATCACCAGCCTCACCTTCAACAACGCCGCCGGGCAATTTCCCGCTCTCCTGCGGCTCAACGCCAATTTCGGCGCGGGCACGGGCACGCGCAATCAAACCATCCTCACCGACAGCAATGGCATGATGATCAATGTCGTGAACGGCGCCGCGGTCCTCATCTCGGCGAACAGCAGCACGACGCCGCTGCAAAGCTTCGTGGGCTCCAACCTCAACCTGAACTACTCGGGCAACGGCATCATCAACGTGGACAGCACCTCCAGCCTCTCCATCGGCGGTAATGCGACCAATTTCAAGGCCGTCGCCGGACAGACCGCCGCCATCGTCAAGACCGGTGAAGGCTCGCTCACGCTGGGCGGCGGTGGATCGAATTACACCGGCGGTTTCACGCTCCAGGAAGGCACGGTCTACGTGGTCGCCAGCTCGAACACGACGGCGACTATCCCCGCCACCGGAAACCCGAACCCCAACTACGGCGCCGGCGCCTTCGGCTTTGGCGGCACCCTCACCATCAACGCCGGCACCAAGCTCGCGTCGAACGGCACGTCCACCAACGCCAACCGCGTGATCGACAACCCCGTCAACTTCATCGGCGGCACCGTGACGCTGGGCGACACGACCAACAATGGCACCGTCACGTTCTCCTCCAGCGTTTTCGAGGGTAAGATCACCCTCTCGGCCAACACGACCGTAAATGCGTTGAGCAACGTGAACTTCACCCGTGAGGTCACCGGCAGCGGCTCCCTGACCAAGACGGGCCCGGGCACCCTCTCGCTCGGCACCGTTCACACCTACACCGGTGGCACGATCATCCAGGGCGGCATGCTTCAGATGTCCGACAGTGACAAGCTCCCCGTCGGCAGCGAAGTGACCTTCGACGGCGGCGCCCTCCGCATCGCCGGCAACACCAGCTTCACCGCCAACCACATCACCACACTCACCTCGAACGGCGCCACCTTCAACATCGCCGGCGGCGTCACCCTGACTTGGTCCGGCAACATCTCCGGCACCGGCGGCCTCAGCACCGCGGGCAGCGGCGCCACCGGTGGCCTCACCCTCTCCGGCCTCAACACCTACGCTGGCCCCACCGACATCGCCGCCGGCAAACTCAAGGTCAACGGCTCGCTCGCCAGCGCCGTCACCATCGCCAGCGGCGCCGATCTCTCCGGCACCGGCACGCTCCACGGCGCCGTGCAAGTCAGCGGCACTCACCACCCGGGCAATTCCGCCGGCGTCCAGACCTTCACTAGCAACCTCACTTACGGCACCGACGCGAGCATCGGTTGGGAACTCGCGGACAACTCCACGGCCGCCGGCAGCTTCGATCAGGTGATCGTCGGCGGCACGCTCGACTTCGCCGGCCCCACCACGCTCGCGCTCTCCTTCGCCGGCACCAATTCCGCCGTGGTATGGCAAAACGCCTTCTGGCTCGAAGCCCGTTCGTGGCTGGTGTTCGACGCCGCGACCCTGACCAACTTCCAGAACCTGACCCTCAGCAGCCCGGCAACGTGGACCGACTCCACCGGCGCCACCCTCGAGACCGCCCTCCCCGGCGCCACCTTCACCCTCTCCCAATCCGGCCAGAAGGTTTACCTCAACTACGCCCCCGTGCCCGTCATCGCCGACCCCTACACCCTCTGGCGGCAGGAATACTTCTCCCTCGCGGAGCTCGACCTCCCCACCGTCAGCGGCCCGCTCGCCGACCCCGATGCCGACGGCCTCGACAACCTCCTGGAATACGCGCTCGGGCTCGATCCGCGCCAAGCGGACTCCGCCGCGCTCCCCGCCGCCACGGCCGAGGACGGCTACTGGGTCTTCCATTACACGCGCCCGCTGAACCGCAGCGACGTGAGCTACAGCGTGGAAGTCTCCACCGACCTGCAGTCGTGGAGCACGAGCGTCATCGACCACGAACAGATGGCCGTGGCGGGCGAAACCGCCACCTGGCGCGCGCGCTATCCGCAGACCGGCGCGCCCAAAGCGTTCTTCCGCCTCAGCGTCACGCCCCTCGTGACGCAGTAACCAAAACTTTTCCTGTGGGACCGGATCTGCATCCGGTCCGCCTGTCCTTCGCCGTCCATGGCGATCCGGGGCGAATTCGGTCCCACCGGAAGCTCTTTCCTCCACGCGTGACGGCCACCGCATCGGCGGCCGCGAGACGCGCCCGACCGCACCGCGCTCAACCCCGGTAAGCCGCGCAGCGGCTCGACCAATCGCGCGAGCCCGCCGCCGGGTGCCCGGACTTCATGCGGTTCTGACACACCGCGCACAGGCACTCGATTTCATCGATGCCGATCAGGCGGAACCGCGCCAGCGCCACGTCCAGCTCCCGCGGTTGCAGGAACGGTGCCACGGCGCGCAGGGCGAGCTCGCCGGTCGCATAGAACTTCGCCAGTGGGTTCATGCGGCAATCGCAGTGCCGCTCCAACGGCAGCCGCAGCGAGCTGCGCCGCGCCATCACCGCGAGATCCTTCCGCAACTGCGTGAGCACGGCCGTGATGGTGTCGTCCATCTTGAAGACGAGCGTGTCGGGATTGCCCAGCGCCGAGACGCTGGGTTCGCGACGCAACAGCGCCTCCCACTCGAATTTCCAGAGTGCGCGGCGTGCTTCCAGCTGAAGGATCGTCGATGCGTCCATGTGCCGCAGTATGCGCCGGACCGGGCCCGCGCGCCGCGCATGGATTGGCGACGTCTCTGCGCCGGTTTTCTTCCGCGCTCCCTTCACCGCTCGGCGCCCACCCGGGCGCTCAAAACGACAACCGCCGCTCCCGCGCCACGAACCAAACCGGCTGCGCCTCGTCGTCGAGGAACGGACTGATCCGCACCTCCGCCCGGTAACGGCTCCCGTCCTTGTGGTAGTTCACCAGCTGCTCGCGGCAGCTGCGCCGGCCCCGCACCGCCGCGCGGATGCGTTGCACCGTCTCGGGGTCGGTCTCCGGCCCCTGCAACAATTCGCCGGGCTTGCGTCCCTTCAACTCGTCGAGCTGGTAACCGCACAGCGCGGTGAACGCCGCGTTCACCCACACGATCCGCCCGAGCGGATCGGTCACGACGAGCGATTCCGGCTCCTTCTCCTGCGCCACAGCGTCCGCCGCGACCAGGATCCGCAGCTTCAACTCCGCCGGCGGCGTCGCGCGCGCGGGGGAAGCCGCTTCGGGCAACAGCGTCAGCGCCGCGGCCTCCTGTAGCACGGCGACATGCTCCTGCAGCTCGCGGTCGAACTCCACCAACACGCCAAAGCCCTCGCGTTCCTCTGGGCTCATGGCCCCGGACACGTAGAGCGCCGCACGGTCTTGGAGGAGTTCGGACAACACAACCTTCATGCAAGTCGTCCCGCCCCCACAGTCAAAACCGGATTCCCCTTCTGCCCACCGGTAGGGCGAGTTGTCCCCAACGAGCCGCTCATGCGCCCGCCGCCCACCGCCAGCGCCGGCTCAACCGGCCACGATGTTCACGCTCACTTGCAGGCGGAAGAACACAGCCGTTGCCGCACCGCGCGGCAGCGTGGCCTGCCAGATCTCGCGGTCACCCTCGGTGCCGACATGCGTGAGCGTGACCGCCTCCGACGCCCATTCCACCAAGTCGCTCGATGCCTGCACCGTGTAGCTCACATCCGCGCGCCCGACCGGCTTCGTGAACGTGAAGGTCCACGCCTCGGCACCCAGCTCCACCTGCGGCGCAAGCGCGGCGGCATCCGCCGCGCGCGGATCGGTGCCGAGCCCGTATTCGATCAGGTTGGCGAGACCGTCCGCGTCGGGATCGGCCTCCGCTCCGCTGATCGTCTCCTGATCGAGTTCTCCGGGCAAAAAGGCGGCCGCCCGCCACGCCGCGAAATCGGGCGTGATGGTGAGCACGAGCGTCGCCGTGCCGGTGCCGATCGCGTTGGCGGCACCGAGCGCGAGCTGGAACGTGCCCGCGACCATCGGCGTGCCGCTGATGTAACCGGTCTCCGGATTGAAATTCAGGCCCTCTGGGAGCGGCGCGGCGGCAAAGGCATCCGGCGCACCCGACGCTTCGATCACGTAGATGAACGATTGCCCCACCTGCGCCTGCGCCGTGCGCGCGCTCGTGATTTGCGGCGCCGCGGGCACGAGCGCCGACGCGCGCACGAAGACCAGCCGGCCGTTGAGCGGCGCGCCCGGCGTGACGACGTCCGAGCTCTGCAACAACACGAAGCTGTCGTCGCCCCACCGGATCAGCTTCAACGGCAGATGCGTGCTCTCCGGCAACGCGACCTCGCCGACGCGGCTGAATCCGCCCAGCTCGTAGCTGCGCAGCGCGGTGTTCACCACGCCGTAGGCCCGGCCGCGCGCCGTCTCCAACACCGGCACGCCGCCCGCGCCGGACGACAGCTCCGCGATCGTGCCGAGCGTGACGCCGGCCTTCGCATCGAACACCACGCCGGAGGCGCTGAGCGCCAGGTTGCCCGAGCTCACGAAGTCGCCCGCCGAGGCATTGAAGGCCGAGTAAGTGGGTCCGGCCGACAGGCCCGACGGGAAAACCGCCAGCCGCATCAACTGCTGCGTCCCGACCGTGTCGAGCGCGAGCAGCGTGTCGGCATCGGGCCCGCGCTCGAGCCGGTCGCCCGTGAAGAGTCCGAGGCTCGCGATCCGCGCCGTGGCGCCGTCGAACACATACACGCCACGATACGACATCGCGACGGCGATCGACTCCGGTTGCCCCGGCAACACCACGATGTCCGCCGCGGGGAACGTGCCGTAAGCCGACACCGGCATCGGAATCTCCAGCGCGACGGTGAAACTCTCCAAGTCCACGCGCAGCACCTTCGTCTCGTCGCCGAGGCCGACGTAGAGGAACTCGCCGCCATCGCTGATCGCGAGCCGCCGCGGGTTGCCGCCGGTCTCAAGCGCGCGCAGCACGCGGCCCGTGCGGGCATCGAGCTCCAACACGCGCTGGGCAAAGTCGGCCGCGCCCTGATTGCCCGTGCTCACATAGACGCGCGGCAAAACCGGGTGCGCGACCACGTCGGTGGCGTGCAGCAGCAGCGCGTTCACGGCTTCGGGCTCGTCCGCGAACACCGCCGACACGGCGCGCGCCGCCCCGTCGTTCTCCGGCACCGGATCGACCGCGCCCGAGAACACCGCCGCGCGCAGCACCGCCGGCCCGTAGGCCGCCGCCGTCAGCGCAAAGGTCAACGCGCGCGTCTCGCCCGCCGCGAGATCGCCGAGCCGCGCCACGACCGCGCCAGCCAGTGTCTCGAACGTCACGCCGGGCGTCACCCCGGGCGCGATCGCCATCGCGTAGTCGTTCCAGAAATCGAGCCGCACCGCCGGCGCCGGATTCGGGCCGTGGTTGGTCACCGTGAGCGTGAATTCCTGCGGCACGCCCGGCGTCAATTCGTCGCCGGTGCCGGGCGCGAAGACCACCGCCACATCCGTCGCCGGCGCCGTGGGCGCGAGCGCGGGATGCCGGAACACGACCACGTCGCCGCCGAACAGCCGCAACGCCACGCCATCCGCGCCCCAGCGTTGCAACTCCGCGATTTCACCGAGCCCGGCGGGGAGAGCCAGTTGCGCCAGCGGCCGCAGCGTCACGGCATCGAACACCCACAATCCGCCCGGCGATTGCGCCGCGTAGAAACGCCGCGCCGCCGCATCCGCGCCCACCGCCCACGCCGTCACATCCGTCGGCAGCGCCAGCCGCCCGCGGCCGCGCAACGCGAGCCCGTCGGCCACGACTCCCGTGCTGGCGATGACGAGATCGCCCGACGCCGCGAGCTTGGTCTGGAAGCCCCTGAACGGCGTGTCCGCCGCCGGCTGCACCGCGAGCGCGCCGGCCGTTACGGTCAACGCGGCGAAATCATGCCCGTCGTTGGACGTGTTGTAGCCATACACGACGCCCGGCCGCTGCGCCGCCGCCAGCTCGAGCAGCGGCGGGTTGCTCTGTTGCGCCACGAGCACGCCGTTGCGGTAGCTGCCGACGGTGGCGAACGAACTCGCCTGCGTCCGCTGGCCCACCAGCACCGTGTCCGGCGCACCCGGCACCACCGCGAGATCGACCGGGTAATACGCATAGCTGTCGAACGGCGCCCCCAGCGCCCCGAGCGTGAGCGTCCGCACCACCGCCTGCGCGTTCAGATCGTATTGCACCACTTGGTTGCTGAAGCCGAGCCCGACGTAGGCGAACGCGCCGTCATCGCTTACCGCCAGCGACTGCGGCGCATTCCCCAACGCCGCCGAGGGCGTGAGGACGCCCGTGAGCGGATCGAGCGCCACGAGCGCGTTCGCGAGATTGCCCGCGGCGTTCGGCCCGGCAGTGAAGAGTAACCGCCCGCGCGTCGCATCCGCCGCGAGCGCCGCGGCCGCGACCGCCGCCACACGGAAAGGCTGCACCGCTGCGCTGACCGACGACACCCCGTCGACCATCACGCGCAGCCGCAAGGTCGCGAGTGTGTCCGGCACCGTCAGCGCCACCAGCGTTTGCCCGCTGGAGAACGTCACCGGCACGGCTTCGCCCACCGTCGCACCGCCCGCCGCCTCGATCCACGCCGCCGTGCCGCTCCCGTTGAATGTGAAGAGCTGCGCCGCCCCCGCATCGCGCGCCGTGACGATGAATTGCGTCTGCGTTCCCACCCGCGCCCACTCCGAATCCCGCGTGAAGGCGAAGTCCGCCGGCACCTGCGCGAGCAGCACGGCGGGCAGGAAAACGAGCAACGCAGCGACGAAGAAGTGACGGAAGATCATGCGGACGGAGGAGACTTTGGCGTGGAAACGAAAAGCGGGCCGGCACCCGAAGGCATCACAACCCGCTCACTCACCGCCCACCCTAAAAATCCCCCACCGCCCGACGCAAGACCGGTGTCATACCGCCATTAGATGCCTCACTCGAACCAGCTTTTAATAAAGAGCAGCCCCTGAAAGCTAAAAAGGCTTTGTTCAGATCGCTTCGTGAATCCAAAGCAGTGTGAGAATGAACCGGCTATCGCGTGCCCGCATAGAGTCCTCGGTGATATACTCCTTCCCATTGGGTCGGAAGCCGCGGATCCACATGCCCGCCGGCACGTCCTGCGCGCGTGATTGCGTTTCAGGGCCTTGCAGGAGTTCATTCGCACAACTGTAGCGATGGATTTCCGTTTCGTCGCGCGGCCAGAAGTCTAGCGCCTGATCGCCCATCACGAACCATTTTCGCTCCCCATTTTCAGAAGCGACCAGAAGCACTGGTTCGCTGCTATAGTGCACAAACTGAATCGCCGCGGACGACAACGTGGTTTGATAGCGATCAGCTAACCGTTTCACAGCGTCCCACCCTGGCTCGCAAAGACGAGCCTCCGGTTGGAAAAATTGCTTAGGCATGAGCAACTCTGCGGCGAAGTAATTCGCTTCGAGCTCCTCTGGTTGCTGGCGATGATTGAAATTGCGCGTCTGTGTGACGTCGACTTCGTCCATCTGACGGATGTTCGGGTGCAAGAGAACATGGCCCAACTCGTGGGCGATGATCATTCGCCGCTGTCCCGTGCGCGTTATGGCCTCGTTGACCGTGATGATCGCCAAACCGTCCGAACGGACCATCCGCCCGTGGCAACCAGCAAGAGGTGCGTAGCGAACCGGTGCGTTTTTGTAGGGAGCGATTTTCTCGATGATGATCTCGGCCGGATCGCGAATTTGTAGCTCCGTGATGAGGTCACGTGCCCGACACACCGCTCCCGCGTAGCTCGGAACCTTGGTCACAGTGTAGGGGGCTGCTCCGGTGGAGTCTCATGCTGGAGTTCCAGGAGAATATCCACTTCGTCGAGAAACGCCGCTTTGCTTTCGACCGTGACGCTTGTGAGATTGCTGAAGGCGGTCTGGACCCGGAGTTGCCCTTGCGCGCCGTAGCGTCCGCTGCGCACCGCGTTAAAGGCGGTGTTAATTTCGTCCGCGGTGCGCCCCAGCCACGAACGCCGGGTTCGGCCGGCGGCATTGGCTCGCGCTTGCAAGGCGTCCCCCTGCTGCATCCAACTCAACCGCGACTCGCGGGAAAGAGCGGCCGCGCGCGCCTTGAGCCGCGTCACGAGCGCTTCGGGATCGTAACCCTTCTCACAGAGGCTAGCTTTGACCTCGGCCGCAGTCAGGCCATCGGTCCGGCTCAAGCCTTCGACAATCCGCCCGAGGGGCGGATGCTCGAATTCAGCGGGATTCATGAGACCTCCTGTAATGGTTTGATATCGGCATACTGGGGATTCTGGCGAAGAATTTTTTCGGCTTTGCCTTCAAGTTTGCGCTTCAATTCGGAGATCCGGGTGGGCGCGAGTCCCGTTTGCTCGGCGATTTTCGCCGGCGTGTAGTGCCCTTCTTCATAGGCCAGCAGCAGGAGTCCGAGTTCCTCGTCGTCCGCGACACTGTTGGCGAGGAGCGTGCAAAACTCGCGCTGCTGCCGCTTCCGTTCGTCCGCTTCCGCCGCGTTCGCCGGCAGGGTCGGGTCCGGTGCGTTCTCGATCAGGTCCACTTGCTGATGATCAACGTCCTCCCGCACCACATGATTGGCGATCGGCGAACGACAGGCCTGCTTGTAATGGTTTCGGACTAAACTCCAAATGACGGCACGGAGGTTTTGTTCCAGCGACTGGTCGGCGTGGTAGGCACGCCGACCCTGCGCCAGTGCCTCCAGCGCTTCCTCCACGATTTCATCCGCGGTGCAGTTGTTGATCGTGACGGCCGTCGCGCGTGAACCCGCCATCGCCAATCCGCGCCACCGGCAACCAACGATCTCGTAGTGCGCGTAGCGCAGGAGCTGCGGACCGAGGTGTTCCCAATCGGCGATCTCAATAGCGGCGACGGCAGCGGTCTGCATGGAACTCAGACATAGCGGAACGGAGCAGACGGCCAACTAAACAAAATTCCGGGCGCGAAATATTTTTCCCCAGAAACGGCCGTTTTCGGAGGAAGTAATGTGGCGAGTCGTGGCAATTCCGCCGCTCCCGCCCACCAACCAACCGTCATGAGTAACGCAGACAACGCTCCCGGGCAGAACCGGGACCACGACCGCAAAGAGGTCACGATCGTCGTCAACGGCCGATCGAAAACGATCACCCAAAAGGATCTGACCTTCGACGAGGTCGTCACGCTCGCGTTCGGTCCGCCGAACTACGAAACGAGCGTTTACACCGTCACCTACCAGAAAGGCGACGAGCACAAGCCGAAGGGCAGCCTCGTGCAGGGCCAGTCGGTCAAAATCAAAGATGGGATGATCTTCGATGTCCTCCGCACTGATAAATCTTAGTCCCGACCTCCTCCGTCTGCGGAACGAGGGGTTTGAGGTGGCCGTGCAAGCCGGCCACCTCGTCATCGGCAATGTGCCGTATGTCAACGCGCGCCGCGAAGTCGTGCGCGGGATGCTCGTGTCCGAACTGACTCTGGCGGGCAACCAGACGGCACGGCCGTCCACCCACGTGGCGCTGTTCGCCGGTTCTCAACCGTGCAACATTGACGGCTCCTTCATTGGCGGCCTGCAGATCGGCGAAGCCGTCCAGGATCTTGGCCACGGGTTGATCGTGCACCGCACGTTTTCCAACAAGCCACCCGAAGGTTACGGCGACTACTACGCGAAGATGAGTCGGTATATCACGATCTTATCGGCGCCGGCTCGCGCCCTTGACCCGACGGCCCGGGCCCAGACCTTCAAGCCCATCGCCGAGATAGATGAGGAGTCGCCCTTCGTTTATCTCGACACCAATACCAGTCGGGCACACTTGGGCGCGGTGACCGCCAAATTGCGCGGCCTGCGCGTTGCAATCGTTGGGGTCGGCGGCACCGGTTCCTATGTCCTCGATCTCGTGGCCAAAACGCCGGTGCGGGAAATTCATCTGTTCGACGGCGACGTGTTCTTGCAGCACAATGCATTTCGTGCGCCCGGCGCGGCCCCGCTCGAAAAACTGGCGCCGACGGTGCCGAAGGTGGATTACTTTCGCGAGATTTACGCGAAGATGCACAAGGGCATCGTCTCGCATGCCGAATTCCTGGTCGCGGCCAACGCCGCGAGTCTGACCGGCTTCGACTACGTGTTCCTCTGCATGGACGCGAGCGAGGCCAAACGGGAACTGATCGATTTCCTGTTGCGGAAAGGTATTCCGTGCATCGATGCCGGCCTCGGCGTTCAGGAAGTTGACGGCAAGCTGCTCGGGCTGGTGCGTGTCACTACGCTGACCGCCGACAAACACGACCATCGCGCGCTCCGGATTTCCTGCATCGCCACCGCGGAGGACGACTATTCGAGCAATATCCAGATCGCGGACCTCAATATGCTCAATGCGGCGTTCGCCGTCCTCAAGTGGAAGAAGCTCGCCGGTTTCTACGTCGATTACGAGCGGGAGCACAACAGCCTCTACACCCTCAGCGGGAACCTTCTCCTCAGTGAAGACATTCCAGCCTAAGTTCGTCGAATTCATGCCGGAGGCCTTGGAGGAGGGGCTCCTCTATATCTCACCGCGTTTCGCCCTGGTTTCTCACCGTTGCCCTTGTGGGTGCGGCGAAGAGGTCGTGCTGAAACTCTCCCGCACCGATTGGCAGATGGTTTTCGATGGCGAGGCGGTGTCAATCTACCCGTCAGTCGGCAATTGGGGACTGCCTTGCCGCTCACATTACTGGATCGTCGAAAATTGCGTGCGGTGGGCGCCCCGCTGGTCTGAAGCGAGAATCAAGATTCACAGAGCAAATAACAGTCCAGGCTCATCCGAACCGCCACCAGCGATACGATCACTTCGAGTTTGGTCGTTCTTTCACCGCAAGCGGTTTGGTTTAGAATAATCCCTGCGCTAGCCGCCTAACCGGCACATTTTCCACGTATCATCCACCTTCAATCCATCCGCCGGCTTCTCCACCTGCTTCAGTGGCCTATTACCAACATACCTCCAGCACGCGACTCAATGCCTGTATTTGGGCAGCGGTCCTCAGGGAGCCCCCTCACTCCCGCGGCGTGAGCGTGCCGAGGCCGCGCATCGTGGCGTCGGTGACGGCGCGGAAGGTCCACTGGCCCGGCCAGTCGCGGCGCATGATCGCGTCGAGCCGGTCCGAGCCGCCGGAGACGGCGACGTTGCGCAGGAGTTTCGTGCCGGACGCCGCGAGCAGGGGCAGGCGCGCGGCGCTGGCGGCGACGAGCGATTCCACGACGGCCGACAGCATCTGCTCGCGCGTGCTGGCGAGCGTCAGCCCGGTGAACGCGCCCTGGCGCTGCTCGATGCTCGTGCGCTCGCCGGCCATGTAGGGCTCGAAGCGCACCGTGCCCGACGCCTGCGGGCCGCGCCGGGCGAGCCGGCGGAATTCCGCGCGGAACTCCTCGATCGGCATCCCGGGGCACATCTGGTCGCGCACCCAGTAGATCGCGGAGGCGACGGCGGCGAGCGTGCTGACTTGCAGCCATTTTCCCTGCACGCCGAGCGCGCGCGTGAGGAGCTTCTCGTGCGGCTTCGGGCGGTCGGTGCAAAGCGCGAGCACGTCGGTGGAGCCGCAGACGTTGAACAGCTGGCCGACCTTCGCGCCGGCGAGCAGCATGCCGGCGCTGCCATCCATCAGGCCGACGAGCATGGGCGTGCCGGCGCGCAACCCGAAGGCGCGCGCGGCCTCGGGCGTGATGCGGCCGCCGATGCGGTCCGCGTCGTGCACCTCGGGCAACAACGCGCGGTCGACGCCAAGGTTGGCGCAGAGCTCGTCGCTCCAGCCGTCGAGCGTGAGCGTGCGGTAGAGGCCGGTGAAGGAGGCGTTGGACGGATCGGTGACGCGGGCGCCGGTGAGGCGGCGGTGCAGGAAGGTGTTGAGGTGGCCGACGAGGTCGGCGCGGCGCAGGCGTTGCGGCTGGTGTTGCTTGAACCAAGCCCACGTCGTCGAGCTGATGCCGCCGGGGAACGGCCGGCAGCCGCAGGTGTTGAGGTGCGCCTCGCGCCCGAAGCGCGTCTCGAGCTCCAGCGCCTGTGCGACGCTGCGGCGATCCTGGTGCGTGACGAGCGGCGTGAGCGCGCGGCCGGTGCGATCGAGCGCGATCCAGGCCGGACACATGACGGCGAGGTGGATGGCGTCGACCTCCTTCGCCGCGCCGCCGAGGCCCGCGATGGCGGTGCGCAGCGCGCGGAGCAATTCGTCGGGCTCGACCTCCACGCGCGGGCCGTCGCACCGGGACTTGAAGAAGGCGCGCGGCGCCTCCGCAACGACCTTGGTGCCGCGCAAGATGCCGGCGATGACGGACGAGGAGCCGATGTCGAGTCCCAGCGTTGTAGCCATGCGACCAACCAACAGCACGCGACCCCGCATCACAATCTGGTTTTGTGTCTCGACCGCAGCAAGGGCGCGCCTGATGCATCGGGCCTCGGCACATGCGCCACCCTTCGCCGCAATGCCCGTCCGTTGTCGCACTCCCCAAACGCCGCCGCGTCTCTGCGGCGCCGAACTCCATCGCCCGCCCCGCGCCGGCGCGGCGATTTTTCCCGTGGGGCCGGGCCTTCGCCGGACCGCAATGGACGGCGGATGACATGCGGGCCGCGTCCCGACCCAGCCCCACAGGAGAAGAGGTTTTTCGCTAGGGCGTCACGGGTGTGATCCTCAGCCGGAAGAAAAGTCGCGGCGCGTCCGCCTGCGGATAACGCGCCCGCCACACGGCGGTCTGCCCGTCGATGCTGACCTGTTCGTGCTCCACGCCGGACATCGTCCAATCCGCCAGATCGGGAGCCACTTCCACGGCGTAAGCCACATCGGCCCGATCGACGGGGCGCGCGTAAAGAAAGAGCCAGTAGCCGTCGGCCGTCGTCGTCGCGGGCACGGCGGCGGTGTCGACTTCGAGCGGCGCGAGCCCGAGGGCGTATTCGACGAGGTTGGCGAGACCATCGGCATCGGGGTCGGCAAGATCGGCCGCCGGGCCGGTGGCCTCGCTGCGACCGAAGTGCGTGAGGCGCCAGTTTTCCACGGCGGAGATCACCGTCACAGTCACGGGCGTGCTCGTGACCGAGCCACCGGCGTTGGCGACGACGACATCATAGGTGCCGGCATCGGCGAGTTGCGCAGCGGCGCGGGTGAACGCCGGACTGGTCGCGCCCTCGATCGGCGCGCCTTCGTGCCGCCATTGGTAGGTCGGATCGGGCGTGCCGGTGGCGGTGACGCTGAGCGTGAAGTCGCCGCCGGCGATGACGGTGGCGGATTGCGGCGGAGTGACGATCTCCGGTGCGACGGCGGGCGGGGCGGGCGTGTATTCGACGGCGACGTTGTCGATCTTGTAGCTCGAGCCGTTGCTGGACGTGGAGAGGATGGCGAAGCTGTCGAATGCCGTGACGAGATTCGCCGTCGCCTCGGCAGCGAAGCCGTAGTCGACAAGCGCGCCGCCGGTCACCCGGAAATCAACGCGCAAAGCGGAGGCGGAGGTGCGCGTGACGGCGAAGGTGGCGGTGTAATCCTGCCCGGCGACGAAGCTCTGGCTGTTGCCGCTGAAGGCGGCGACCGACGTGTAGATGTTGTTCGTGCTCGAAATCAACGTGGTGTTCGCCGTGCCCGGCAACCGCTGCATGAGCCGCAGGGTGCCGGAGGTCGCGCCGCTGCTGTCGGGATACTGCGCGGTGGTGGTGGCGATGTAGCCGTCGTAGCCGCCGAAGGAGGCGTTGTCACCGTCGGTGGCGCGCGTGGCGCCGTTGGAGTTGAAGAAGCCGAGGCGGAACCCGCCGGACGAAGTGCCGACGGTGGTGAAGTTCAGCGTGAACGTCACCGCGAGCGAATCGCCAACGTCGAGCGCCTGTGCGCCGCTGGCGGTGAAATACGCGAGCGCGTGCCGGCCACCAGGCACGAGCAGCGCACCGGAGTTGAGCGCGAGGTTGCCGGAGCTGCTCGTGCTCGAGCTATACCAGTGCGCGGAGCCGGGCAGATCCTGCGTCTTGAAGCCGCTGCCGGAGAAGGTGTCGTTCAACAGCAGCGTGCCGCCGGGCAGCGTCAGATCGGCGGCCTGGCTGAGCACGGATTGGCCGAGGCCGTTGGTCACCTCGACGGTGTAGGCACCGACCGCGGAGGGCTGGACATCGGCCAGCGTGAGCGTGGCCGCGGTTTCGCCGGGGAGCGCGAGCCCGTCCTTGAACCACTGGTAACCGAGCGGCGGCTGGCCGAGGGCGGCGACGGAGAAGGTCACCGTGCTGCCGGCGTTCGCGAGGCGGGAGACGGGTTGCGCCGTGATCTCGGGCGCGGAGGGCAGCACCGTGAGCTTGATCGGGAAACTGGTGGTCGCGCCCGCGGCGCTGGTGGCGATGACGAGGTAACTGCCGCTGTCGGCGGGTTGCACGGCGGCGAACGCGAGGCTCGCTCCGGTGGCGCCGGCCACGGGCGCGTCGTCCTTGAACCATTGCAGCGTGGCGGCGAGCTCGCTCTCGAGCGCGACCGACAGCGTGACGGGGTTGCCCGCGTAGAGCGCGGACGAAGGCGTGAAGCTCGTGAAGCGCGGGGCCCGCGCGGCCTGCGTGCGGCCCTCGAAGACCGCGCCGACGTCGCCGCGCGCGAGCGGGCGCCCGATGGCGGGGCCGGTGGCGCCGCGATCGTGGGCGCCGACATCGGCGCCGAGCGCGGGTCGGACCAAGCCGCGCAGGTCGCGCCGGGTGGCGGGGCTCGTCGCGACGGCGGCGCCGAGGGCCGGGCTTTCGGAAGCGGGCACGGCGTAGCCGAGCGCGGCATCGGTCGCGAGCAGCACGGGCGTGCCGGTCGCGAAGCCCGCGGGAAGTGCGCCGGTGGAAGTGCCGCCGTAGGTGCCCGCGGCGTGCCAGGCCTGGTTGCCGGCGAAGGTGACGGCGGCGAGGGCGAAGCTGTTGGCGTCGTTGAAGAACAGCGCGGCGCCGTCGGTGGCGGCGCTTTGGATGAGGTTGTTCGCGACGATGACGCCCGTCGGGGCGACAGTGCCGCCCTTGGACGGATCGCCGGTGGTGACACCGATCGCGAGTGGCGAGGTGCAGTCGACGAGGGTGTTGTGGTAGATCTTCGCGTCGTTGGCGGACTCGTAGCCGGAGCTGTAGGTGGTGTCGCTCCAGCCGCCGCTGCCCTTCATGACGCAGATGGCGGCGTTCAGCTCGGTGCCGTCGACGTCCTGGAGGTAGTTGTTGCGCACGATGTGGCGCTGGCCGATGACGCGGATGCCGGAGCCGAGCGGCGAGCCGGGCTCGGCGAAGAAGAAGTTGCCCTCGACGAGACAGTCGTCGCCCGCGCGCAGGACGATGCCGCCGCGGCAATCGATGAAGGTGTTGTGGCGATAGATGTTCGCGCAGGATTTGTTGGAGATGATCTCGGGCTCGCCGGAGCCGGCGCGGTAGATGGCGCGCTCGAACAGGCAGTGCTCCACGGTGGAGGTCATGGCGAAGTTGATGAACTTTCCCTCGGCCAGGCGGACGATCTCGTAGCCGTTCTCGCCGATGTTGGTGCGCTCGCCGAAGTAGCAGTAGCGGATGCGGTGATGGCGCGGCACATCCTGCGTGGGCGCGCGCGTGCCGGCCGTGAAAGCCTGGTCCTCATCGGGGCTGATGGTGATCAGCGGGTCGGGCGCGACCTTGTGGGCGAAGCTGCAATACTCGATCGTGTGCCGGAAACCGGCTAGGTAGAGCCAGGTCGTGCCGGAGACCGGGTCGGCGCCGGCATCGAAGTTGTTGAAACGGCAGTCGCGCAGCGTGCAGTCGGAGGAATTGGCGTCGAAGCGGAAGATGCCGCTCGGATAACCGGGACCGCCAGCGACGACATCGCCGTCGAACGTGAGCCCGGAGATGATCATCCACGTGCCTTGGATCTTGAACTGCACGCCGCCCCCGAAGAAGACCCGGCCGGGATTTTCCGCGCGCATGACAACGGGCGCGGCCTCGGTGCCGGCGGCTTTGAGCGTGCGGATGACGTTCAGGTAGGTGCCATCCTTGAGCACGATCTCGTCACCGGCCTGCAACGTGGCGGGCAGCGAACCGAAGCCCGTCGCGGGATCGAGGGTGTAGGTCGCAGCGCGGAGCGCCGGCGACAGGCCGCAGAGGAGGCCGACAAAGGCCAGCAGGCGAAACAAGAAGGAGGGCACGGGGAGAATACAGGCAATGCGGCAGCAAAACCGGCCCGGAACGGGCCGGCGCGCGAAACCGGAGATTCAACCGCGAATCAGGGCGCGTTCAGGCTGACGCTGAGGCGGAAGAAAGCGTTGGGATTGCCAGCCTGCGGGTAAACGGCCCGCCAAGTGGCGGTGTCGCCGACCACGGCGGCCTGCTCCTGCGCGACCGTCGTCCAGCTCTGCAGGTTCGTCGACACCTGCACCGTGTAGGTCAGGTCGCTGCGGTCGACCGGGCGCGTGTAGTTGAAGACCCACTGACCTTCTGCGCTGGCGGTGGCGGGCAGCGCGGCGACGTCGGCTTCGTTGGGATCGAAGCCGAGTGCGTATTCCACGAGGTTCACGAGTCCGTCCGCATCCGGATCGGCAAGGTCGGCGGCGTTGCCGGTCGCCTCGGGGGCGCCGAAATGGGTCACGCGCCAAGTCTGGAGCGCCGAGAACGGGCTGGCGACGGTCAGCACCGCGACGTTGCTCGTGGCGGAACCGGCACTGTTGGTCACGACAACATCGTAATCGCCCGCATCGCCGGCGGCGGCCGACGCGATCGTGTAGGAGGCGCCGGTCGCACCGTCGATCGCCACCCCGCCCTTGCGCCATTGGAACGAAGGCACGGGCGTGCCCGTGGCATCGGCGCTGAAGGTCACGCTCTCGCCCGGACTCACCGAGGCCGATTGCGGCTGCGCCAGGATCGTCGGTGCCACCGCCGCGGGCGCAGCGGTGTGCGTCACGACGAAGTTATCGAGCGTGAAGGTGGAGCCGCTGGCCGAAGTGGAGAGGACGGCGAAGCTGTCGAAACCGGTCAGGGCGGAGTCGGTCTCGATCTCGAAGCCGTAGGCGGGGAGCGTGCCGCCCACGGCTTGGAAGGTGAAGCGGATCTTGCCGGCGGCGGTGCGGACGGCGCTGACACTGAAGGTGTAGTTGATGCCGGTGGCGAAGGACTGGCTGTTGCCAGGGAAGTCGTCGACCGCCGTGTAGTTGCCCACCGTGGAGAGGAGGGCGCCGGAGGAGCTGGGATTGACGCGACGCATGAAGTTCATGCTGCCGACGAGGCGGGCGTCGGTGTCGGGGAACGTGCCCGTAGTCGTGGCAATGAACCCGTCGTAGTTGGTGAAGGACGCGTTGTCGCCGTCGGTGGCACGGGTGGCGCCGTTGGAGTTGAAGAGACCGAAGCGCAGGCCGCCGGAGGAATTGCCGACGGTGGAGAAGTTGAGCGTGAAGGTGACACGCAGCTCGTCGCCGATCTCGAGCGTGCGGGCGCCGCTCTCGGTGAAGTAAGCGAGGGCGTGGCGGCCGGCCGGCACGAGGAGCGCGCCGGATTGGAGCGCGAGGTTGCCGGTGCTGCTAGTGCTGGAGCTATACCAGTGCGCGGAGGTCGGCAGGCTCTGGGTGATGAAGTTGGCGCCCGAGAAGGTGTCGTTCAGCAACGTGGTGCTGGTCGGGGCGGCGGCGACGACCGTGAGTGTCGCGACGGAACTGAGGGTGGTGCCGGCGGCGTTGGTGACCGCGACGCTGTAGGAGCCCGCCTGCGCGAGCGCCACGTTGGAGAGCGTGAGGGTGGCGGAGGTGGCATCGGGAACAGCGACACCATTGCGGAGCCACTGATACGTGAAGGGCGCGGAACCGGTGGCGCGGACCACGAAGCTGGCGCTGCCGCCCGCCACCACCGTCTGTGAGAACGGCGGCGCGGTGATCGAAGGAGCGACGGGCGTGGTGTCGACGGTGAGGACGGCGGGGTCGCTGGTGACTTCGCCGGCGGCATTCGAGACCTTGACCGTATAGCTGCCGGCATCGGCGGCTTGCACGCTGGCGAGATTCAGGGTGGCGGAATTCGGTGCGGTGAGCAGCTGGCCGTCGCGATACCATTGATAGGTAAGCGGGGACGAACCGGTGGCGGTGACGGAAAACACCGCCGGATCGCCGGCGCGGGCGGTGGTCGCCGCGGGCTGGCTGGTGATCTCCGGGGGAGTCGGGGGCGGCACGCCGTAGTGGGTCACCGCAACGTTATCGAAGGTGATCTCGGTGACGGCCGCGACACTGTTGGCCGAACCGATGGCGAGCGCGATGGTGTCGAAGGCCGTGACGGCACCGGCGACATCGGTCGTCGTGACCTCGTAGGCGGGCAGGCTGCCGCCGCTGTAGGTGGTGGTGACGCGGACCAGATCGGTATCGAGCCGCTCGACGCGCAGGGTCGCCCGGTAGACGGGGCCGGCCGTGAAGGTGGCGATGGGGCCGCCGCTGCCGCCGGTGAGGGCGATATAGGAACCGGTGGACGTGATCAGCTGGTTGGCCGTGGTTGAAGTGCGCTCGCGGAGCACCGTCGGATTGATGGCGGTGGGTGCGGCGTTGGTCGTCACGCCGTAGCCGATGTAGGTGACGGTCAGGTTGCTGTTATCGGCCGTGACCTTGGTATTGCCATTGGAATGGAGCAGGGCGAAGCGCAGGCCGCCGGCTTGGTTGGCGAACTCGGCCGTCGTCTTGAAGTCAAAGGCCAGTTCGATCGATTCGCCGATCGCGATGGTCGTTTCCGGGAAGTAGGCGGCCGCGTGACGGCCACCGGTCAGTGTGAGGATCAACGTGCCGCCGGACGCAGCCAACGTCGAGGTGCCGCCGGAGGCGAACCACTGGAGCGTGCCAGGCGGATTCTGGGTGACGCGCTCGTTGTCGGTGAAGGTGTCGTTGACGATGACCGTCTGCGGTCCGGTGGCGGCGGAAAGCGACAGCGCAGAAAGCGAGGCGGCCAGCAGGCAGGCAAACCGGGCAGCCAGTCGCCGGAGGGCGGGGGGAAAACAGCAATTCATGGGGATAATAATTATTATCGTAAGACCGGGCCCCGGCGCAAGCCGAAACCTTGCAGAAGCAGCATGCCGTCGGGCGGGAGGCCGGTCGGGGCCGGCCTATTTATATAAGTAATTGCCTGTCAAACGATGCCGCGAACAGGCCTCACGGGACCGCGGGGCTGACGCTGAGGCGGAAGAAAGCGTTGGGATTGCCGGCCTGCGGGTAAACGGCACGCCAAGTGGCGGTGTCGCCGACCACGGCGGCCTGCTCCTGCGCGACCGTCGCCCAAGTCTGCAGGTTCGTCGACACCTGCACCGTGTAGGTCAGGTCGCTGCGACCGACGGGGCGCGTGTAGTTGAACACCCATTGGCCGTCCGCGCTGGCGGTGGCGGGCAGCGCGGCGACGTCGGCCTCCTTCGGATCGAAGCCCAGTGCGTATTCGACCAAGTTGACGAGGCCGTCCGCGTCCGGATCCGCGAGGTCGGCGGCATCGCCCGTCGCCTCAGGGGCGCCGAAATAGGTGACGCGCCAGGCCTGAAGCGCGGAGAGCGGGCTGGTGACCGTGAGCACCGCCACGTTGCTCGTAGCGGTGCCGGCACTGTTGGTCACGACGACGTCGTAGTCGCCCGCATCGCCGGCGGCGGCGGACGCGATGGTGTAGGAGGCGCCGGTGGCGCCTTCGATCGCCACCCCACCCTTGCGCCACTGGAAGGTCGGCACGGGCGTGCCGGTGGCATCGGCGCTGAAGGTCACGCTCTCGCCCGGGTTCACCGAGGCCGATTGCGGCTGCGCGAGGATCGTCGGCGCCACCGCCGCGGGCGCCGCCGTGTGCGTGACGGACACGTTGTCGATGAGGTAGCTGGAGCCGTTGGCGTTGGCCGAGACGGACAGCACGGCGAAGGCATCGAAGGCGTGCACGGTGCTCGCGTCGATCTCGCGCTCGAAACCGTAGGCGGTCAGGGCGCCGCCCGTGACGGTGAAGGAGAAACTCAGCCGCGCCTGCGCCGTGCGCGCCACGACGAGGCGCACGAGGTAGTTCGTGCCGGTGACGAAGCTCTGCGTGTTGCCGCCGATCGTGGCCAGCGCGGTGTAGACGTTTTGGGTGCTGGAGAGCAGCGTGCCGGCCACATCCGTGCGGCGTTGCATCAGGGTCAACGCGCTGGACGTGCCGTCGGGAATCTGTGGTGTGGTGGCGACGAGGAAGCCGTCGTATTGGGTGAAGCCGTCGTTGTTGCCGTCGGCGGGGCGCGCGACGCCGTTGGAATTGAAGAGCCCGACGCGGAAACCGCCGGAGCCGGTGCCGACCGAGGTGAAGTTGACGGTGAAGGCAACGACCAGTTCATCGCCGACCGCGAGCGATTGCGGGGCGCCGTCGGTGAAATACGCCAGCGCGTGCCGCCCGGCGGGCACGAGCAGCGCGCCGGACTGGAGCGCGAGGTTGCCGCTGCTGCTGGTGCTGGAGCTGCGCCAGAGAGCGGAGACGGGCAGTTGCTGCGTCTTGAAGCCGCTGCCGGAAAACGTGTCGTTGAGCAGCAGCGCCTGACTCGCACCGAGCACCTCGACGAGCGCGCCGGTGCTCTCGACCTCGCCGTAACTGTTCGCAACGACGACGGTGTAGGTGCCGGCGTCGCCAGGCTGGGCGTTGGCGATGGTGAGCGTGGCCGCGGTGGCGCCGGGGATCGCGATACCGTCGCGTTTCCACGTGTAGGTCAGCGGCAACTCACCGCTTGCGGACACGTGCAACGCGAACGTCGCACCGGCGGCGACGGTCTGGGCGGCGGGCGAGGCGGTGATGACGGGACGGCTCGGCGTAACGACCAAGGCGGCAGGCACCGAGAGGGCGGTGCCGGCGGCGTTGACAATGGCGACGGTGTAAGCGCCCTCGTCGGCTTCGAGCACAGAGGCGAAGGTGAGCGTGGCGCCGGTCGCACCCGCGAGTGGCGCGTCGTCCTTGAACCATTGGTAGGTGAAGGGGCCTTCGCCGCCGACGGTGACGGAGAACGACGCCGGGCCGAACTCAGGGGCGGTCTGACTGGCCGGCGACACGAGGATCAGCGGCGCCATGGCGGTGCTGTTGCGGCCGTCGTAGCTCGGGCCCACGTCGGCGCGGGTGAGCGGGCGGTTGAGCACGGCGCCGGTGGCCTGGCTGTCGTAGCTGCCGGCATCGCGCGTGGCGCCGCGGAACTTGCCGCGGAGATCGCGCACGGTGGCGGGTATCGTGGCGGGCGCCTGGCCGAGGACGGGGCTGCCGGGTTGCGGCACATGGTAGCCGAGGCCGGCGTCGGCCGCGAGTTGCACGGGGGCACCCGTGGTGACTCCGGTGGCGGGCTGGATCGCGCCGTAGGTGCCGGACGGATGATAAAACCAGTTAGCGGAGAAGGCGACGGAGGAGATCGACCAGCCGTTGGCGTCGTTGAAGGTGAGGATGGCGCCGTCGCCCGCGGCGCTTTGCACGACGTTGCCGCGGACCTCGACGCCCACGGGTGCGGTGGTGCCGGAGCTGGCGGAGGTGGCGCCGAGGTTCAGCGGCTGTGCGCTGTTCACGATGGTGTTGTGGAAGATCCGGGCATAGCCGGCGGATTCGTAGGCGTTGTTGCCGGAGTTCACGTCCCACTCTCCGCTGCCCTTCGTCACGCAGATGGCGGCGCGGAAGCCGGTGCCATCGATGTCCTGCAGGTAGTTGTTGCGCACGAGGTGACGCAGGCCGATGACGCGGATGCCCGAGCCCATGACGGAGCCCGGTTCGCCGAAGAAGAAGTTGCCCTCGACGACGCAATCGTCGCCGTGCCGGAGCACGATGCCGCCCTTGCAGTGGATGAAGGTGTTGTAGCGGTAGATGTTGTTGCGCGATTTGTTGGAGATGACCTCGGGCTCGTAGCCGGTGACGTCGGCGCCGTAGATCGCCTTCTCGAAGACGCAGTATTCGACGACGGTGGAGAGATCATACATCTGGTATTCGCTGCCGCCGGTGCGGATGGTCTCGTAGCCGTTGTCGGAGATGTTGGTGCGTTCGCCGAAGTAGCAGTAGCGGATGAGGTGGCGGCGCGGGATGTCGCGCGTCGGGTAGGTGCCGGCCGGGGCGCTGTCGTCCTCCTGCGGCACGATGTTGATGATGGGGTCGGCCTGCTGTTTCTTCGCGAAGCGGCAATACTCCACTGTGTGCCGGTAACCGTTGATCAGCACCCAGAACGCCCCGTCGATGCCGACGCCGGTGTCGAAGTTGTTGAACACGCAGTCGCGCAGCACGCAGTCGGAGGAATTGACGTTGAACCGGAACACGCCGCTCGCCGAGGCCGGCCCGCCGGCCACCACGTCGCCGTCGAACACGAAGCCCGAGATGACCAGCGCCGTGCCGCGCACCTGGAACTGCGTCGCGCCGCCGAAGAAGACCTGGCCGGGATTCTCGGCGCGGAAGTGCACGGGGTTGGCGACCGTGCCGGCGGCGTTGAGCGTGCGCGCGACGTTCAGGTAGGTGCCGTTCTTCACCAGCACAACGTCGCCCGCCTGCAATGTGGACGGGAGCGAGGAGAAATCCGACGCCTGGGTGATCGTGTAGGTGGCGGCGCGCAGACCGAGGCCGGCCAGCAGGGCGCCGAGCGCGACGAGGACGCGCAGGCCTCGCGAGATGGGGTGGCAATTCATGGGGTTCTAATAATTATTATCAAAAGCGCCGCGCCATCGGCAAGCCGAAACGTCCGCGCGGCGGTCTGGTGACGCGGTCCGGGCGCGGGCAAGCCCATCGACGCCGCGAGGCGGACGGAAACGCGCCTTTGACTAATGCCTGCGTCCGGCAACGCTGCCGACGGAGACAGGCCTCCGCGGCCTCTCTCCTTCCCCGCCCCATTTCCACCGCTGACTGCGTCCCACGCGCGATGTCACTCATCCTGTTCCTGCTCGTGTCCGGCCTGTTGCTGGGCCTCGCCTACCGTTGGTATGGCGGCTTCCTCGCCCGCTTCCTCGATCTGCACGAAACCAAGCCCACGCCGGCGCACCTGCGTCGCGACGGGCTCGACTACGAGCCGGCGCGCTGGTCGTGGCTGTTGCCGCAACATTTCTCCGCCATCGCGGCGGCCGGGCCGGTGGTGGGGCCGATCCTCGCCGCGACCTACTTCGGGTGGTTGCCGGCATGGATCTGGATCATCGTGGGCTCGATCCTCGTCGGCGGCGTGCACGACCTGATGACGCTCGTCGCCTCGGTGCGGCATGACGCGAAGTCGATCGCGGAGGTCGTGCGGCGCTACATGAACCGGCGATCCTACCGGCTGTTCCTCGCCTTCATCTGGATCTCGCTGATCTACGTGATCATCGCGTTCGCGGACGTGACGGCGGGGACGTTCGTGCAGCAGGCGTCCGCCGCCGGCGGCGAGGCGCCCGGGCCGGCGGTGGCGACGTCGTCGTTGCTCTACCTCGGGCTGGCGCTGGTGATGGGTTTCACGATGCGCCGGTGGAAACTCGGCGAAGGCAAGGCGCAGCTGATCTTCCTGCCGCTCGTGCTGGTGGCGATCCTGGTCGGGCCGGAACTGCCGTTCGACCTCGGGGCGTTGACGGGCTTCGCCCGGCCGCAGCTGCTGTGGGACTGGCTGCTGCTCGGCTACTGTTTCTTCGCGGCGATGGCGCCGATGTGGCTGCTGATGCAGCCGCGCGGGGCGCTCGGCGGCTATTTCCTCTATGTGGTGACGATCATGGGCGTGCTGGGCGTGTTGGTGGGCGGCCTGAGCGGACGGATCGACATCGCGGCGCCGGCGCTGTCGGGCGCGGAGCTGTTCCATTTCAGCGGGAGCACGCCGCCGCTGTTCCCCATCCTGTTCATCACGATCGCGTGCGGTGCGTGCTCGGGCTTCCACTCGATCGTGGCGAGCGGCACGACGTCGAAGCAACTCGACCGCGAGGTGGATGCGCGGCCGGTGGCCTACGGCGGCATGATGTTGGAGGGATTCTTCGCGTGCATCAGCCTCGCCACGGTGATGATCCTCGCGAAATCGAGCGGGCGGCCGGACCTGACTTACGCGGACGGCGTGGCGGTGTTCATGCACCACGCGACGTTCGGCGCGGTGCCGGTGGAGGTGGCGCGGCAGTTCGGCCTGCTGTGTTTCGCCACGTTCGTGTTCGACACGCTCGATGCCTGCACGCGGCTGGCGCGCTATGTGTTGATGGAGATCACGGGCTGGACCGGGCGCGCCGGCGTGGTCGGCGCCACGGCGCTGACGCTGGCGTTGCCGCTGCTCGTGGTGAGCCTGCCGCCGGCGGAGATCGACGGGCGGCAGCTGCCCATCTGGCGCGTATTCTGGAATCTCTTCGGCACCTCCAACCAACTCCTCGCCGCGCTCGCGCTGCTGGCGGTGACGGTGTGGCTGCGCCACCTGGGCAAGGCGGTGTGGTTCACGCTCGGGCCCACGCTGCTCATGCTGGCGATGACGCTGTGGAGCCTCGGCCTGAGCATCTCGGTGCATCTGGACCGGATGGCGCAGGGCGCGGTGGCGGCGGCGTTGCACGTCGAGTTCGCCGTGTGCGTGCTGCTGCTCGGGCTGGCACTGTGGCTCGTCGTCGAGGCGGCGCTGCTCGCGCGGGAGAAGTCGCACGCGCCGGCGGCGTGAGATCATGGAGATAAAAAACCCGCCGGACGAGACCGGCGGGTGAAAACGCTGAGTGGGTGCGAAGCGGTCAGTTGCCGCCGTTGCCGTAACCCGGATCGAGGTCCATCACGCGGTAAACGTGACCGGTGTTCTGCTGGATCCAGAAATCGCCGACGCGCAGGCCGGCCGCAAGCGCGGCGGGCTTGTTCTGGAAAATCGGCAGCGCGGAAAGCCCCGTGACGCCGGAAGCGCCCTGCTCGCCACGGTCACCCTTGTCGCCCTTCATGCCTTGTGCGCCTTGGTCGCCCTTGTCGCCCTTGTCGCCCTTCGCACCTTGGATGCCTTGGTCGCCGGTGAAGCCGCGGGGGCCCTGGGCGCCCGTGTCGCCCTTATCACCCTTGTCGCCTTTCGCGCCGGTGAGACCGACCGCACCGATGGTGAATTCAAAGGAGTCGGTCACGTTGGTGCCGGGGCCGAAGCTGACCATCACGCGGTAGGAGCCCGGGGCGGTGGTGGAAAGGCCTTGCGGCAAGAGGGCGAGAACGG
Organism: Candidatus Didemnitutus sp.; assembly: GCA_023701285.1. Lineage (GTDB taxonomy): Bacteria > Verrucomicrobiota > Verrucomicrobiia > Opitutales > Opitutaceae > Didemnitutus. Next base: position 80,827 of record JAMPXH010000001.1, read on the forward strand.
TGGCCCCGTCGTATTGGGAGGTCAGAGTCGTCACGTTGCCACCGGCCAGGCGGAGCGAGACCACTGGATAGCCGGCGCGCGGACTGCGCGGGAAGTTGATGCCGGTGATGGCGATCGCGCCGCCGTTGCCATCGGCCGAGAGCAGCGGCTCCACGGCTGCGATGACGACACCGTTCTGGGAGAGCAGCGACTGAGCTTGGGCGTGCGCATTCAGCCCAGCGGAGAGAGAGAATACAAACGCAGCCGCGAGGAGAGCGCTGCGGATTGACGTAGGGTAGGATTTCATGAATTTGCTGTGCGCCTATTCTTATAGGGCGTAAACCCTAAAATCACTGGGGTTATTCCTTTTTACATTGTTTGTCAGGCATTTACGATATAAATTCAGGGCATATTGGCCCTAATTAACCTCCTCAACGAGGCTTTTGGCCAAGAAAAAGGCCGATCCGGTAGGATCGGCCTCGGCAGGAGAACTGCAGTAAACTCAGCCTTCGTAGGCCGGGAGCTGCTTGTCGACGGACTCCGCGGCGAGGCGCGCGAAGGTCGGCAGGCCGTTATCGTAGGGCAGGGTGACTTCGCCTTGGATGAGCGGCGTGGCGTAGCGGTAGAACTGGAAGTTCAGGCTGACGCCGTCCTCGTTGATCCACTCGCCGGGGAGTTTCTTCGTGTTGCCGACGATTTCGGAGAAGGCCACGAGGCTGGTCTCGCAGGTGTATTGGTCGGTGTCGCCGCGGACGAGGGTCACCATCTTCTCGCTCTCGCCGTCGATGGCGGCCTTGACGGCGGCCTGACCGGCGAGGAAGGCCTCGTCGGCGTCGGTCTTGGAGGCGAGATGGGCAGCGGAGCGCTGGGTGACGCCGAGACGGACGACGCGGACATTGCCGCCGACCTGGGTCTCGACGAGTTCGCGGAGGTGTTCACCGACGCCACCGAAGTGGGCGGCGGCACCGGCTTCGCCGCCTTCGACGGCGACGTAGTTGCCGTCCTTGTCGACGAGGCCTTCGCCCGCGACGACGACGCAGTGTTTCTCGCGCTTGAGGATGCGGCGGACGTCATCGGCGAACTTGGCGCTGTCGAATGGCTTTTCGGGCAGGTAAACGAGGTGCGGCGGATCGTTCGGGTGGTCGCGGCGCTTGGCGAGCGTGGCGGCGGCGGCGAGCCAGCCGGTGTTGCGGCCCATGACCTCGACGATGGTGACGATGTCGTTCTGCGCGGTGGCGTCGGCATCGATGGCGAGCTCGCGCACGGTGGTGGCGATGAACTTGGCGGCGCTGCCGTAGCCGGGGCAGTGGTCGGTGACGGAGAGGTCGTTGTCGATCGTCTTCGGCACGCCGATGACGCGGAGGTCGTAGTTCTGCGCGTTGGCGAGCTCGGCGAGCTTGGCGGCGGTGTCCTGGGACTCGCCGTCGCCGATGTGGAAGTAATAGCGGATGTTGTGCGCCTTGAACACCTCGAGCACGCGCTCGAAATCCTGGGGTTTCTTGAGCTTCGCACGGCTGCTGCCGAGGGCGGCGCCGGGGGTGTGGCGCAGGCCGCGGATGGCCTGTTGCGACTCGGCGGCGAGGTCGATCAGGTCTTCACCGAGCAGGCCCTGCACGCCGTTGAGCGCGCCGTAAACCTCCTCGATGCAACCGTGATTGAGGGCTTCGGACACAATGCCGGCCACGCTGGCGTTGACGACCGCGGTGGGGCCGCCGGATTGGCCGATGAGACAGTTTCCTGCGAGTTCTGCCATAGTTGTTAGGTGTTAAAGCTGGAAAAGAAGCGAAAAGAGGGTCCAAAAAACGCCCCGCCCCGCGCACTGGCAACCCAATTCTCCCAGTGCCCGGGGAAATGGTAAAAGGCCTCCGCAGGTGAGGCGCGGACGCGGGGCCCGGCTCAGCGGGTCACGTTGAGCCGGAAGAAGAGCCGGTCGGTGGTCGATCGCGGATAGGTCGCGCGCCAGGTTTCCACGCCGCCACTTGTAAAGATAAGCTCGTGCGTGACGCCACTCGTGGTCCAATCCGTCAAGTTCGGCGAAACTTCGACATTGTAGCTCAAGTCGGGGCGGTAGTAAGGACGCGCGTAAGTGTAAACCCAGTCGGCGCCGGTCACGCTCAAGGAGGGCAGAGATCCGGCCGTGTTCGCGGCCTTCGGCGAAAGACCCAGTGCGTATTCGGCGAGGTTGTCCAATCCGTCCCCGTCCGGATCTGCATCCGGCCCCGAAATCGCGGCATCGAGTCGTTCGGCAGAGCTGAAATAGTCCATCGACCAACCGTTGAAATTCTTGATGATTTCCAGCGTGCCGTTGGCCACGCCAGTGTAGTTGACCAGATCGGCCACTCTCGCCCAGACCGAGTAGATTCCCGGCTGCGTCGGAGCCACGGTGCCTAGATAGAGCGATTCGCCACTGTAGGTAACGAACGTCGCCACACCTGACGGCTCTGTGGTAACGCTAACCGGCTTCTGTGTCCCATCATAGAGCGCAGTCGTGTTACCCAAAGTGATCGAGACAGGCATCGGGTCCACCCGGAGCGTGACAATTGCGACGGCAGCAGAATAGGTGGATGTGTCCGCTGGGGTAAAGGTCGCCGTGAGAATATGCGTCCCGGCCCCAAGGATCGCACCGGTCTCGTGGGAATAAATCATCGCCCCCGCGACATCACTGGACGCATTTAGCTGCTTATCAGACAACCCCGTGCCGTAGGTAATCGAAGGAGGCGTAGACCAAGATACCGTGGGCGTTGCACGGCTCGAATCCACCAGATAGGCGAAATGATCGAATCCCGCTGCGAGCCCGACCACGCCGTTCGCCACCAACTCCGACCGCGCGCCCACCGCGGTTTTCCAAAGAGTCCCGTCGGTCTTCACGAACAGCGTGAACGACGATCTCGCCGCAACCGCCTTCACCCCGCTCGCCACAAGCACTGGCTGCCGGTATGCATTTTGCCCCATGGTCCACAGCGTTCCGTCCGTCTTCACGAACGCCGTATGATAATCGCCCGCCGCAACGGATGACACCCCCGAAGCGACCTGCACCGGAACGGTGATGCCATAGTCCGTGGTTTCGATTCCCAGTTGACCGCTAGTGCTCTGCCCCATGGCCCAAAGTGTCCCATCCGTCTTCACAAACATTGTGTGTCTGTAACCGGCCGCAACCGACGCCACGCCACTGGCTACCTGCACGGGAACCGTGCGCGTCGTCACGGTCCCATCGCCCAATTGGCCGTAATCATTGTAACCCGTAGCCCAGAGCGTCCCGTCGATTTTCACGAACAATGTATGTGAATTCCCCGCCGCGACCGAGGCGACATCACTGGCGATCTGCACCGGCTCGAGAGGACCGTAGGTCCCGCCGTTGCCTAGTTGGCCGTAATCATTGTAGCCCGCAGCCCAGAGCGTCCCATCCGTCTTCACGAACAGCGAATATCTGGTGCCTGCCGCGACGGCGGCCACATTACTTGCGACCCGCGTCATGGCCAATGGAAGGCTGGACGCGCCGCCATTACACAGCTCGCCGTCATTATTCGAACCCATCGCCCATAAAGTTCCGTCCGTCTTCACGAACATCGTGTGCGAACTCCCCGTCGCAACGGACGCAACCCCGGTTGCGATCGCCATTGGAACTGCGCGGCCAGCGTAGGTGCCGTCTGCCAACTGCCCGGCCTTGGTTTCTCCGGTCGCCCAGAGCGTCCCATCCGTCTTTACCCAGACCGAGTGGCCGGCACCGGCAGAAACAGAAGCAACGCCATTCGCCACTTCCACCGGTGTTGGGCGAAAACTGTTCGCGGAAGCGGCGCGGCCCGCACCTAATTGTCCGGTCAAGTCGCTGCCTGCCACCCAAAGTGCGCCGTCGGTTTTCACGAAAAGCGTGTGATAGAAGCCGGCCGCAATTGAAGCCACGCCGCTCGCCACTTGTTGAGGGCTGACCCGATCGGCAGTTGTGCCATCTGCCAGTTGGCCAAAGTCATTTCTTCCCACGGTCCACAAAGTGCCATCGTTCTTCACAAAGGCGGTGTGCTCATATCCTGCAGCCACGACAGTCACTCCTGTAGCCACTTGCACCGGCGTTGGGCGGTAATAGTCCGTCCCATCGCCCAACTGCCCGGAGGCGTTCGCACCCATCGCCCAAAGCGTGCCGTCCGTCTTCAAGAAAACGGAATGGCTGCCGCCTGCGGCGACGGACGCAACGCCGGTCGTCACCTGCACAGGGTCGGTCTCGAAATCCGATCTACCAGCGCCAAGTTGGCGGCTAAAATTATCCCCCAAGCCCCAAAGTGTCCCGTTCGTTTTAACGAACATGATATGTCTGGAGCCCGCCGCGACCGTTACTACTCCGCTCGCCACTTGCGCCGGACTCGTCCGAAGAGACATGGCTCCCCCTTGGCGCAAACTATAGTCCTTTACGCCCATCACCCATAGCGTGCCATTGGCTTTCACAAATGCCGTGTGCCAAGCCCCTGCGGCAACCGACACAACATCACTTGCCACTCGAAAGGGAACGACTCGGGCCGCTGTCGTCCCATCTCCCAATTGACCGTAGGCGTTGGAGCCCACCGCCCAAAGCGTGCCGTCTTTTTTCAGGATCATCGTGTGGCTTTCTCCGGCCGCCGTCGCCGCAATATCGGTGGAGACTTGAACCGGGGAAGTGCGCGACACGTTTGTCAGTCCCAGCTGACCTGCAGAATTACTGCCGACGACGCAGAGGTCAGAGCCACTGCCCGCCGCGTTAGCGTTCTGCGTAAGCGTGTGGGACATGCCCGCGATAGTGAGCGTCGCCTGCCGGCTCGTCCCGGCGCCATTGGTCTGCACTGTCACCGTGACGTTCCACTGACCGCTACCCGAACTTGGGGTGACGCTCACCCAAGGGACATTTGCGCTGGCCGTCCACGCACCCGTAGCGTTGACGAAAATCTCGTAGCGCAGCGCAGCGGGACCGAGGAGCTTCGTAGTCGGCGTCAGCGTGTCAGCGACCGCTTCGGGCTGAAGTGTCGCTAACAAAACGAGCGCGATGGCCGCAAACAAACGCATGCGAACTTGATTTGAAGGACTGCCGAAGTGTGATGCCTCTCCGGCAAAGGCGGCCCGGCGTTTATGCCGGGTGAAGTGCCCACTCACGTCAACACGCATCTGGCGCCGCTCGGGCCAAGTCTCTTCAGAGCAGCTTGCCCGGACGATACTCGGCGGCGCCCTTGTGCTTCTTGGCGAGCGGCTTCACGGCGGCGATGAATTCGTCCACCTGATGCGGCGCGGCGCCGACGAAGCGTTCGCTCTGGGCGAGGATTTCCTGCAGCTTCCTTTTGCCGAGGCCGATGCGCTTTTCCGCAGCGAGCAGCGAGAGGAGGTCGGCGTTGCCGCCGTTGCGAAGGGCCTTGGCGGCGGCGAGGGCGTGGAGCTTGATCGCCTCGTGCGCGGTCTCGCGACCGGCACCGTGCTTCACGGCTTCCATGAGGATGGTCGTCGTGGCGAGGAAGGGCAGGTTGCGCTCGTTCTCCGCAGCGATGGCGGCGGGGAAGATCTCCATCTGGCGCAGGACCGTGAGATACGTCTCGAACAGGCCGTCGAGCGCGAAGAATGCATCCGGCAACGCCACGCGGCGCACGACGGAGCAGGACACGTCGCCCTCGTTCCACTGGTGGCCGGCGAGGCCGGCGGTCATCGTCACGTAGCCGGAGAGGAGCGTCGAGAAGCCGCAGACGCGCTCGCAGTTGCGGGCGTTGACCTTGTGCGGCATCGCGGACGAGCCGACCTGGCCGTCCTGAAAGCCCTCCGTGAGCAACCCCGCGCCAGCCATCAGCCGCAGCGTGGTCGCGGCACTCGCCGCGGCGGCGCCGGTCTGGTGCAGCGCGCTGACGACGTCGAAATCGAGGCTGCGCGGGTAAACCTGGCCGACCGCGCCGAGCGAAGCCTTGAAACCGAGGTGCTTCACGATGCGCGACTCGAGCTGGTCGACTTTGTCCGCATCGCCGCCGAGGAGCGTGAGCTGGTCGAGCTGGGTGCCGACCGCGCCCTTCACGCCGCGCACCGGGTAACGGGCGATCAACTCGTCGAGCCGGGTGAACGCGACCAACATCTCCTGGCCGGCCATGGCGAGGCGCTTGCCGAGCGTGGTGGGTTGCGCGGGCACGTTGTGCGTGCGGCCGGTGATCATCACGTCGCGCCACTCGCCGGCGCGCTGGGCCAGCAGGTGCAGCGCCGTGACGCTCTTGAAGCGCACGAGCTCCAGCGCGCGGGCGACCTGGAGCTGCTCGACGTTTTCCGTGAGGTCGCGGCTGGTGAGCCCGAGGTGGATGAACTGGCGCTTCGCCAGCTCGGAAAATTCCTCGATGCGCGCCTTCACGTCGTGGAGCGTGGTGCGCTCGCGCTCCTTGATGCGTTCGAGATTCACGTCGCCGCGCACGCGCTCGTAGTCGCGGATGGCCTCGGCCGGGATGGCCACGCCGAGATCGCGCTGGGCCTTCATCACCGCGATCCAGAAATCGCGTTCGAGGAGGATGCGGCCGTGCGCCGACCAGATTTCCTTCATCGCCGGCGAGGCGTATCGCTCGGCGAGCACGTTCGGGAGAGAGGCGGAGGAGGCGGCGTCGGACATGGGAACCGGCCGACCGTTACGGAACCTCCCGGGTCTGGCCAATGGAAAATCCGCCGGGCTGCGTCACGCCGCCCGCGCGTTGCTCGGCAACGCCGCCGCGACGACGGCTCAGAGGAACGAGCAGATGTATTCGCAGATCCCGCCCGCGACCTCGATCGTGAAACCCGATTTGCCCGGCACGTCGAAGTGCGTGCCCGCGGCGTAGTCCTTCCAGTCCGGGCTGCCGTCGAGCTGCACGCGGCAGGCGCCCGCCACGATCTCCATCCGCTCGGGCGCGCCAGTGCCGAAGTGATACGAGCCGGCGTAGATGAGCCCGAGCGTCTTCTTTTCCCCGCCGGGGAAAAGGACGGTGTGGCTGACGACCTTGCCGTCGAAATAGACGTTGGCTTTCGTGTGGACCGTGACGCCGCTGAACTCGCTGGGGAGAGACATGTTGCCGCCACCTTGGCGCCGCCCGCGCGCGAGACAAGACCCCGGCACGTCATGCGCCGGACGATTACGCTTGGCTGTTAATAATAATTATCAAGACTGGGTGCTCCCCTCTCCGCCCCACCCCATGCCCCGCGCCGCCGCCGTCCTTTGCCTGGCCTGTCTCGCCGCGACCGCCGCCCTCGCGAGCTGGCGTTCGTCGCTCTATCCGGAGACGGGTTACGATCCCGCCGCCGCCAATCTCGACACCGACAAGGTCCTGCAGGATTTCTCCTATGCCGGCTACCGCGCGGGTGCCGCCGCCCTGCCCGACCGCACGGGCCCTGTCTTCGACGTCACCGCCGCGCCTTACCAAGCCGATCCCACGGGCGTCACCGACGCCACGGCCGCGATCCAGAGCGCCATCAACGCCGCCGAGTCCGCCGGCGGCGGCGTGGTCTATCTGCCCGCCGGCACCTACCGGCTCTCCGTGCCCGCCGCGCAGACGCAGGCCCTGCTCATCGACGCGGGCAACGTCGTGCTCCGCGGCGCGGGCGCCGGCCAGACCTTCCTGCTCAACACCACCACGACCAACCTCCGCTCCAAGGCCGTCATCCGCGTGCGCGACGGCACCGAGATGAGCTTCTACCGCACCTCGGGCACCACGTCCGTCGCCCTGTCGCGCGACCTGCTCAACTCCACCACCGTCATCCCGGTCGCCTCCACCGCGGGCTTCGCCGTCGGCGACACCGTCGTCGTGCGCAACGACATCGGCGACGATTGGATCAACGAGCACGGCGAGACGCTCTGGCTCGGCCAGGGTTCCTCGCTCGGCGGCCTCACCTACCGCCGCACCGTCGTGGCCGTCGATCCCGTGGCCAAGACGCTCACGGTCGACGCCCCCACGCGCTACGCGCTCAAGCTCCGCGACGGCGCCCGCGTCGTCCGCCTCACCCGCGCGCCCATCGCGGAGATCGGCCTCGAGGACTTCTCCTTCGCCAACGTGCAGAGCGAGGCCACCACCGGCTGGGGCGAGGACGATTATGGCATCTCCGGCACCGCGGCCTACGAGATCAACGGCTTTTTCTTCATCGTGTTCGAACGCGTGAAGGATTCCTGGATGCGCCGCCTCGCCACCTACCAGCCCGCCGGCAACACCACCACGGCGCACCTGCTCAGCGGCGCCTTCAGCGCCCGCGAGTGCACGCACCTCACCGTCGAGCACTGCTTCTTTCAACGCCCCCAATACGGCGGCGGCGGCGGCAACGGCTATATGTTCCGCCTCCTCGATACCGGCGAGTCGCTCATCCAGTCCTGCGAGGCGCGCTTCTCGCGGCACGGTTTCCAATTCAGCGGCACCGGCGCCGCCGGCAACGTCATCCACGCCAGCCTCGACGCCATCACTGGCCGCGCCACCGGGGCCGTCGGTGCCGCGGGCTACGCCACCGGCGGACGCGCCAGCGACCACCACCAGCATTTCAGCCAAGCCAACCTCGTCGACACCTGCACCGCCGAGGACAGCTGGTTCGAGGCGCGCTACCGCGGCACCTCCGGCACCGTGCCGCACGGCATCTCGGCCGCGCACTCCGTCTTCTGGAACACCGCCGGCACCGGCACCTCGACCCAAGCCGTCGTGAAAAGCGAACAGGCCCGCTACGGCTACGTCATCGGCACCCGCGGCAACCGCACCAACGTCGACATCCTCAACACCAC